>NC_009767.1:2586666-2910000 GCF_000017805.1 Roseiflexus castenholzii DSM 13941 | reverse complement strand
GAGAGTTTGCGCAGGATCGATGAAATATGGTTTTTCACCGTCTGCGTGCTGATGTGCAGCGCTTCGGCGATCTCCCGATTGCTGCCGCCGGCGGCGATCCGTTCGAGCACTTCGATCTCGCGGTCGCTCAACGGAGTAAAGAGCGGGAACTCCATCTCTTGCAGGCTGGTCACATCCTGCGGAAGGTTGCGAAACTGCGACAGCACCCGCCCGGCGACTTTCGGATCATCGAGCACCACATCGTTGATCACATACTCGCCGCGCGCAACACGGCGGAGCACGTCCGCCAACTCATCGGGATGCACATCCTTCGAGCGATATGCCGACGCGCCGGCGCGTAGCGCATTGAATGCCTGCTCATCACTTTCGTACACACTGAGCACAACGATGCCGACGCCAGGATAGTTAAGGCGCAACTGGCGGGTGAGTTCCAGCCCATTCATCCCCGGCAGGTTCAGATCGACCACCACTGCATTGGGTTCCAGGTTCGGCGGAGCGGCATTCATCCACTCCAGCGCATCTTCCCCGGATGACGCTTCGCCGACCACAACAATGTCACGGCAGATAGAGAGCGCCGCGCGCACGCCCTGACGAAAGAGCGGATGATCGTCGACGATCAGCAGTTTCACGGCAGGGTTGGCGGACACGGCGGTATCTCCTTTCCCCGATCGCGCAGCCAGCGCCGGTAGCCCTCCGCCGGATCACGCAAGCCGGTCATTCCAGCCGCGCGAAGGAGGCGCCAGGTCGCAACCAGCGGCAGCCCGACGACACAGGTATAACTGCCGACCACTGAACGCACCAACCGTCCCCCCAAATCCTGAATACCGTAGGCGCCGGCTTTGTCGAGCGGCTCGCCGGTGGCGACATAAGCAGCAATGTCGGCATCGCTCAGCGTATCGATGGTCACCTGACTGGCGACGAGATCAAAGAGCGGCAGCGCATCGGTGCGCCGGGCGTCGATGACTGCCAGACCAGTATACACCGTATGGGTCTTTCCCGAAAGACGACGCAGCATCCGGCGCGCATCGTCGGGATCGACGGGCTTGTTCAACACATCCCCTTCCAGCGCCACAATCGTATCGGCGCCGATGATAACACTATCGGGCGCGGATGCGCAAGCGGCGTGCGCTTTGCGCCAGGCGCGCAGCGTCGGATGGTCGAACAATGGTAATGCCAGTGGCGGCAGCGCCGCGACGATCGCCGGCGGCGGCAAATGATCGTGCTCTTCGGCATCGGTGGCGATGATCCGAAATGGAACGCCCAGGTACGCCAGCAACTCGCGTCGTCGCGGCGACGCGGATGCCAGCGCCAGTGGCACGGATGGCTCGTCGGTTACGGTACTGTTCATGGCGTGCTGAGTCGTAAGACCATCGAAGTCTGATTTCTGCACTCTTTGTTCCCGCATCCGCCCGGCGCGCATCCGGACAGGCATCGCCTTCATCGGCGTGAAACGCCTCCAGCACCCTGCGGGCGTCCCTCCATCGCGTGCTGTTCGGCACGAAACGCCTCCAGTTCGGCGCGCCGCGCGCGACTCATCGCATCCAGTGCGCGGCGCCAGTCGTCGCGGTAGGGACGCAGCGTTTCGACCAGCGCCTCGCTGATCGCCAGGTCGCGGTACCATTTACGGTTCGCCGGGATGATGTACCATGGCGCATAATCGGTGCTGCAACGGGTCAACGCCTCTTCATACGCCGCCATATAGTCGTCCCAAAACGCGCGTTCACGCCAGTCGCCAGCCGACAGTTTCCAGGCTTTTGAGACGTCCCTCTCACGCGCTAGCAGTCGCTGTTCCTGCTCCTCTTTGCTTATGTGCAGAAAACATTTGACGATAATCGTCCCCGTATCAGCAAGCAGGCGCTCGAAGGCATTGATCTGATCGTAGCGCGCCCGCCAGACCGATTCGGGAACAAGCGAGTGGACGCGCACCACCAGCACATCTTCATAGTGTGAGCGGTTGAAGACGCCAACCATGCCTTTGCGCGGCACGACCCTGTGCACCCGCCAGAGAAAGTCGTGCGCCAGTTCCTCTTCAGTTGGAACTTTGAACGACTCGACACGGCAACCCTGTGGATTGAGATTAAGCATCACATTGCGGATCGCACCGTCCTTGCCCGCCGTATCCATACCCTGGAGAATGAGGAGCAGTGCGTGGATGCCAGCCGCGTACAACTCCTCCTGCATCACGTCGAGTTCAGCATTGAGTTCCGCAAAGCGCGCCCGCCCTTCGTCTTTGTTCAATCCCCCGTTGGCGTCGGGATCGATATCGTGGAGCCGGACACGCATGCCGGGGACAACTCGTTGCGCATACACGGATCATGTCCTTTCGGTTGCGCTCCCATCAAGCGCCATCATTGCGGCAAGCGGCGAGTCATCGATGGTCAGCGGCAGATCAACGCGCCCGCGACGACGGCTCGACTCGTAGGAGGCAAAGATCACTTCGGTGGCGCGCAAGGCGCGGCGCGCTGAAAGTTCCGGCTCGCGTCCGGCGCTCAGCGCGTCGATCAGATCGCGGATGGCGCGGGTATGACAGATGGCATCGTGCAACCCTTCGCTCACATCGATCGTCTGCCAGCCAGGCGCACGTTCATTCCAGAGGCGCAACGGCGCCTGATCGCTTCCACCGATCTCGATCATGCCACGATCACCATACAGCCTGATGATGAGCGAATCGGGCGCACTTGCGCCGGTCAACACCATCCCGATCACCCCATTGTGAAACCGGAACTGACTGACCCCCTGCCCTTCGACCGTGACGCCGAAGATCGTTCGGGAGTCGCGTGTATCGATCTGACCGATCACCCACTCAACCGGCGTTTCATCGTTGAAGAAAAAGAGCATGTCGAACCAATGCGTCCCCCAATCGAACAGATCGTTGCAGGTCGCTTCCATCCGGCGCAGCATTCCGATAGCGCCGGCGCGCACCAGATGACGCGCCGCTCGAAACGGCTCTCCGAAGCGCCGCTGATGGTTGAAGGTCAGTTGTGTACCGCTGGCTTCGCACGCAACGATCATACGCTTCGCTTCGCCAAAGGTCGGCGCCATCGGCTTTTCGCAATGAACGGCGCGCACACCAGATTCGGCGCAGGCGATGACCATTTCGGCATGCAGGTGGGGCCAGGTGCAGATGCTGACAATGTCGAGACGTTCCTGCGCCAGCATGGCGCGGTAATCCTGATACACGGCGCCAACACTGTGTCGTTGCTGAAATGCGCGCGCATTGTCGAGACTAAGGTCTGCCACTGCGACCAGGCAGGCATCAGACGATGCACGGTACCCCTCAGCGTGCATATGCGCCATGCCAAATCCGGTCGCACCGGTGGAACGCCAGGGTCTACCGGCGCCAATGATACCGACTCGATACATGGAGTGCTCCTCGGACATCAGGTATTGCGCCGCCGTCGTCGCCGTGGGCGCTGCGGCGATGCAGGCTTCGATGGATCGGGTGATTGGGGCGTTTCTTGGCTGAGGAATGCGGCAAGATCATCCGCGCGATCAGGCGGTCGCTTCGCGTGCTGCTCAGCGGTTGGTCGACCCGATGAGGAACGCGGGGCTGGTTGATCGTCGGAGATCAGATTGAGCGCTTCCTCATCAAGCAAGTCGAGCGGCGCATCCTCAACGCCTTCTTCGAGCCACGCCAGCGCCTCGAGAACATCAGGATTGTTGATCGAGTCGCGCAGCAACCGTTTTTCGCTCGGACGTCCCTGGTCGGCACGACGCTCCTGGCGTTCGGCGCGCATTCTGGCGGCTGGCGTAATCCCCTCGGCGTTGCGGCTGCGCGCCACATCACCGACGTGGCGGGTCGCTTCCTGGATGTGCGCCGGCAAGAACTCCTCCTGCAAACCGGTGCTGGCAAGCGCAACGATGACCGTCTCGCGCAGAACATTGACCCCGACCACCTCCCCCGGACCGTCGGGCGTCTGCACCCATGCGCCTTTGCGCGGCATCCGGCTCTTGACCGCCACATACTGTTCATGTTCATACGAAAGGCAGCAGAGCAGGCGACCGCATACGCCGCTGATCTTGGTCGGATTGAGCGGCAGGTCCTGGTCTTTTGCCATCTTGATCGAGACCCGCGCATAATCGGGAAGGAATGTCGCGCAGCAGAGCAGGCGACCGCATGGACCGATCCCGCCAAGGAGTTTCGCCTCATCACGCGGACCAATCTGGCGCAGTTCGATGCGCGTGCGGAAGGTGCGCGCCAGATCGCGCACAAGAGCGCGGAAGTCCACCCGTTTTTCGGCGGTGAAGTAGAACGTCAGCCGCGAGCCATCGAACGAATACTCCGCCTTCACCAGGCGCATAGGCAAGCCGTGCTCCTGTACCTTTTCAGCGCAACGGGCGAGTACTTCATCCTGGCGACTGTTCAACTGGCGCAGGCGCTCGAAGTCAGCCAGTTCAGCGCGACGCAGCACCGGCTTCAGTTCACCGACAATCACTTCCGGATCGACCAGACGCGGCGGGTGGGCGACCTTGGCCATTTCCGGTCCGCGCACCGTCTCGACGATCACATAATCGCCCTGCGCCAAAGATTCCAGACCATTCGGATCGAAATAGTATGTTTTGCCGGAGTCCTTGAATCGAATGCCAACCACAACGGGCATACGAACCCTCATCATCTATGACCATCCATCGGGATGCTTCAGGGTGTGTGGAAGACACCTGTCGCGCGTGGACGACGTTGAAAGGCGCGCCCGATCACCTTATAGGTATGGACCAGCTGGGCTTTGCCTTTCAACTGGTAATCGCCCATTTCCTGCACAATGAACGCATCGCCGATGGCATTGCGCGTCGCCTCGGAGATCAGCACCGAGTTCAGGTCGGCGCGACTCTCGAGACGCGATGCCGTATTGACCGTGTCCCCTATCACAGTATACTCCAGGCGCTGCCGCGTTCCGAAGAACCCGGCATACACCGGACCGGTGTTGATACCGATGCGAAAATCGAACGCCTTGGACGGCTCGAGTTTTTCGATCAGGCGGCGATGGGCTTCGATCATATCGAGCGCCGCATCGACTGCTTCGATGGCGGTTGCACGATAATCCTGCCGTTCGTTCACCTGCGGCGCGCCGAAGATCGCCATAATACCATCGCCGATATACTTGTCGAGCGTGCCGTTATGCTGGAAAATCACCTCAGTCATCTCGTGGAGATACTCGTTGAGCAAATCCTGCACCTCACGCGGCGAGAGGCGCTCGGAAAGCGACGAGAATCCTTTCACATCGGCGAACAGGACAGTGACGATCAATTCCTGTGGCTCACGCAGGCGGCCATGCTCCGAAAAGTAACTGGCCACATCCCGCGCGACACTGGGAGAGACGAAGCGTTCAAACAACTGGCGGCTTGCCTCCTGCTTCCGCAATTCTTCGGTCAGCCGGGCGCGTTCAATCGTGATCGCCGCCTGACTTGCCAGCGCAGCCAGCAAGTCGCGCTCACGCAGACCAAACCGGTCGCGTCCCGGCGAGTCGAGGTAGATCAGTCCGATCGAACCGTGCTCAACAAGCAGCGGTGCGCAGAGCGCCGAGCGGATATTGGCGCTGATAATACTCTCGGTGCCGCCAATTTCGATGCGCGCGTCGCGCGTCAGCACCACTTCACCCGCCTCGAGCGCTTTGCGCGCGATGGTCGAACTGATGACCACTTCCTGCTGTGAGGGCGGATAGATCACGCGCGGCACCAGTTCATTATCGCGTTTCAGGAGGAGTAACGCGCGTTGCGCTGGAATCAGGCGCAACACCTCTTCAATCACCGCGTCGAGCAATTCATTCAATGAAATGATCAGGCTCAAACGCCGGGAGACGCGGAAGAACTCGCGCAGATCGATTGCCAGTTCGGGCACATCGCCGGTCACAACACCGCGCGCCTCGGCGGCCACCGGAAAGTAACGGCTGTCGTCAAGCACGACGTTCTGGGCTGCGCGCTCCTCGAAGTGCAACTCGAACGGACCGATCTGAACAATGTCGCCGTCACGCAGTTGCTCTTCCCGAATGCGCAACCGATTGACGAAGACGCCATTGCGACTGTTGGTATCGCGCACCCAAACATCGCGCCCGCTCAAGGTAATCTCGGCATGATGACGCGAGACGGTCGCATGATTGAGCACAATATCGTTCTCGAGGGCCCGCCCGATGCGCAACCCCTGCGCCTCTATCGGGTACGTTTTGCGTTCACCGTTGACATTAAGGGTGATCAATGCCATAGGCACGGTTCCCGGCATGACACGCGCTAGAGACAATATCTCTCTGTCGCGCACGTTTCCGTTCAGTTTAGTATAGCAGACGGCATAGCACGCGGCAACAAGAACCGGAAACTGAGAACTGAGCACCGACAGCGCAATCAACCGGAGATTGAACCAGTGCTGGTCTCTCCTACGAGGATGGTTCGTAATGGGGGATGGATTTCCACGGCGCGATATGGCTGCGCTGCGCGCCTGTTTTAAAAGCAAGAGCGAAGGCTGCGCACCAAACGCGGCATAGGCGGGATGAGTCTGATGAACAACGGTCGATACGCCGCACAGAACGATGAGAGGCGGACAGATATGCGTTTGTCGTGGGGCGGGAGGAGAGGTGAGACGTACACCAATGACCTGTGACCATCCGGCATGGTCACCCAGAGCAGCGCGAGGGGTCGTGCGCGACCCGCTCAGATTCCGCGCTGCGCTCGGCATGACACGCATGCGGCATCTTCAATCGTCATTGGTAGTAGTCTCTCGACTCCATTGCCACTTTCAGTGAAAATAAGCCGCCTATTCTCCCCGCAAAAGGGCATGCCATTACACAGGAGAATCAACCGTGAAACATCGTCTTGCCGCTCCGGTCTTTTGGATCGGGTGGCAGACCCAGATAACGCTGCCGCAGATCGTCCCACAGCGCAAGGCGCGACCAATCAGGGTGCTTGAGAAAGCGCATATCGTCTGACAGAAAGGGGTTGGGCAGGAAAATGGAAATCTGGTTTTCATCTTTGCCATTGAACATGCGAAACCCCCAACTGCCGACGGTACCGTCAGGGTTGAGGCGGCGGTAGAACTCGGCGCGTGATGTGCGGCGGTGATGCGCCAGATCAGGATCGACCGGCTTATTTTTGCTGCCCTTGTGCTCGCCGATACAGATGTGAAAGTGCCATACACCAAAATCAACGGTCAGGTAGCCATCGAGCATGCCGATTTTTGTTGGCGGTTCCGTCACCTTGATCTCGAAGACCGACCCCTGAATGAGCGGTCCGAAATGGATTTTGTCCCAGTGATCGCGGAAGAACTCGGTCATCAGCGCAACCAGGGTCTCCTCCTTTGGTTCGAGGGGAAAGATTTCGAGTGTTCCGTTTCCGGGTTCTTCGACAATCCGTGGTTCGAGTGCAGGTGTCATACAGGGTTTCCTTTTTCTTCTCACACCCTTTTTCGTCTGGCCAGGGAACGCCTGCTTCATCGAAGAAATCTTCGTTGCAGGAGAGCAGACACAGATCAAGGTCGTGCTGCAACCCATAGATTCCGCCATTGACCGTCGCGCTTGATTTCAGTCATCTGTGTGCCTGGCTCTGCTGCACCAGCGCCGCTACCTCACGCAGCGACCCTGCTCGCTGCGGCTCGGCGCCATTGGCATGTACGTCCCAGCACGGTCGCCGGTCGTCGCCACCAATGACGACGCGCAGCGGCGCCGATTCGTCGCCGCCGACCACCAGGCAGCCAGCGCGCTCCAGGGCGCGGACGGTCCACGCACGCACTATCCCGTTGCCCTCCAGCGCAACGCGACGATAGGCGGGCGGATGGATGCGGAAGTGTCCCTCGCGGCGGTCGAACGTCATTCCCTCACTTGCGAATGTCGCCTCGAAGGCGCCGTTGAGCACAAGGTCTTCCGGTGCGCCAACGTGCATCACCCCCCCTGGCGCCAGCAGCCAGAGCGTATCGGCAGTGCGCAGCGCCAGATCGAGATCGTGCGTCGAGAGGAGTATCGCCCGATTCATCTCACGCGCCAGACGACGCAACAGGCGCATCATTTCTACCCGACGGGGCAGGTCGAGGAAAGCAGTCGGTTCATCGAGCGCCATCACCAGCGGCTCCTGCGCCAGCGCACGCGCCACCATCACGCGCTGACGCTCGCCGTCGCTCAGTTCATACACGAGCCGCGCCGCCAGGTTCACCGCGTCTACCGCTTCCAGCGCCCGGCGGACCACATCTTCATCATGCGGCGTCAACCGACCGGTCCAGTCGGTGTGCGGATGACGCCCCAGCGCGACCAGCGCATACGCGGTGAGTTGCCCCACTTCGACGCGCTCGGTCAGCACGACGCTGAGGCGGCGGGCAATCTCGCGCGGACTGAGAGCGGCAATGTCGGCGCCATCGAGCAACACACGCCCGCCAAGGGGCGGCTGCATACCGACCAGCGTGCGCAGCAGCGTCGATTTGCCTACACCGTTGGGTCCCAGCAGGCACACCACCTCCCCGGCATGCAACGTCAGGTTCAGGTCGTTGGCAACCACCCGCCGCTGCCCATGCCGGGGCGCATAACCGATGTTCAGGGCTTCGGTTGCCAGGACAGTCGTGCTCATACACCAAACGTCCCCCTGCTCACGCCTCGTCGCAGAATGATCCAGACAACGGTTGGCGCACCGATCAGCGCCATAATAGCGTTCAACGGCAGCACCACGCTCGTGCCGGGAGCCTGAGCGGCCAGATCGGCCAGGAGGGCGGCAGTAGCGCCGACCAGGGCGCAGGCAGGGATGAGAACACGATGGTCGGCGCTGCGCAACAATGCCCGGCAGAGATGCGGAATGGCAATGCCCAGGAAGGCGATTGGACCACAAAATGCCGTCACCGTTCCGGCGAGCACGGCGCTGCTTGCGATAGTGCCCACCCGCGTCCGACGAATGTTCAGCCCCATGCTGCGGGCATAGGCTTCGCCCAGCAGCAGCGCATTGAGCGCCTTGGCCAGCACAAGGGCAAGCAGCAAGCCAGCGCTGATGGCAGGCGCCAGGACGCGCATCTGCGTCCAGGTCACCCCGCCAAAACTGCCGAAACTCCACGCAACATACGCCTGAATACGCTCGGCGATGCTGAAGTAGAGCAGCAGGCTGACAACCGCGCTGGTCAGATAGCCGATCATCAACCCCAGAATGAGCAGCGTGACGCTGCTCTGTACCCGCTGCGCCAGGGTGAGCGCCAGAACGAGCACCGCACCCGCGCCAATGCTCGCCGCCGCAGCCAGGCTCATATTGCCCGGCAGGCCCGCAACCGTGAGCAGCGTGGTGTTCGCCACGCCAACGCTCAACACTACCAGCGCCACTCCCAGGCTGGCGCCTGAACTGACGCCGAGCACGAAGGGGTCTGCCATCGGATTGCGAAAGAGGGTCTGCATCTGCAAGCCGCTGACGCCGAGGGCCGCCCCCGCCAGAGTCGCAGTGAGCGCCTTGGGAAGCCGAAAGTCGAAGATGATCGTCTTCCACGTTGCGCGCTCCGCCTCCCCACCGAGCAGGATCATCAGCACCTGTTCCAGCGGGATGCGAACCGACCCGAAACTCAGGCTGAGCACAAAGGCGCCAACCAGCACGCCAAACATTGTGACCAGCGCCAGGGGGCGCAGTCCCAGCCGCGGCCAGGGGAAGGCGGTTACCGTTGATTCGATGCTGGTTGGAGTTGTTTCCGCCATAGGCAACTCATCAGTGTTATGCACGTTATCGTCCCATCGGGGCGCCCACAGGGGGCGCCTCTATGTGCGACCGTTACCTTCGCCCTGCAAGCGATGAAACATGTGCTCCGTCACCGGGCGATTCTGCCCGAGATGCTCGCGCACGATCCGTTCGAGCACCGCTTCGTCCACATGGTGGTACCAGATTCCGTCGGGGTAGACCACCACAATCGGACCGCCGGAACACACCCCCAGGCATGACGACGTTCCTCGTTTGACCCGCCGGGGATGCTCGTAGGCGCCCAGTGGTCCAAGCAGACGCGCCAGGCGAGTGTAAAGGTGCGTCGCCTTCCCCGATGGATCGCAATACCGCCCGGTGCAGATAAAGATATGGCGCGCATAGGGGTTCATACGAGGCATGTCCATGGTCTCCCCTATGGCTCCAATTTCTGGTAGAAGTACAACTCGTGGTCCGGCAGCAATTCGGGATGGAAGATTTTGATCAGATCTGCCAGCACAACATCGGGGTTGGTCAGACCGCTCTCGAAGTAGTCGTTGCCACCATTCTCGTTGAGGCGCTTATTGTTATTGAACACGTTCCCCTTCTGGAACGCGGCAAACTGCGTGAAACGCTCGTCTTCCGCCTTGCCATCGGCGAGGCTCTTCCACATGCCGGGGTTGAGCCAGAAGTCGGCGTCGCGGGCGCGCTCAAAGACTTCCTCAAAACTCAGCGGCAGGCTGCCGGTCGATGTGTCGTCCGCCCAGAGGTACATCGCCCCGGCATCCGCCAGCAGTTGGGCAGCGTAACTTTGGCCCCCTGACACGAACCAGGTTCCCTGGAACGGTGCACCGGTGAAAACGGTCGGTTTATTCGTGACATTGCGCGCTTTTGCTGCCATTTCTTTGTAGCGGCTCGAAATCCGGTCGTAGACCTCTGTCGCCCTGGCTTCACGGTTGAAGAACGCCGCCGTGAACTTGATCCACTCGGCACGCCCCAGAGGCGAGGTTTCCATATACTCACTGTTCAGCACCACCTTCAGCCCGGCTTCGAGCAGTTTGGGATGCGCGTCGTACTCCGGGTTGCCAACGCCGTAGGTCATAATCAGGTCGGGCTGAAGATCGATCGCCTGCTCGACATTCACCTGACCGCCTCCGCCGATTTCGACCAGTTCGCCCGCATCGATCTTTTTGCGCACAGCAAAATTGTTGATGTACAGAAAACTATCAACGCCAACCAGTCTGTCGAGCACGCCAAGTTCGTCGAGGTGCGGCAGATGGGTGGTAGACATGGCGACAATACGCTTGACCGGCACGTCGATCACGAGCGCATCGCCGACATCGGTTGGCGGCGGTGTGCCACACTGCACCAGCACATAGCGAAATTGCACATCGGCATCGCGCCACGGATTGAGCACGGTTATGACTTTGTAGTTGTTGAAATACTCAATCGTCCAGCCAACCGAGTCACTGATCGAAACTTTTTCCGGGAAGTAGTCGATCTCCGGGTCGTACTCGCTGACACACCCTTCGGTCAGATTAGCGGTCGGAACTTCACGAACCGCGACCGTCGGCGCAATGGTCGGCTCAACCGTAGGCACAGCGGTTGGCGCCGCAGTTGGCGCGCTTGTCGGCGCTGCCGGAACACTGGTGGGTGACGGCGCTGCGGTTTGCGGGCTACCACACGCGATCAGTGCGGTTGCCAGCAGTAACAGTGTTATCCAGCGAGACAATCGGTGCATGCTTTTCCTCCAGTCTGAGAGCAGAGCCTGATCTGCGAGAATCCGTTGTGATCCGTCCATATCTGTGCACGAGAGATGGATCGCCCGACGAGACTTTGGTGCGGAATACCCGACTGCTGCATCACTCCCGCGACGCGCGGGCATCCGAACGCTGCCGGCTCAACAGGCGACAGAGCCACTCCAGCCGGGCATACTCGCGGCTCAACCGATCCGCCAGGCTCCAGCCATACGATGTCGGCAGCCAGCCGAGCAGTTCAATCTCATGCTCGATGTGAAGCAGACGCTCCTGGCACAGCGCAAGTTCACGGCACAGGTCGTCGTCATTCACAGTCACGCCGGACCTCCGCCCAACGGCCGCCGATTATCTGGACGCCGTCGGCAGCGTATCGCTCCCGGTTGCACTGCCCAACAACAAACCACCCCGGTCTCTTCCGAGAACCGGGGTGACATGACCTGCCCATTGCGTGCGAGAAAGGGGCATAGAACATGTTCTCCTCCCTGGCTCGAGAAGGGTCGAACACAATCAACATCGCGGCAGGCGTCCTGGCTTCCGGCAACGATTGCCGGTTACAGTTGCGGCACAGCGCTGGACTTGCACCAGCTTCCACCTTTATGCCCTGGCATCCGGGCCTGCGGGTCACCGCGATGGTATTCACTTGTCGAGGTTCTTATGACACATGTGATAATAGCATACCTTCAACAAAGGCGCAAGCAAGGTGAAGGGGGCATCGATAATTGATGTTGCCAATCTCCCCTCCCCTACCTGGCGACGAGAGGCGCGAATGATGTGAACGGCGCAGTGGTCACTTCAACGCTTACACTATTGCCAAACGCACTACATACGAGGTCATTGCAGGCGCGAAGACGGACGGCATAGCGCCCGCGATCAAGGAGGATGGTGTTGTTGGCGACCGTGAGCACCCACGTGGCGCCATCGTCTCGCTGCGCTTCGGCTTCGTACCACACTGCGCCGGCGACCGGATTGAACGATAGGTGCACAAGGGGACCGCCATTCTTACTGCTCAGCCCAACGAGGGTTGGCGGATCGAGCCGGTTGACCGGCGCCGTTCCACCATACTCAAATGCGCCCAGATCGCACGCGCCTACCCGCGCCGCTCCCCGTTGATCGAACGATGGACAATCGGCGCCGGCATCGATTGCCGGGCTGCCGGCGAGTAACGCAAGGGTTGGCAACGGGCCGCCATGGTCAGCGACAGCCGCCTCGAGCCGCGGATCGGTCCTCGTGATACCACTTATGCAGTCGCGGCCTTCGGGACTTTGCAGATTGCGGCTGCCGCGAAACGCGCCGAAACACTGCACCGAGTCGTGGGCGCTCCCGAGTCGATTACCGGCGATGATCACATTCCGCAACTCGACATCGGCGCCATTGCTGGACGTATTGTAGATGCCGCCGCCGAGCCGATCGGCGTAATTATACGCAACGGTAACATTTATGACCGTAGCCTGCCCGCCATTGAAATAGAGACCGCCGCCGCCGCCTTTATCGGCGTTTTGCGCATCGGCGCGATTACCAACCACCGTGAGATTGGTCAGCGTCGAGCGGTTCCAGCCGGAATGGAAGACGCTCTGCGCGATCACAATCGCCCCGCCGGCATCTTCCGAACGGTTGTTGACAAACGTCGAGTCGCGCAGGGTGAGCGGACCATTGTGATGCATCAAAGCGCCGCCGCTTGCCCGATTATTACTGTTGAGATAGACAATGTTGTCGGCAAAAAAACTACGCTCGACTTCAGAGCGATCGGGGTAGTAGAGGTATGAGTAGACTGCGCCGCCAAAATTGCGCGCTTTGTTCCCGGCAAAAATACTATCACGGATAATAATCTGCCCGCCTGCGCCTTGTTGACCGGCGCCATCATTGTAGATCGCGCCGCCGAAGCCGAAATTAGCCACAACCCCGCCAATTGAACTATCGTTGTTACGGAATGTCGAACGCAAGACCGTGATCGGACACCGCAAATTGTAGATGGCGCCGCCATTGATGCCGCGATTCTGCTCGAAGAGGCTATCTTCAATGTGGAGTTTGCCAAAATGCATGGAAATGGCGCCACCGCCTTCTTCATCAGTACCAGCAGTGCTATCGTTATTGCGAAAGATGCTGTTGTAGATAAAGACCTGTGAGTTCAGACCGGCGGAACGAATCGCCCCACCCTCAACACTCCGGCCATCAATCAGAGTCAGATTGCGGATTGTCAGCGTTGCGTCGTAGAGCCAGATAATGCGGGTGCGCCCGCCGCCGCTCAGCGTCACCCGGCCGCCTTGCTGCGGACCGCCGCCATCGATCTCGGTATTCTGGCGCAATTCCAATTGACGTGAGAGAGTGATCGTCACGGGTTGAGGACCGCAGTTGAACGTAACCAACCCGCCGCCGGCGACAGCGGCACGAAGCGCAGCTTCGGTGCAACTCGCCGGCGTGCCGTCGCCAACCACGCTGGCGGCGCGAACCGGTGTCGCTGTCCAGATGAAACAGATGCCGACAATAGTCAGCCAACGCACCAGAGATGATAGATGTTTCATTTGTTCACTCCTGTACGACGGCGATACAATGGAACGCCATTCATCCTACAAGGTACAGGATCGGTCAGGGATGATCTCCATGACTTTTGGGCTATATGGGTAATACTGGCGGCATACCAGGAAGACCGCCAGCAGATGGCTCGTTCACCTCCTCACCCCTGTGCTATGCTATCATAGCGCCATGATTATCAGGAGAATCAGAGCATGCCGCGAACCATTGAAGTCATTGTGCACGCCGATGGACTGATCGAACCGCTTGAGCCGATTGTTGTCAGCGGGAAGCAACGCGGGTTGTTGACAATTCTGGAAACGCCTTCGGAAGCGACGCAGAGCATCACATTAGCGGCACTGTTTACCCGACTGCAATCTGAAGGACTCCTTGCTTCGCCGAAACCCGGCGCTGCTCGGACCCCGCTCATTGATGGTGCAACGCTCGATGCGCTGCTGCTCGCTGCAGGACTTCAGGAGACGCCTGAAGAGATTCCCGAGTCGATGCGCTATGGAGGCGCATTCCTGATGGCACACCGCTTTCGCAGATCGTGATCGAGGATCGTAAGGAGCGTTTCTAGTGGCGATTTTCTACGCTGATAGCAGTGTTCTGGTTAAGCGCCATATTCAGGCACAAGGCTCAGTATGGTTCCGGTATCTGACCGCATCTCGTGCAGGCAATCGAATTGAGACAGTGCGCTTGAGCATGATTGAAGTGATCAGTGCGCTGAATCGGCGGGTGGGAAGGAACGTTGCTACCGACGGTCTATGCCGCTGTGCGCGATGATTTTCTGGCTTGCTGTCGACGCCGCTATCGGATTGTGCCGATGACGGGTGATGTGCTCCGCCGGGCGCAATACCTTCTCGAACAGCATCCTCTGCGCGCTTATGATGCACTCCATCTGGCTTCGACACTGGAAGTGTCCCTCCGCCTTACAAGCGCCGGACTGCCGCCGCTCACTTTTCTGGCTGCCGATGACCGCTTGCCCGGCGCTGCAACGGCTGAAGGCTTGCCCGTTGATAATCCAAATCGCCATCCCTCGTCGGGTTCAAAACAGCGTCAGTTGCTCGCTATCATCTCTGGCGCTCTCCCACGGCAGAGGCGGCACACCGGGCGTTCCATCGAGACGACGTTGCAGTGCGCGGCAGAGCAGCGGCGACTCGCGTTCCACCGGGCAGTGCATGAAGAAAAACACCATCGTGCCTTCGGCAATCCACGCGCGCACCCGCGCTGCCCATTCGTCGATCAGCGGGTCGTTCCGCGCCACGTCCGGGTGGCCAATGTACCGCACCAGCGCGAAGGAGGCGCTACGCAACGGATGGAGCGGCACATCCGGCTTATTGTCGCGCGCGCGGCGCAGGTCCTCCTCCGCACCGGGCAGTGGTCCCAGGTCGAGCGGGCGCACATCCATGAGCACCCGCCCGATGCCATGCTCCTCCAGCAGCGCCATCAGCGCCGCTTCTCCCTGCGGCGCATACCACTCCGGGTGACGCACTTCGACCGCCAGACGATACGCGGGGTTCCACGCTGAGAGCCATGACGCCAGGTCGTTCATCTGATGCGGCGAATAACCCGGCGGCAACTGGAGAAAGAACGGACCCAGCCGTTCGCCGAGCGGCGCCATGCGCTGCACAAAGGCGTCAGTTTCGCGCCTCCGTCCCGCCAGTGGTCCCTGATGGCTGATGTCGCGCGGAAGTTTGAAGCAGAAGCGGAACGAGGGCGGCGTCTCATCCACCCATCGCTGCACCGTCTCAGCCGACGGAATGGCATAGAAGGTCGTATTGCCTTCAACAGTCGTCAGACGGCGGCTATACAGGCGCAGGTAATCGGCGCTGCGGCTGCCGCGCGGGAAGAGAACGCCAGACCACGAAGCGTGCGCCCAGACAGCGCAGCCGAGATAGAACCGCGGGTGATCCGTAGCCAGGGTCATGGCTCACCATCCCGGCGGCGTCTGGCGATGCCATGAGGTGGCACGCTCGAACGCCTTGCCCGCGCGCAGCACATGCGCTTCACGCCACGGCGCTGCAACGATCTGCAACCCGATCGGCAAACCGGCGGCGCTCATACCACACGGCGCCGATAGCGCCGGCAGACCGGCAAGGTTAAAAGGCGCTGTGCAGCGGGTCAACTGACGGGCTGCTTCGACCGAATCCAGTCCTTCGATAGGGAGCGCCGTAATCGGTGTTGTAGGTGTCAACAACACATCGAACTGCTCGAAGAGGCGTTCCAGTTGGCGCCGCCACTCGCTCTGAAAGCGGCGCGCCAGAATATACTCGGTGGAGGTAAAGGCTGCACCGCGTTCCAGGCGCATCCGCACATCTGCGCCAAACTGCTCTGGATGCGCGCGCAACCGGTCACGGTGAAACGCCGCAGCATCACTGGTGGTCATCAACGCATTCATTTGCGCTGCGTCCTGTCCACGACCGAGATCGACACGTTCGACGCGCGCACCCAACTCCTCGAACACGCCGGCAGCCCGATGAACAGATGCCAGAACCTCTGCGTCGGCATTGCCGAAATGGGCATCGTCCGCCAGCGCGATGCGCCATCCGCCCACGCCTGCATCGATGCTGGCAAGCAGATCATCCACCGGCGCGGCGACGCTCACCGGATCGTCCGGGTCGTACCCGGCAATCGCCTGCAACAGGAGCGCAGCATCGGTCACGGTGCGCGCCATTGGACCGGCGTGGTCGAGGTTCCAGCTCAATGGCACAACACCTTGCAGGCTGACCCGTCCAAAGGTCGGTTTGAACCCGACGATACCGCAGAGGGATGCCGGGATGCGGATGCTGCCGCCAGTATCACTCCCTAGCGCCCCCATGCACAGACCGGCCGCCAGCGCCGCCGCCGCGCCACCCGAAGAACCGCCGGTGATGCGCGAGGTATCCCAGGGGTTGCGCGAAGGACCATAGTGCGGATTAATATTCGTGACGCCTAATGCCCATTCGTGCATGTTCAGTTTACCGAGCAACACCGCGCCTGCCTGGTACAGCAGAGTTACCGCGCGCGCATCCACGTCCGGCATACGCTCGGCAAAGAAGGTCGCACCGGCGGTGGTGCGAACGCCTGCGGTATCGTACAGGTCTTTCAGCGCAATCGGAATGCCGTGCAGCGGACTGCGGCGCGCGCCACGCGCCAGTTCGTTATCGGCAGCGCGCGCCTGTGCCAGCGCGTGGTCGGCAGTGACCGTAATAAAACTGTTGAGGCGCGTATCGTGGGTCGCAATGCGATCCAGGTGCGCGCTGGTCAACTCGACCGCCGAAATCTCACGGCGCGCCAGCAGGTCGGCGGCGTCTTCAATAGTGAGCCGAAAGAGGTCGGACATCCCTGATCTCCCTGTTCAATATACGCAACATCCGAGCGGCGCTTCCGGCGCAACCGCATCCAGCCGCCCCCTTTCCGGCGATGCCGCCGCTAGCGCGGCATTGCTGCCGGGATGTCAGCGCCGCCGGTCTGAGCGTCGGCGCCTCCAATTTGTGCAGACCGGTCCATCCAGTTGCAGCGCTTCGGCGACGACGTGATACTGACCGGTTCGGTCGAGTGTACTGTCAGCATCCCGACAGCAATCGGGTTGGCGCTATCGTTCAGGAAAACGCTTCTGTTTTGGGACGGAAGCCAAGCAACCGGAGACCGTTCAACGTCACGAGCAGCGACGTTCCCATATCGGCGAACACCGCCATCCACATGGTGCTCCATCCTGCTGCGACAATCGCCAGAAACACCACTTTCACGGCGATGCTGAATGCAACATTGAGCATAATGGTTCGTCGCGCGGCGCGCGCCAGCGCGAACACGAACGGCAGGCGACGAAGATCGTTGCTCATCAACGTCACATCGGCGGTCTCCATCGCCTGATTCGCGCCGCCGTGCGCTGCACCGATAGCAATTCCGACCGTCGCCGATGCCAGGGCAGGCGTGTCGTTGATGCCATCGCCGACCATCGCCACAGCGCCATAGGCAGCGCGGAGATTCTCAACCGTCTCCGCTTTGTGAGCAGGAAGCACTTCAGCGCGCACATCATCGACACCGACGTCGGCAGCGACGGCATATGCCGTCTCACGGCGGTCACCGGTCAGCATAATGATATGCTCGATCCCCGCCTCACGGAGTAGAGCCACCGCCTCACGGCTTTCGGGGCGCACTGTATCGGCGACGCTCAACATACCGGCGAAAACCCCATCGACGCTGATCATCAGCGGCGTCCTGCCGACGCTGGCATCCTGTTCTGCGCGGTTGCAAAAGGAACGTGGGTGGGGTGATGTTTCATCGAAATAGCGGTGGCTGCCGATCACCACTGTGCGCCCTTCAACCTCGCCGATAATACCGTGCCCTGGCAGAGCAGCGACCGACGCGGCAGGCGGCACGGTCTGGCTGAGACCTCGCCTACGCGCTGCATCAACAATGGCGTGCGCCAGCGGATGTTCCGAGCGCCGCTCAACGGCACAGGCGAGTTCGAGCAGCGTATCGCATGCGTCACACCGCGCGTCATTGTTCTGTTCCGGTTCGCGGCAATCGACCGAACGCACCATCACAAGCGTCGGCTTGCCGGTCGTCAGGGTGCCCGTTTTATCGAACGCAACCGCGCGTATACCACCAAGCGCCTCGAGCGCCGCGCCGCCTTTGATCAGCACACCGGCGCGCGCGGCGGCGCTCAACGCACTGACCACGCTGACCGGCGTGCTGATCACCAACGCACAGGGGCAGGCGACAACCAGCAACGCCAGGCTGCGGTAGAACCACCCGGTTTCGTCCGGCGACGGGTTCCAGAACGGCTGCCCGAACAGTAATGGCGGCACAGTCGCCATCAGCGCAGCAATGCCAACCACCGCAGGCGTATACCAGCCTGCAAAGCGGTCGATCATACGCTGCACCGGCGCGCGACGGTCCTGCGCCTCCTGCACCAGGCGGATCATCCGACTGATCGTATTCTCACTCGCCGGATGCGTGACGACCACCTCCATCACACCTTCGCCATTGATGCTCCCGGCATACACGTGTGCCCCCGGCGTTTTGACAACCGGCACGCTCTCACCGGTGATCGGCGCCTGATCGACGTGGGTTGCGCCGCTGCGCACCACGCCATCCATCGGCACACGCTCACCAGGGCGCACAATGATCACATCTCCGACTTCCAGTTCGGCAACCGGCACGCGCGTCTCGTATCCATCGCGCAGACGCAGCGCCGTTTCGGGCGCGAGGGTCATGAGCGAACGAATGGCGTCCCGCGCGCGCGCTGCCGTAAACCCTTCAATCGCCTCGCCAATCGCAAACAACACCATCACCAGCCCTGCCTCGACGTGCGCGCCGATAATGACGGCGCCGACCGCTGCAATAGTCATCAGAGCATTGATCGAGATAGTTCGGCTGACGACCAGTGATCGCCAGGCGCTGCGCGCAATCGGCAACCCGGCAGCGACCAGGGCAGCCCATGCCAGCGCGTCGATCCAAAGAGTGCGCCAGCCAAGGAGTTCGTGCAACACCACACCTGGAACGATCAGCACGGCGCCGACCAATGCCAGGCGCGTCTCGACACGCTGCCACATAAATCGGACAAACGACACTGGCGCGTCCGAAGAAGGCGAAGTTGCACCGGTCTCGTCAGTCGGCGTCGCTTCATACCCCAACGAACGCACATACGCGATAACTGTATCAGGTTCGACAGCGCCGCGCACGCGCAGCCGTCCTGTCGTGGCATTCAGTTCACACACCTCGACGCCATCGAGACGAACCAGGCTCACCTCGATAGTGTTCGCACAATGCGCACAGTCGATGCCGTGAACAGTGAAGATGTGATCGCGTGTCTGTGTCTGCATTGGTTCCCGGTTCTCAGTTCTCATAACCTCTAACCTCTAACCCCCTACCCTCCAACCAACCCCCGCAGCAACAACGACAACCAGCCACGGCGGCCATTTCCACAGCGTCAGCATCCCGAAGCATCCCAGCGCGAGGGCTGCATCACGCGGCGTCATGATAGCACCGGTCATGACCGGCGTATAGAGGGTAGCAAGGAGAATGCCAACGACCACGGCGTTGACGCCGCGCAGCGCTGCCTGCGCTTCTTCTCGGGAGCGCAGCCAATCCCAGAACGGCAGCGCACCGATGACCAGCAACCACGCGGGCAGAAAGATCGCCAGCAGCGCCAGCATGCCCCCTGCCCAACCGTTGAGCGGTGATGTCTGAACAGCCCCCAGGTATGCCGCAAACGTGAATAGCGGACCGGGCACAGCCTGCGCCATGCCGTAGCCAGCGATGAACTGCGCATCACCGACCCACCCTGGCGGCGTCACCTCGGCGCGGAGCAACGGCAGAACCACATGCCCGCCGCCGAAGACCAGCGCGCCGGCGCGATAGAAACTATCGAAGAGCGCGAGCGCGTGGAACGGGAACGCCGCGCGCGCCAGCGGCAGCGCAACGAGCAGCCCGAAGAAGACGATCCAGCACCCAATCGCCAGGCGGCGATCAAACGACGGCAACGCCAGCGGCGCCGCCAGCGGCGCGCCGCACCGTAACAACCGCCAACCAACAACTCCGCCAGCGACAATGATAACGATCTGCGCCAGCGCATTGCTCCAGACAAGCAACGCCACCGCCGCAAGGATCGCTATCGTTGCGCGTATGCGGTCGGGGCAGAGAGTGCGCGCCATACCCCACACCGCCTGCGCCACAACCGCCACTGCAACAACCTTCAGCCCGCGCAACGCCGCCGTATCTGCGCCGAGCCACACAACGCCATATGCCGCTGCAATCATCAACAGCGCTGACGGAAGGGTAAACCCCAGCCATGCCGCCACGCCACCCGGCAGACCGGCGCGCATGATGCCAAGCGCGACACTGACCTGGCTACTCGCCGGACCCGGCAGAAACTGACAGAGCGCCACCAGATCGGCATAGGTGCGATCATCGAGCCAGCGCCGCCGAACGACGAACTCTTCCCGAAAATACCCCAGATGCGCAATCGGGCCGCCGAACGATGTCACTCCCAGGCGCGCAAATGCCGCGAGCACTTCGGCGACCGAGCCACGCGACACTGCGAGCGGTCGAGTTTCTTCTTGCACCACATGTCACTCAGGCGCAGTCACCAATTCCTCGCCGGCCACCCATCCTTCGCGGCCATCGGCAGCGCGGATGCGCCACCAGTGATACCCGTCGGCGGCGACAGGACCTTCGAGCAGCGTGAGTTGCGTGCCCGGCGCCAGACCGTCGTGCACCTGCGAGTGAAGACCGGGGGCGCTGCGGCGTCGCAGATTCTTGCCGCCCGCCTTCTGCACCCAGGCGGTTGCACCGACTGCCAGACCCGGTTTGCTGCCAGCCAGTTCTGCGACGGCAGCGCTGGCGCTCTTCGCCTGCTCTTCCATCGCAGCCTTTTCCTTCGCCAGTTGGCCGATCTGCGCTTCGAGTTCGCGCACGCGCGCGTTGGCATCGTGCAGCGCCTCCTGCGTTGCAGCGACCGTCAATCGTTCTGCGCTTGCGGCGCCTCTGGCGGCTTCCGCCTGCTTCTGAGCCTCAGCCAGTTGCATAGTCAACTGATCGATTTCGGAGGTGCGCTGATTGAGTTGCTTCTGAAGTTCGTAGATACGATCACTCAGGTTCTTGATCGTCTCGCCGATCTTCTGCTGCTCCGATTTCTCCTCTTCCGTCTTATCCTTATCTTTGCCGAACAACGGACCGAGACCCATAAGAGCGCTCCTTTCATTGGCGCTGGCGCCGCAAATCGCCAGCCCGCGAGTGCACGAACAACGCTTACGCTCCATCCTGAGCCTGACGGCAGGCGCGCCAGACTTTCTCAGGTCGCAGCGGCATGTCGATATGCCGCACGCCAAGATGTTTGAGCGCGTCTACGACGGCATTAACAATGGCAGGCGTCGAGCCGATTGTTGCCGCTTCGCCGATCCCCTTGGCGCCAAGCGGATTGTGCGGCGTTGGCGTGACTGTTTGTTCCACCACAAACGCAGGCAGATCATCGGCGCGCGGAAGAGTATAATCCATCAGCGACCCGCTGAGCAACTGCCCATTTTCGTCGTACACCACCTCCTCGAACAGCGCCTGAGCAATGCCCTGCGCCAGACCGCCATGCACCTGACCGGCGACGATCAGCGGACTGATGCGCGGACCGCAATCATCGACACTCACATAATCGCGCACAGTCACGATGCCGGTGTCGGGATCGACCTCCACCACTGCCAGATGCGCGCCAAAGGGATAGATCAACGCCGGCGGCTTGAAGAAATCAGTCGCCTCCAGACCCGGATCGACATCATCGGGCAGATCATCAGAGTAGGCGCGTTCCGCGATCTGCACCAGCGTCAGCCCGCTGTCGGGCGCGCCTTTGACATGATAGCGCCCATCATCGAACACGACATCATCAAGCGCCGCTTCGAGCATATGCGCAGCAATCCGGCGCGCCTTCTCGCGCACCCGCGCAATCGCGCGCACGAGCGCGCCACCACCGACCGCCAGACTGCGACTGCCCATCGTACCGTTGCCCATCGGCGTCAATGCTGTATCGCCGCTGCGCACAATGACCTTCTCGAAATCAGCGCCGAGTTGATCCGCAACGATCTGTGCAAAGGTCGTCGCGCTCCCCTGACCGTGCGGCGAAATGCCGGTCATGACCGTCACCGTCCCGGACGGCTCGACGCGCACGTGGGCGCTTTCGTATGGACCAAAGCCGCACATTTCGACGTAACAGGCGATACCGACACCCAGCAGCGGCACACGCTCGCCGGCGGCGCGCGCCGCGAGGCGCTGCTGCTGTTCAGCGCGCCAATCGGCATAGCGCCCCACCTCAAGCGCCTTGCTCAGCGCCTTGTCATAGTCGCCACTGTCGTAGATCGGACCGACCGGCGTCTTGTAGGGGAAAGCATCAGGCGGAATAAAGTTGCGTCGCCGCACCTCGACCGGATCAAGGTGCAATTCATACGCAACGGCATCCATCAGGCGCTCGATATAATAGGCGGCTTCTGGGCGACCCGCGCCGCGATAGGCGGCAACCGGCGTCGTGTTGGTGTAGACACAGGTGATTTCGTAATCAACGGCAGGAATCCGATACACCCCCACCGCCATCATCCCCGTCAGGTCAGGAATGCCCGCCGACACCGGATACGCGCCGAGATCGGCGACAACCCGCGCGCGGAGCGCCGTCACGACGCCATCGGCAGTCACTGCCGCCTCGTAGTCGGCAATCTGCGCGCGCCCGTGCGTCGTCGCCTGCATATGCTCCAGGCGCGTCTCAACCCAGCGCAGCGGCATGCCCATGCGCCGCGTCAGCGCCGCCAGCGCCGCCTCTTCGGGATAGACGCCGATCTTAACGCCGAACCCGCCGCCGACATCGGGAGCAATCACGCGGATCTGATTTTCCGCCATGCCCAGCATCTTTGCCAAGTCGCGCCGGATCCAGTGCGCCGCCTGCGTGCTCGTCCAGACCGTCAATCCTTCGGTCATCGGATCGAGCGCCGTCAACACGGCGCGCCCTTCCATTGGCACCCCCGACAGGCGCTGACTGACCATGCGCAGTTTCACCACCCGATGAGCGTTGGCGAAGGCATCTTCGACATCGCCGCGTTTGCGTTTCCATACGTGATCGATATTGTTCTTCGCCCCCTCGAAGAGCAGCGGCGCATCAGGGCGCAGCGCCTGTTCCATGTCGGCGACTGCCGGCAGCGGCTGCCAGTCGATCACGACCGCCGCCGCGCCGTCTGCCGCCGCTGCCGGACTGACCGCGATGACCGCAGCCGCGATTTCGCCGACATGCCGCACCTTACCGACCGAAATGGGGTAGTGTGAGTACTTAGGCGACTCCCCTTCCGCCACATCCGAACCTTCGCTACCCTCAAACAGCATCTCGGTGCAGGCATCCCGCAGGTCCTCGCCGGTCACGACCGCCGTGACGCCTGGAACCCGCAGCGCCGCCGATGAGTCAATCGCGCCAATCCGGGCGTGCGGGTATGGGCTGCGAACAAACGCGACATGCTGCATCCCAGGCAACGACATATCGCCCACGTAGCGTCCTGCGCCGGAAATCAGGCGCGGATCCTCCCTGCGGCGCACCTCTGCGCCAATCAGTGATGCGTAAGCCATAAGACCCTCATTCTGGAACTCGGAGAGCGGATCGTGCATGTACAGTATAGCAAAACAATTGAGGAGTGCGGCGCGCGAAATTGAGTACAAAAGGTCAGGGCGCCGCCATTCCCCGCAAGCAGCGCGTGACGCCACTCCCGCAGACGACGCGCACCGCAGGCGCCGGCAGTGTCTCGATGTTTATGGGAAAGCGGCGCGCGATGTTGCGCACTGCATGCGCGCGACATTCGGCATACAACCTGCATACCCGCACCCGGCGCGCCGCCATTCCGCACAAGCGGAACGCGCCGCGTCACCCCGAACTGAACCCGCATTCGCTTGTCACGTCATCCCATCGCGCGCGGATGGCGCAGATGATAAACGCCAATGAACCGGCGCCTTTCCAAATCGACGCCGTTTCGATGCGGAGCGCCGCATCTTGACGACACCACGCGCCGAATTGCGCAGCCCAGGCGGATGACCGGAAGCGGACACGGGCGCATGCTTGACATTGGATATGGCGTCATGTACACTCATCACGGTTCTTGGATCGCGCAACGCGCGCCAACGAAGCGGCAGCATCGCGGGTGAGTTTCAGAAGCGAAGGGTATCCATCTATCCGTCTATCAAGGCGCCTGCGGGCATCAGCGGACGAAGGGCGGACGAACGCTGTGCAGGGCGGGGTTCGATGGACGGTTATCCGTCTAACAGAGCGCTGGCTGGAATAGGCGGAGGCGGTTCGTCTACTTCTTCATGTTAGCCCGCCCATCCAAATCCAAGATGGTACAATACAGCAATGGATAAAAACAATTTTTTGGATGCGCTTCAGAAAGAAGTAGATACGTTTAATTCGGCGTTTTCCACTCCAAATGGTGACTGGATTATCAAGGGGTTTATTGACATAGCCAAGAACATTTACACCATTTCGGCAGACACAAAAGTTATCTCAAAAATCATGGAACTTTTGTTGTTCCCAGAGCTTGCGCACTTCGCAGAAAAGCATGGCTTGAAAATGGTCTTATCGGAACAGCAGAACTTTTATCCAGACATAAGTTTTGTAGATGATGATGGTCACCGTTTTGCACTTGACTTGAAGAGTACTTACAGAGTTGATAGTAGCCGCGTGAATGGTATGACACTCGGGGCTTTTACTGGATACTTCCGAGAAAGGAATAGCACAAAGAACATAACTTTTCCCTACGTTTCTTATAGCGGACACTTTGTTCTGGGTGTGATTTATTCAAAGACTGATGACTTGATTGACGAGCGAAGAAGATACACTCTCGATGAACTTGAGCGGATTACATCTGTCATCAGAGACTTTCAGTTCTTTGCTCAAGAAAAATATCGCATTGCGTCTGACCGTCCAGGGAGTGGCAATACCAAGAATATTGGTTCAGTCACAGAGATTGATACGCTTGTAAATGGATCTGGCTCGTTTGCTTCGTTAGGAGAAGATGTTTTTGATGACTACTGAATGTATTACTTGACCCAAGATATGGCAAGATTAGTGGAATTGGAACGGCCGCCTTATACCAATTTGCGCAGTTATTTGAAATACAAAGTCTTGGCAAAGTGATTGTTCTTCAAGGTTTACCGCGCACAGTAAAGCAAGTAATTGTCCCCCCGATAAAGTGTCAGGGGATTAAAACGAAGCTCGTCAAATTCATCTTGAGCAATGTCTCCTGGAATGGCAAAGGGCGATGGATAGAACCGTTTCTTGGGTCAGGTGTCGTTTTGTTCAATGTGCAACCAGAACGTGCATTAGTCAATGATATCAATCCCCACATTATCAGGCTGTATCAGATGATTTATGATGGGAGTTTGTCGCCAGAAGAAGTAAGAACGTATTTAACAGCAGAAGGCAAAAAATTGCTCGTCAGTGGCGAAGATTACTATTACGCAGTAAGAGAACGCTTCAACAAGAGCGGAGATCCATTAGACTTCATTTTCCTCAACAGATCATGTTTTAACGGGATAATGCGCTTTAATAGTAAGGGGGAGTTTAATGTTCCGTTTTGTCGTAAACCAGACCGCTTTCGTCAGTCCTATGCGACTAAGATAGTTAATCAGATTTCACAGATACGTAAAATCATGCAGAGTAAAGATTGGGAGTTTTGTGTTGGAGATTGGCGACACATTCTTGAGAATGTCACAGAAGACGATTTTGTCTATCTTGACCCGCCTTACATCGGCAGACATACAGATTATTATCAGCAATGGTCGGAAGATAACGCGTCTGATTTGGCGATAATTGCTCGGAATTTGCCGTGTGGTTTTGCGTTGTCTATGTGGAAAGAAAACAAATATCGCCTAAATCCACATATTGCTTACTATTGGGATGGATTAATCGAGAGAACCTTCACTCATTTTTATCATGTAGGTTCGACCGAAGATCTCAGAAATTCAATGGAAGAAGCTTTGTTGATAAAACCTGGCCACGAAGCAGGGAAAGTTGAAACTACGAAAGCTGCCAAGCCTGTCCAATTGGCGTTTGCTTTGCATGAACAGGCAGGCTAACAAGTGTTTCCACCTGACGGCTTCGCCTCCCCTTCGCTACGCTCAGGGTCGGCTCGCCGCAGGTGATGCGCGGGCCGTTAGGCGGGCTCCTTTCAAGAACACCGCCTCATGCAAGGGTTCTCCATTCAAGTATAGGAGAGATCGTATGGAAACAACGCTCGCTGGTATGGGACAGGCGCTGATGCTGCTGCTTGGGCTAGCAGTTTTCTTCGCGCTGGTCTTCGCAGGCGTGCTCGTGGTGCTGAGGTATACCGCCCGAAAGAAAGAAGCCAGCGCACGGGAACGCTATCCGACCGCGCGGCAGATCAGCCGCGCCAGCTTCTTTGGACAGGAGTCGCGCGGGGTCGCGCAAATGCGCGGGAATGGCACGTTGATCCTCACTGACTCGGATCTCATCTTTGAGATGTGGGTTCCGAACACCGAGTTCCGCATCCCGCTCCGAAGTATTCAGTCGTTGGAGAACCCGACCTCGTTTCTGGGCAAATCGCGCTTTACGCCGCTGCTGAAGGTGGTGTACACCAATGCCCAGGGATCGACGGATGCGATGGCCTGGCAGGTGCCCGATCTCAGCGGCTGGATGAGTCAGATCAACGGAGCGCGGACGTAACACTTGAGCTGAGACATGGATATGGAGGTAAACGAATCGTCACCGAAATCTTAAGAGCACAACGAAAGCAAGGTAAGATAGTCCTGCTTATCACACAAGCCCGCCCAACACGGTTTGCAAGCGACGTTGCTTCGCTGGCGCTCCGCAACGCGCCTGAAGCCCGCCGTTGGGCGCTTCGCCTTAAAACAATGGAGAGAGCAATGTCTTTTGTCACGTCGCTAAAAATATTCTTTGAGTATCTCATCTCGGTTTTTATTTGGTCAATTTTCAATCCCTATGGTTTAGTACAAACTGTACGACAAGCCACAGGACAATGTATCGCCATCGGTCGAGCGTGTATCAAAGGTGTCGTCTATGACGATACGGTGAGTTTTGCGCTACCATTTGAAGGAACATGGAAGGTCGTTAATGGTGGTATTCGCAAACAAACTTCCCATTCGTGGATTCTCGTCGGGCAAAGGTATGCGTATGATTTTGTAGTTGTTGATGAATCTGGAAAAACTTATCAAGATAGTACAGAAAAACCAAAAGATTACTTTGCTTTTGGCAGATCTATAATTGCAGCAGAAGATGGAGTTGTGGCAGATGTGCGGGATAACATCAGGGATTACTTCCTCGCAGGAAAAGGTTGGGTAGATATAACAACCCCTGATATACGCGGAAACTATGTTTTGATAAAGCATGACACTGAGAGATATACACTTTATGCGCATTTGAAGGTAGGCAGCATAACAGTGAAAAAAGGCGAGACGGTTGTCTCAGGGCAGAAGATAGGCGAGTGCGGGCATTCGGGGCATTCTTCCGAACCTCATTTACACTTTCAACTACAAGATAGGGCAGATTTCTACACGGCGATAAGTTTACCTGTAAAGTTTAGGAATTTTGAGCGTTCAAAGGGTAACATCAAAGAATGTGTTGTATCAGGGTTTGTTGAAAGAGACTACCTGGTGCGCAACATTGATCACTGTACATCAGGGATCATCGAAACTACAGAGTTCATCAAACCAACAGGTTTCGATCTTATTTGGAACGTTTTCATTGTACTCCTTACGCTTTTCGGAATGTTCGCCATCGTAGCGCGAATGATCGAATTCATTCTTGACCGGTTATAGCGCTTAACATCGCGTGCAAACGGACGGACAGGAGCTTTTGTTGAAACCAACCGTTGGGCAAGTATGCAAGTATCAATCGGTATCTTGAGTGATAACCGGCTAACTATCCAAGGAGTTCAAGGCGCATGCTTGTCAGAGACAGATCGGAAAACCATCATCGCACTCTGCAACCGCGCTTACGAAGACGACTTAGAACCACTGTTCAACACGTTTGTTGGCGCAACGCATGTTCTTGGATACCACAATGGCCTTCTCGTCAGCCATGCGCTCTGGGTGACCCGCTATTTGCAAGTCGGAAGTGGTCCTCTCTTGCGCACAGCGTACATCGAAGCGGTTGCTACCGACCCCGCCTACCGCAAGCGAGGTTTTGCAACAACCATCATGAAACGCATTGCGGATGAGATTGGAGACTATGAATTGGCCGCACTTTCTCCATCCAGTGTCGCGTTTTATGAGCGACTTGGGTGGGAGCTTTGGCGTGGTCCGTTGTTTATCAGAACCGAAACTGACTTGTTGCCATCTCCTGCTGAAGAACAGGTGATGATTCTACGTCTTCCGAAAACACCGCCGCTCGATCCAAATGCACCACTTTCCGTAGAGTGGCGTGAAGGTGAATTGTGGTGATAAGGACGTTGTAGGAGTACCATCGTGAACCCAGATTCCATATCATATGTTGTTGGGGGGCCTGCCCAACCTGCGGATTGAGACGACCGCCCTTCGAGCGGCGGCTGAACCGCATCGTTGGGCAGTTCCTTGCAAAATTAATTTTTACAAACGTGGAGTTCGGTCAAGCCCTATGTTGCGTCCAATTGTTATTCCTGAAGCCACACCCGCAAGAAAAGTACAAGGGTATAACACGCCCGAAACAAAGGAAAATCTTCTTTCTTGGGATTTTGTCTCCAAGCAAATGTCACAATCTCGACATTACTGGATATGCACCGTATTTCCCAACGGTCGTCCTCATGTCGTGCCTGTCTGGGGTATTTGGTTTGAACATCGTCTCTTCTTTGAAGGAAGCATGCAAACCGCATGGGGTAACAACATCTTGCACAACCCGCATATTGCCGTTCACCTGCCTGATGCAGAGAAAGTGGTTATCATAGAAGGCACAGCGCACATTATTCAAGATGACGAAATTGACGACGAAACATGGAATATCCTGGATAGTACTTTCCAAAAGAAATATCAGGTTGACAAAGGTTCACCGTATATCTACGTCCATCCCAAACGAGTCTTGGCGTGGGATGGCGAAAGCCTAATGACAATGACTCGTTGGTTGTTCGACGAGTGACGTTGAAAAACAGAATTGGACAAGACCGCCGGTATTGTCAGATACCCCTCTTTGTATAAAAAACACGTTCTGAGAACTGGATCGCCTCATACGTGTGGTTTGGAGTAATCATTATGCCACTACCTTTAAATCAGATTATTGAAGGTGATTGTGTGGAAATACTGAATACGTTACCAGAAACATCCATTGACCTTATTTTTGCCGATCCTCCCTATCATTTACAGTTACAAAACGAACTTCATCGACCAAATATGACGAAAGTGGACGCTGTCGATGACGACTGGGACAAGTTCGAGTCGATGCAAGCGTATGATGAATTTACTCGAACGTGGTTAACGGCGTGTAAGCGGGTCTTGAAACCAACCGGCACCATCTGGGTTATCGGAACGTACCATAATATCTTTCGTGTTGGGGCCATGATGCAGGATTTAGGGTTCTGGATCCTCAATGATGTTATCTGGATAAAACTAAATCCGATGCCTAATTTTCGTGGTGTCCGTTTTACCAATGCCCATGAAACCCTCATTTGGGCAAGTACCGGTAAAGATGCAACATATACGTTCAACTATTACGCGATGAAAGGGTTGAACGATGAAAAGCAAATGCGTTCTGACTGGTGGCTTTTACCGTTAGCGACGGGATCGGAACGGGTAAAAAATGAACATGGCGATAAAGCCCATTCCACCCAGAAGCCGGAGGCGTTACTGTATCGGGTGATTTTGTCATCCAGCAATCCCGGTGATGTGGTGCTTGACCCATTTTTTGGAAGTGGAACAACGGGTGTTGTCGCGAAACGTTTGCATCGAAATTGGATTGGAATAGAAAAGGAGAAACGATATGTCCAGATTGCGCAAAAGCGCATTGACGCAATGCAGCCAGAGATGTTTGACGCTGCGACGTTTGATGTAAAGAGCAAAGCCAAATCTGCTCCTAAAGTGGAGTTTTCGGTTCTGGTCGAACATGGGTATGTACAACCTGGGCAACGATTGTTTTTTGGAAAAGACAAAACGAAAGTGGCCACAATCAAGCCTGATGCTCGGCTCCGTACTGCGGACGGCTTCGAAGGCAGCATCCATCAGGCAGGTAGCCATTACATGAACAATGCGCCCTGTAATGGGTGGGAGCATTGGTTTATCGAAGTTGATGGTCAAATGATCAGTCTTGACGAAGTGAGAGAAAAGTTTCGGGTAGACAAGGGGCTTTACAATGAACGATCAGGTTAAAGAGTGGTTTGCAGTTATTCGATAGGTTTTTGCACATCAGTTATGCAGATGTGGACAGGCGCCTGGCAGAAATTGGCGATGATCCAGCAATTCTTGACATCTTCGACAAGATGGACCATAAATCAAGAGCGATAGCACTTTGGCGAAAAGTATTTGAGGCCGTAAAGGCTGCCCCACACGCACATCCACCCGACAGGCTTCGCCTTCCCTTCGCTACGCTCAGGGTCGGCTCGTCGCAGGTGATGCGCAAGCCGTTCGCCTTCCGCTCGTGAATGGGCAACGATATGAAATCACAGGTGAAATCGAAAAAACGGGTGACCGATTACGGTGAGGTGCTCACGCCAAAGCACATCGTGGATGCCATGCTCGACCTGGTTAAGCAGGAGACGGAGCGGATTGACTCGCGCTTTCTGGAACCGGCCTGTGGAACCGGAAACTTTCTCACGGAAATTCTGGAACGCAAGTTAAGGGTCGTCGAGCAGCGCTACGGGAAGAGTCAGGTAGAATACGAGCGTTACGCGATCCTGGCCGTTTCGTCGCTCTACGGGATTGACATTCTGGCTGATAATGTCGAAGAGTGCCGCCATCGGCTGTTTGAGGTGTTTGATGTGGCCTACACCCGCCTCTTTGGAGAAAAGACGAAAACGCAGTGCCGGGAAGCGATACGCTTCATTTTGCGGCGCAACATCATCCATGGCGACGCGCTTTCGTTGCAGACGGTCACGGACCCGCCGCAGCCGATTATTTTTTCTGAGTGGTCGCTGGTCAATGGCAGTCTGCTCAAGCGGCGCGACTTTGCCTTCCATGAGTTGGTGAGCCATAGCGCGATGCGAGAATTGCCCCTCTTCTCCGACCAGGGCGAGGAGGTGTTCATCCCGGAGCCGGTGAAGGACTATCCGCCGGTGCATGTTCTGGAGGTCGCCCATGCCTACGACGAACTACAACCCTGATGTGCTCTCCTGCCTGGCGAACCTCTCCAGCGACGAGGTGTTCACGCCGCCGCAACTGGCTAACCAGATGCTGGACCTGCTGCCGGCTGAGCTGTGGAGCAATCCCGAGGCGCGCTTTCTCGACCCCTGCTGCAAATCGGGCGTGTTCCTGCGCGAGATCGCCAAGCGGCTGGACAAGGGATTGGAAGCCAAAATCCCTGACCGGCAGGCACGGATTAACCATATTATGAAAAACCAGCTCTTCGGCATCGCCATCACCGAGCTAACTGCGCTCATCTCGCGTCGTTCGCTCTACTGCTCCAAGACTGCCAACGGCAAGTATTCGGTCTGCACCGCCTTTGACACACCCGAAGGCAACATCCGCTACCGGCGCATTGAGCACACCTGGAAAGACGGCCGCTGCGTGTTCTGCGGCGCCAACGAAGCCAACTACGCCCGCGGCGCGGAACTGGAAACCCACGCCTACGAGTTCATCCACACCGACAACCCCCTTTGCCTTTTCGACGAGCGAAGTGAGGGTTGTCATTTCGACGAGCGAAGTGAGGAGAAATCCATGAAATTCGATGTGATCATCGGCAATCCGCCGTATCAGTTGAGCGACGGCGGCTTTGGCCGAAGCGCCACTCCGATTTACAACAAGTTTGTCCATCAGGCGAAGAAGCTCAATCCACGCTATCTCGTGATGATTATTCCAGCACGTTGGTATTCCGGCGGAAAGGGCTTGGACGACTTCCGCGAGGGGATGCTAAAAGACAACCGCATTCTCGAGATACACGACTTCCCCGATGCGACAGATGTTTTCCCCGGTGTACAAATCAAAGGTGGTGTCTGCTATTTTCTTTGGGACCGCGATCATCCCGGCTTGTGCAAGGTCTCCAACTATTTGCACGGCAAGGTGGCAACGATGGAGCGCCCGTTGATGGAAGCGGGGGCAGATACCTTTATCCGCTACAACGAGGCGATTTCTATTCTCCGTAAAGTTCAGCAATTCAACGAACCCTCGTTCAAGACGCTGGTAAGCGCACAAAAGCCGTTTGGGCTTAGAACGTATGTTCTTGGCAAACCAGAACCATTTCCGGGAGCAGTGAAGCTTTATCAGAACGGCGGCGTTGGTTGGGTCAGCCGAAAGGAAATCGCACAAAATCGGGAATGGATTGATACTTATAAGGTTTTTATTCCCAGATTAGGTAGTGGAAGTGACAGTTTCCCACATCCGATACTAGGACATCCATTTGTAGGCGAACGCAATTCTGCCTGCACCGAGACGTATCTTGTCATCGGCCCTTGCAACACAGAGACCAAAGCAGAAAATATCATTTCGTATATCCGAACTCGCTTCTTTCGATTTCTTGCGCTATTAAACAAGCCGACGCAAGATGCGCCCAAGCGAGTCTATCAATTCGTCCCCATGCAAGACTTCTCCAAGCCTTGGACTGATGAAGAACTCTACCAAAAATACGGCCTAACCCAAGACGAGATCGCCTTCATCGAATCCATGGTCCGGCCGATGCCAGCGGAGGACGAACCGGAACCGACGGAGGAAACCGATGAGTAACGATCTTCCGGTTGCTCACGACCAGCCGCTTAAAGCGCAGGATGGCAAACTTCCGCGCCAAGGGAAATACCGTGAGGCCCCTTTGTCATTTCGCGGGAGTGCTAGCGGCCAATGGTCATTTGGCGGGAATGCCAGCGATCGCTGTCATTTCGCGGGAGTGGTAGCGATCGCTGGTCATTTCGCGGGAGCGGTAGCGATCGCTGGTCATTTCGAAGGAGCGCTAGCGATCGCTGTCATTTCGCGGGAGTGGTAGCGATCGCTGGTCATTTCGAGGGAGCGGTAGCGATCGCTGGTCATTTCGAAGGAGCGCTAGCGATCGCTGGTCATTTCGAGGGAGCGGTAGCGATCGAGAAATCTTGGAAGGTTTCTCGCTTCGCTCGAAATGACAATGCCGCGCTCGAAATGACAATGCTGCGCTCGAAATGACAATGCCGCACTCGAAATGACAATGCTGCGCTCGACATGACGATGAATGCGTGAAATGAAAAGAGGTGTAAAATAACGGTACAACCCAATGACTCGCTGTCAATTGGGCGATCGTGGCGAAGAGAAATATTATGAGAAACTATAACTTCTATGTTTATATACTTACTAACTGGAACAACAAAGTCATGTATATCGGTATGACGAATAACCTTGAACGCAGGATATATGAACACAAAAACAAAATGGTAGATGGTTTTACTAAAAAATATAATGTAAATAAATTGGTTTACTATGAACACACAACAGATGTCTATGCGGCAATCGCCAGAGAAAAAGAAATTAAAAAATGGCGACGGGAGAAGAAGAACAAACTGGTAATGAGTATGAACCCTGAATGGAAGGATTTGAGTTCCGAGTTTGGAGTGGGGGAGGATTTCTCGCTGCGCTCGAAATGACAATGCTGCGCTCGACAGGACAGGGAAATCGCAGGCCGGCTGGAACGTCAACACCTTGCTGGTACGGACCTATTGGCAGAGCGGGCGGCACACCATGGAGTTCCGCTTCCAGTCAAGAGACCCCTTTGTCATTTCGAGGGAGCGCCTGCGACCGAGTGTCATTTCGAGGGAGCGCCAGCGACCGAGAAATCTTGGAAGATTTCTCGCTTCGCTCGAAATGACAATACTGCGCTCGAAATGACAATACTGCGCTCGGGATGACAATGCTACGCTCGGGATGAGAATGAATGCGCTCAAGGTGACAATATAATTTAGGAGAGACTGCCGATGAGTAACTTCTTCCCCCCGCGCCCCAAGGTCGAGCCGAAAATCTACGCCTACAAGGACACCAACCCCGAATACGAGGGCTTGCTCAAGATCGGCTACACCACCAAGAGCGTGCAGGAGCGGGTGGCGCAGCAGTATCCCACCCTGCGGCCCGGCGGCAAGCTGCCGTATTGCATCGTGCTGGAAGAGCCGGCTATCCGCAACGATGGCACAGTCTTCACCGATCGCGACGTGCACCGCATGCTGCGCATCAACGGCATCCGCAACGAGGGCGGCGAATGGTTCCGCTGCACCGTCGAACAGGTCAGGGCGGCGATTAATGCCGTGCGAGCTGGGCAACTCTTGGAAGAGCAGCGCTCCCTCAACTTCACGATGCGGCCAGAGCAGGAGGCAGCGGTGGCAAAGACCATGGCCTACTTCCAAAGCTACCGCCGGGAAAACGGCAAGCCGCCGCATTTCCTCTGGAACTGCAAGATGCGCTTCGGCAAGACCTTCGCCGCCTATCAACTGGCCAAACGCATGGGCTGGAAAAAGGTTCTCGTGCTGACCTTCAAGCCAGCGGTGCAGAGCGCCTGGGAAGAGGATTTGCGCTGCCACGTGGATTTTCAGGGCTGGCAGTTCATCAAGCCCGGCGGGCTGACCTACGAGCAGGCAGATAAAAACAAGCCTATCGTCTGCTTTGGCTCGTTTCAGGACTATCTCGGCCGCAATCCGAAGACGGGCGGCATCAAAGCCAAGAACGAATGGGTGCATGCCACCCACTGGCACTGCGTCATCTTTGATGAATACCACTTCGGCGCTTGGCGCGAGAAGGCCAAAGACCTGTTTGAGGGCGAGGATGAAGCGGAACGGAAAGCCTCGGAAGGGGAAGCCATTGATTACTTCGATGAGGATATCCTGCCCATCACCTCCGATCACTACCTGTACCTTTCCGGCACACCGTTCCGGGCCATTGCCACCGGCGAGTTCATCGAAGAGCAAATTTACAACTGGACATATTCTGATGAACAGAAGGCAAAAGAGGAGTGGGACGACAGCAACGGCCCCAACCCCTATGCCGCATTGCCGCGCATGGTGCTGATGACCTATCAACTGCCAGACGCCATTCGCGAAGTGGCGATGCAGGGAGAGTTCAACGAGTTCGATCTGAACGTGTTCTTTTCGGCCGAGGGCGTGGGCGACAAGGCGCGGTTCAAATACGAAGACGAGGTGCAGAAGTGGTTGGACCTCATCCGTGGGGCATACCTGCCTACAAACCTGGATAACCTCCGTTTGGGAGCGCAGAAGCCGCCGCTCCCCTACTCGGATGTGCGGCTGCTGAATGTGCTCACCCATACGGTCTGGTTTTTGCCCAGCGTGGCCGCCTGCTACGCCATGCGCAATCTCTTAGCCAAACCACACAACAAGTTCTATCACGATTACAAGGCCATCGTGGCTGCCGGCGCCGCTGCGGGCATCGGCGTCAATGCCCTCCCGCCGGTGCTGGACGCCATGGGCGATCCGCTCAAGACGAAAACCATCACCCTCACCTGCGGCAAACTGACCACCGGCGTCACGGTTCGGCCCTGGACGGGCATCTTCATGCTGCGCAACACATCTAGCCCAGAAACCTACTTCCAGGCCGCCTTCCGCGTGCAGAGTCCATGGACGATTCAGAATCCTGACGGAACCTCACCCAACGCGGAGCTGATTCTCAAAGAAGAGTGCTATGTGTTCGATTTTGCGCCGGATCGCGCCCTGCGGCAGATTGCCGACTACAGTTGCCGCCTGAATGTGAATGAGGATGACCCGGAAAAGAAAGTGGAGGAATTTATCCACTTCCTGCCGGTGCTGGCGTATGATGGGAGTTCAATGCGACAGATTGATGCCGCCGGCGTGCTGGAAATGGCCATGAGCGGCACCACCGCCACCCTGCTGGCCCGCCGCTGGGAAAGCGCGCTATTGGTGAATGTGGACAATGACACTCTGCGGCGGCTGATAACCAACGAACAGGCGATGCAGGCGCTGATGAACATTGAGGGCTTCCGCAACCTCAATCAGGAGATTGAAACCATCATCAACAAGTCGGAGGCCGTGAAACGGCTGAAAAAAGAGGCCAACGACCGAGCGCTTTCCGCTCAAGAAAAGCGTGAGCTGACCGAAGAGGAGAAGGAATTCAAGAGCAAGCGCAAACAGATTCAGGAAAAGCTCATCAAGCTGGCGACGCGCATCCCCATTTTTATGTATTTGACCGACCATCGGGAACGAACGCTGCGCGATGTGATCACCCAATTGGAACCGGGATTGTTCAAGAAAGTTACGGGGCTGACGGTGAAAGACTTTGAACTCCTCGTCAGCCTCGGCGTCTTCAACAGCGCGCTGATGAACGATGCAGTGTACAAGTTCAAGCGGTATGAAGACCCAAGTCTGGTTTATACGGGTATTAACCGTCACGAAGGAGAAGATGTCGGACTGTACGATACCGTCTTGCGCCGCGCGGAATATGAGGCGACATTGGTGCATGAGGAAAGATAGGTTGTCACAGGTTCAACAAAACAATGGAACCGGGCGCGTATGCCTTCTGTCTGAATGTGCCCGTCGGGAAGACGCAGAGAGTCAATATCCCGATTGACGTTGTGATCCAGCCCAAGAAACTACGCACGGACCGGTTGCCAATCCGTATCGAGGCCAGGTCAGCGGGTGATTTCACAAACAAGCGGCGCAAGGAAGAGGCGACGCAGAATCGCCGGTTACAGGCGACCTACGGGAAGACTGTGGCTTTCGTGCTCTTCCTTTGCGGGTATTTCGGCAACGACTATCTGGGGTGCGCCGAGGGGGATCGACCGGGTGTGGGAGCACAGGATCGACGATTTGGGCAAACTGGAGTTGGAGGATCAATGCAGGCGAACCAATTCTGTGTAAAATGGAGCAAGATTAATCTGGCGCAACGCATTGACACACCTTTCGGCATACAACCGTCCGGCGCCTGCGGCGATATGCGATACCCGTCTCCGCGCGCCGCAGAATCAGTTCTCAGTTCTCAGTTCTCAGTTCTTAGTTCTTAGTTCTCAGTTCTCAGTTCTCAGTTCTCAGACATGACAACACCAGACCTTTCTCAACTCACACGCAGCGGTCTTGCCGACCGGCTCGGCATTCAGATCGTCGAACTGACACCGCAGCGGATTGTGGCGACGATGCCGGTGACGGCAGACCATCATCAACCGCTCGGCTATCTCCACGGCGGCGCATCGGTCGCGCTCGCCGAAACGGTCGCCAGCATCGGCGCATTCTTCAATTGTCCGCCGGGAAAGGCAGCCTTCGGTCTTGAGATCAACGCCAACCACATTCGCCCCAAGCGCGAGGGGGTGGTGACTGCAATCGGCGCGCCGCTGCACGTCGGCAAATCGACGCAGGTGTGGGAGGTGCGCATCGTCGATGAGCAGGAGCGCCTGATCTGCATATCGCGCTGCACCATTGCAGTCGTCGATCTGGCACAAACGATGGAACGGGGATCACAGGCATGAGAGCGGTCATTCAACGGGTCAGCGAAGCCTCCGTCACCGTCGATGGCAGAGTGATCGGCGCTATCGGACGAGGATTGCTGATCCTGCTCGGTGTTGGCGTCGGCGACACCGAAGCGGAAGCAAAACTCCTGGCTGAAAAGAGCGCCAACCTGCGGATTTTCGCCGACGATGAAGGGCGTTTCAACCGTTCCCTCCTCGATATCGGCGGCGAGGCGCTGGTCGTCTCACAATTTACGCTCTACGCCGATACCCGGCGCGGGCGCCGCCCCAGTTTTTCCGACGCTGCGCCGCCGGAGATCGCTGCGCCGCTCGTCGAAGCCTTTGCGAACGAACTCCAACGCCTGGGGATCGCCGTCGGCGCCGGACAGTTCGGCGCGATGATGCAGGTTGCGCTGGTGAATGATGGTCCGGTGACGATTCTGCTCGACAGCGCCATTTTTCGCGAACCGCGCAACCGGCATGAACGATGACCCCATCGCCACACAATGAACCGCTCGAGCAACTTGCCAATGCTCTTAACCAACGCGGACTGGCGACACCAGCCCGCATATTGCTCGACATCCTTGCGCCGCTCGGATTCATCGCCGGACAGATAACGCTCTTCGCCCGTCCCTTCGTTCCGGGAGACCGCTGGGCGCGTTATATCGATGCGCTGTCCGACAGGCAGGGATGGGAACAATTACGCGATATTCTGAACCGTGACTGTTGACAAACGATTTGATTTGAATTACACTCAAAGCCAGCACAGCGCGCGACTGTGTAAAGAATTGTGCGGAGGCAGTTCGTGGATCTCCCCCTTCAGACACTTGCCCTGCTGCTCATCGTTTTCATCGTCATTATTCTGACACTCCTCTACCATGCGCGCGCGCTCGACCGGCGTCGCACCTTCAGCCGCCGTCCGTTGCCTGCATTGGAGGCGCTGAGGCGTGGGTTAGGGAGCGGCGCCGAAACGGGTCGTGCGCTTCACCTTTCGCCGGGCAGCGGCGTCATCGGCGCGCGCGCGACTACAGCGGAAACGATCGCAGGGCTGCTCGCTGCTGAGCGCACCGCAACCGAAGCCGCTCTCAGCGGTATTCCGGTGATTGCCAGTTCCGGCGATGCGGTGGCGCATCTCGCACTGCGCGGCACGTTGCGCCAGGCGTATCAGCGCGCCGGGCTTGGGCAAGATTACGATGCCGGGAACGTGCAGTTGCTGGCACAGCAAGACCCCATGGCATATGCGTCGGGTGTCGTGACGCTGTACGGACGGCAGCGCCTCGAAGCGAGCCAGTTGATCGGCAGTTTTGGGTACGAAGTATTGCTGGCCACTGAGGCGGGAGCGCAATCCGGTATCCCACAGGTCGCCGGCGCGACGACATCGACTGCGTTGCCGCTTATCTATCTGACGGCTGATGGCACGCTGATCGGTGAGGAGATCTACGCCGCCGAAGCCTATCTGTCGCGCGCCCCCGAAGCGCATGGTCGCTTGCTGACCCATGATGCACTGCGGACTGTGACGATCGTGGCGATTGTCGCGCTGGCGCTCTGGCAATCGCTGATTGGCTTGTAACACCAATGACGATTGAAGATGCCGCATGCTTGTCATTCCGAGCCCTTCGCTTCGCTCAGGGTAGACGCAGCGAAGAATCTGCGCGGGTCGCGCAAGACCCCTCGCTCTGCTCGCGGTGACAATGCCAGATGTTCACAGATAATTGGTATAACACGGGAAGGATCGATGACCTTTCTACGTGATCCCAAACGTTTGATCGCCACCATCGTCGCCGGAGTGGCCGGGTTGTTGGTGTTGATCGATTTCGCCGGACCTGTGCCGGGCGTCAGTGCTCTTGCGCAGATAATGCTCGATTGGGCTGCGTTGGTGGCTGCATTGGCGCTAGTGATCGGTGTGGTGAATGTGACCGGTCATCACATTGGTCGTGTGGCGCGACGCAGCGCCGACTGGAAATACAGCCTGATATTGCTCGCCGCAATGGTCATCGTCATTGTCGCGGGAACGCTCTTTCCTCTGCAAAACCCGGACGGAAGTCTGACCTTCCCGTCGAGCCTGATTGAGCAACCAGTACGGTTGGTGTTCAGGGCGGTCTATACGCCGCTCGCAAGTTCGTTGCTCGCATTGCTGACGTTCTTTAGCCTGAGTGCGGCGCTGCGCGCCGTTCGCCGCCGCACAGGAGATGCGCTGGTTATCGTTACCGTGGCGCTGGTCGTGCTGATCGCCGCGTCGCTGCCGCAACTGGAACGCGCGCCTGTGGTCGCCGACGGGGTGCGCTGGCTTTCGGATTATGTCGTGCTCGCCGGTGCGCGCGGCTTGCTGATCGGCGCCGCTATCGGTGCGCTGGTCGCAGGAGTGCGGCTATTGCTCGGGTTCGACCAACCATATCTTGATCGATAAAGGAACGGATGCGCGCTCATCATCATCGCGCGAAAGTCCAGCGTCCAGGGAGCAGTGGTGATCTGGTCAAATCGCAATCCATATTTGCCGCCGTGGCTCCAGGATGTGCCGCTGCCGCCAAAGCCGCCGGCACCGGAACAGGAGGATACAGGTGATGCGCCGTTGTTCTCCGGCTTGCCGGAGTGGCTGCGTGACGAAGACGAGACGGATCAGGCAACCACGCCTTCCTGGTTACGTCCGGCGCCGGATACGCTGGGGGAAGAGGCATCGACGCCAGCCCGGACGCCCGGCTCCGAGCCAGCACCCATAGCGCCTTTTGCCCCTCCTGCGCCGTCCGAGGCGTCGCCGCCATCGTGGCTCCAATCGCTGCGCGACTCCATCGTGATGCCGGACACGCCCGAATCCGATGAGACTGCTTCCGAATCGGCGCCATGGACTTCGACTGAAGCATCTGATATTGGACTCCCGTCTGGATTGTCTACCGGTCGCGGCGAGATGGAAGCGCCTCCATGGCTGGCGAATGAACGTCCCGAGCACCATGCTGATGCGTCGCCTGACCGCAGTGTTGAAGCGCATACCGGTCGTGATCGTCCATCCTGGTCTGGTGACGCTGGCGAGGAGCAGAATGAAGTTGATCTCCCGGCATGGCTGCGGGAATTGCCGGTCACTGATGATATGTCGCAGACGCCTCTGCCTGCTTCCAAGGCGCGCAGCGAAAACCTGCCCGACTGGTTGCGCGACGTTGCCGCCGCGCCGCCTGAGCCGCCATCCGCCCCACCGTCCGCCGCCCCCGCCCCAACCGGCGACCTGCCCGACTGGTTGCGCGACGTTGCCGCCGCGCCGCCGGAACCGCCATCCGCCCCGCCGTCCGCCGCCCCTGCCCCAACCGGCGACCTGCCCGACTGGTTGCGCGACGTTGCCGCCGCGCCGCCTGAGCCGCCATCCGCCCCGCCGTCCGCCGCCCCTGCCCCAACCGGCGACCTGCCCGATTGGTTGCGCGACATCGCCGCCGCGCCGCCTGAGCCGCCATCCGCCCCGCCGTCCGCCGCCCCCGCCCCAACCGGCGACCTGCCCGATTGGTTGCGCGACGTTGCCGCTGCGCCGCCTGAGCCACCGTCCGCCGCGCCGTCCGCCGCCCCTGCCCCAACCGGCGACCTGCCCGATTGGTTGCGCGACATCGCCGCCGCGCCGCCTGAGCCGCCATCCGCCCCGCCGTCCGCCGCCCCTGCCCCAACCGGCGACCTGCCCGACTGGTTGCGCGACGTTGCCGCCGCGCCGCCTGAGCCGCCATCCGCCCCGCCGTCCGCCGCCCCTGCCCCAACCGGCGACCTGCCCGATTGGTTGCGCGACATCGCCGCCGCGCCGCCTGAGCCGCCATCCGCCCCGCCGTCCGTCGCCCCTGCCCCAACCGGCGACCTGCCCGACTGGTTGCGCGACGTTGCCGCTGCGCCGCCTGAGCCGCCGTCCGCCCCGCCGTCCGTCGCCCCTGCCCCAACCGGCGACCTGCCCGACTGGTTGCGCAACATTGCCGCTGCACCGCCTGAGCCGCCGTCCGCCCCGCCGTCCGTCGCCCCTGCCCCAACCGGCGACCTGCCCGACTGGTTGCGCAACATTGCCGCTGCACCGCCTGAGCCGCCATCCGCCCCGCCGTCCGCGCCTGTGCCGCCTGCCGGTGGCGTCACGCCACCCGCCGGTGATCTGCCCGATTGGCTTCGGACACCTGCTTCATCATCCCAGGAAACGCCTCCCTGGCTCGAAGATGAACACGGACGGACGATTCCTTCAGGCGATGCAGGATTGCCGGATTGGCTGCGCGGCATTGATATTACACCACCTGATGCGCGTGACGGGCAACCTCAGACGATGGCCTCTCCGGCGGCTCAAATCTCGAGCGATTTACTCAGCGGCATGGACCTGCCCGAGTGGCTGCGCGTCGAATCTGAACCAAAACCGGAAACGGCGCCAGCCAGTGCGCGCGACCTCGACTGGTTGAAGCGCCTCGGCGGCATTGTCGAAGACGAAGCAGGCGTGGGAACAGCGGTTGCCGCACCGAAACTTCCACCACCTCCGGCGCCGCAACGCACTGAAGAGCAGATGCAGGCGCTGAACCTGTTGCGCCATCTGGCTGCCGAACCGATACCATCCGCTGCGCCGCTGCCGGCGCCAGAGCGCGAGAGCGCTCTTCAGCGTATTGGGCTTGATCGGTTGCTCTCGATTACTCTATTGGTCCTTGTTATTATTGCTGTCGCGTTCTCAGGAGTCGCCCCGTCACTCGAAGCGCCGCCCCTCGTTCCCGCCGTGTCCGACACCTACGATCAGATTGCAGCGCTCGGCGCCAATGATGTCGTGCTGGTTGGCTACGAATGGGACGCCAGAAGGGTCGGTGAATTGCGCCCGCTCGAACGAGCCGTCATCGGACACCTGATCACCCAGAACGTCAAACTCATTCTGGTGAGCACCGATCCCCAGGGAACCCTGCTCCAATTCGATCTGCTCGATACGTTGCGCAATGCCGGATACCGGCAGCAAGGCGAAGGGTATCTCCTGTTGGGATACAAACCCGGCGGTGAGATAGCGCTTCGAACGCTGGCACGCGATTTTCAGGCGGTGTTGCGCAGCGATTATCGTGGAGACGACGCGACCGGCAGCGCGTTGATCGCCGGCATCGACACGGGTCGTCCTGTTGCGCGCCTGAACGACCTTTCACTCATCATCGTTCTGGCAGATGACACGCCCGATGTGCAGGGGTGGATGGAACAGGTGTACCCACAAGCGCAGACGGGTGACCAACCGACGCCAATGGTTTTCTTGCTTCCAGAAGAGGCCGCACCTGTGGTTCAACCATACATGCGCCAGCCGGGTGTCGCCGCTATTGCCGGGCAGCGTGGGGCGCTGGCATATACGGCGATCAGCCAGGGCAGTGGAGCGCCAGGAGTCGCGGAAGCGGTCACACATCAACGCCTGGTCATTCTGCTGTTTGTTGTTGTGCTCGTGTCCGGTCTGGCGATCAGCGGCATCAACGCAGCACGGAGGAGGCGTCCATGAGCCAGGATGTCATCGTCAACATCATTGCCGCACTATTGACGCTCATGGTTCTAAGCAGAGTGGCAGGCGACAACCCATTGTTTCGCGTCGCGCAGTATCTGTTCGTCGGCGCCTCCCTCGGGCTGGCGTTCGTCGTGGCGTACCATCAGGTGCTGCGTCCGGCGGCGTTGGCGCTTCTCAATGGCTCAATGACCGCCGTATGGTTCTACGGCGTACCGTTGCTGCTTGGCGTATTGCTTCTGCCGCGTATCACAGGAGAACAGCGGTTGTCGTGGCTGGCGAACATCCCTCTGGCGCTCGTCTTCGGCGTGGGTGGGGCGCTGGCAATTGGCGGCGCCATCATCGGCACGCTGCTGCCGCAAATCCGCGATACGGCGCGTCCACTGACCGGAGGACCAGAGCACATTGCCGGGATGGTCGTGCTGATCGTCGGTACGGTGCTGACCCTTGCATCTTTCTATTACACAGCGACGCCGGAAAGCCGCAGCGGGCGTATCGTCAAAGGCGCGGCTGCCGTTGGTCACTGGCTGATTATGGTTGCATTCGGCTTCTTCTTTGCCGGTGCGCTGCAAAGTTATCTAAGCGCGCTGGTTGAACGCGTGAACTTTGTTCTGGCAACGGTGCGCGGTTTGTTTGGCGCGTAGGAAAAGGAATTCAGCGTAGCATGTCCGTCCCAATCGCATTGCATGCCTTTCTGGTCGCCGATGTCGGCAGCACAATGACGCATGTCTGGCTGGTTGACGCCGTCGATGGCGAAACTCGTCTTATCGGCTATGCCGAAGCGCCGGGCAGCGTTCCTTCGACCGGCGACGCAACACCCGCCATTCTCGAAGCCGTACAGCGCATCGCAGAACAAACCGGTCGCCGTCTGATCGACAACAATACGCTGGTGATGCCGAAAGAGGCGGAGGGCGATGGTGTTGACGGCATTCTGGTCTGTAGCAGTGCAGCAGGCGTTATGAGCCTGATCATTGCGGCGGTCGCCGGCGATATTTCGGCGCGGAGCGCGCAACGCGCCGCGCGTGCAACATATACTCGCGTCCTTCAAACCATCACGCTCGATGATGCAGTTCACCAGGAACAGATCGGCGTCCTCGCAGATTCGGGCATGACCTGGATCGAACGCCAGGTGCAGGCGTTGCTCGGAGTGCAGGCTGACGGCGTAGTGATTGTCGGCGGAATCGAAGGCGGCGCGCACGACGCGCTCATTCGCCTCGCACATATCGTCGGACTGGCATCACGGAGCGTTCAGACAGACGCCCAGGGCAGACAAACCTACAATGCCGCCCGAAAACCGATCATTTTCGCAGGAAACAGTCAGGCGCGTGCAGGGGTGGCTGCGGCGCTGGAGGACCACCCCGATCTCATCGTGGTTGACAATATTCGACCAACCCTGGACATCGAGCGCCTCGATCCGGTGCGCCGCGAAATCGTGCGCTTCTACAACGAGCACATCCTGACCCGCTTCGCGCGAACATCGGGCCTTCAGCGCCTCTCTCGCGCGCCTGTGTGCACATCGTGCGACGCCACGGGTGTGATAACCCGCTTCGCGGCGGAGACGGCGCAGTGTAACGTTCTGACCCTCGATGTCGGCTCATTGAGCACGACTGCGCACTTGTGCAGCGAAGGACGCTATAGTCCCGTCGTTTTGGGCGGCGTCGGCATCGGGTATGGGGTTGGGGCGCTCCTGGCGCAACGCGGAGTCGGCGCCATCCGACGCTGGCTGCCCTTCCCGATCAGTGAGCGCGACCTGGCACACTGGCTCCTCAACAAGATGTTGCGTCCGCACATTCCACCTCTGACCCGCGAAGAACTGCTGATCGAGCACGCAGTAGCGCGCGAGGCGCTTTCCCGCGTGATAGAGACGCTCCTGGACGAGCGACCCGATGCACGATACGACCGCGTCTTCGTTGGTGGCGGAGTGTTGCGCCATGCACCCCATCCCGGCCTTGCATTGCTCACCGTTCTGGATGCACTGCAACCAACCTCTCAAGAGAATATCATGACACTCGATGTGCACCTTGATAGCCTGGGGTTAATGAATGCCTGCGGCACACTCGCCTTTTCCGAAGCCGACGCCGCGCTGACGTTGTTCGAGCGTGACCTGATGAACAACACGCCGCTGGCGACGGTCGTCACAACGCTTGGCGAAGGGCGTGCAGGAGAAACGGCAGTTGAAGCCGAGTTGCGGGTGGAAGGCAAGTCCACCTATACGATGCGTGTCGCTCATGGTGAGATCGCATGTTTGAGCCTGCCCCCTGGCCAGTACGGCACGCTGACGCTGCGACCAACCGCTGGTGTGCGGATCGGGCGCAACGCACCGGGCGCCGAAGTCGCCTCAGAACTGGCGGCCATTCGCGGCAGCGCCCTTGGTGTGGTCATCGACGCGCGCGGCAGACCGCTACGCCTGCCGGACGAGCCAGCGGCGCGGCAGCAGGCGCTCTGGTCGTGGTTAGTGGCGCTTGGCGTCGAGCGCGAACCATTGCCATATCCGGCGCTCGACACGGTTATCGAAGCGCCGTCGCCGACTCTGTCTTCCACAGGGAGTGAGCCGCACAGCAGCCGAGCGTCACTCTTGCAATCCGACGAACGCCCGTCAACGGAGTCAGGCGACAGCATCGAACGTGATCTGGCAAAACTGCGTGAGACAGTCGAGACCCCCCAGAAAAGGCGTGGGCTTTTCCGCCGAAATTGACCTTATACCAATGACGATTGAAGATGCCGCATTCGTGTCATTCCGAGCCCTTCGCTTCGCTCAGGGTAAACGCAGCGAGGAATCGGAGCGGGTCGCGCCAGCCCCCTCGCTTCGCTCGGGGTGACAACGCTCTCCGATCTCTCACGATCCAACCAGATGATTGAGGTCGCGCCAGACCCCTCGCTTACGCTTGAAGATGCCGCGTTCGTGTCATTCCGAGCCCTTCGCTTCGCTCAGGGTAAACGCAGCGAGGAATCTGAGCGGGTCGCGCCAGACCCCTCGCTCTGATCGGGGTGACAACGCTCTCCGATCTCTCACGATCCAACCAGATGGTTGCGGTCGCGCCAGTCCCCTCGCTTACGCTTGACGATGCCGCATTCGTGTCATTCCGAGCCCTTCGCTTCGCTCAGGGTAAACGCAGCGCGGAATCTGAGCGGGTTGCGCCAGACCCCTCGCTCTGATCGGGGTGACCATGCCGGATGGTCACAGGGAATTGGTATTACTGCTCAGTGATGGTCACCTTCAACATCTGCTCACCCGGTCCTGCCGGATTGGCATCCGGGTCGCGCAGCGGGATTCCATTCACAATCTCCTGACCTTCGATCACTTCGCCGAAAATGGTGTACTGACCGTTCAGATGCGGCGCCGGCGCAGTCGTAATGAAGAATTGCGATCCGGCGCTGTTGGGCATAGCAGTGCGCGCCATTGCAACAATGCCAGGACGATCAAAGATCATAGTCGGGCCGAATTCGTCCTTGATGGTGTATCCCGGTCCTCCCATGCCGGTTCCGGACGGATCGCCGCCCTGCGCCATAAAATTGGGCAGCACCCGGTGCCATGTGACGCCATCGTAAAACCCTTCACGCGCCAGGAAGACGAAGTTGTTGACCGTTTCCGGCGCAAGATCGGGACGTAACCGGATAACAATATCGCCGCGTGGGGTGGTAATCGTCGCAGTATAGGTCTTCGACGGATCAATGGTCATTGGCGGCGGTGCAGTATAGAACCCGTTGCGCGCCGCCACGTCCGCCGGCAACGGACCCGGAACGCCGCCCGTCGCCGGCGTCGCAGCAGCAAACGGCGGAACCGTCGGCTCGACGACCTGCGGTCGACCGCTGGATTGCGCAAGCATCAAGCCAAGGACGACGAGCACTGCAATCACAGCGACCGCTGCAATGATCCCGGCTGGCGAGACCCCCTGCGTCGCCGGTTCTTGCCCTTTTTTGTTCCGTGATGCCTGACTCACACCTCTCCTCCATTCCATATCCACAGGTATGCATTTCACACCACAGAGGCACAGAGAGCGCAGAGAGAACCACCTTCCCCCTTCGTACCTGCAACCTGCAACATGCGCACCGGCACACCGCCGTCCATCCTGACCCCCTGCCACCCCATCCACAGGTATGCATTTCACACCACAGAGGCACAGAGAGCGCAGAGAGAACCACCTTCCCCCTTCGTACCTGCAACCTGCAACATGCGCACCGGCACACCGCCGTCCATCCTGACCCCCTGCCACCCCATCCACAGGTATGCATTTCACACCACAGAGGCACAGAGAGCGCAGAGAGAACCACCTTCCCCCTTCGTACCTGCAACCTGCAACATGCGCACCGGCACACCGCCGTCCATCCTGACCCCCTGCCACCCCTCGCGCCTCTCACCTCGCGCCTGGTCTCTCAGACAGTCGGCTATTATAGCGCATCGGCGCAGCGTTTCCGCCATCACACATCCGCTGTGCCACAGGTGAAGTAAATCTGGTATCATGGCAGGCACACATCCGTGAGGAATCAACATGAGCGAATCTGAACAAACGAGCAGTCGCAAGCTCGATCACGTGCGCATTGTGTTAGGTGAGGACGTCGCCGCCAAAGGAGTGACGACCGGTTTCGCCGCCTATCGCATGCCACACGAAGCGGCGCCAGAACTCGACCTCGCCGAAATCGATACCGGTTTGACCTTTCTCGGCAAGCGTATGCGCGCGCCGTTGCTCATCAGTTCGATGACCGGCGGCGCGCGCGATGTGGCGCGCATCAATCTGGCGCTCGCCGAAGCCGCTGAGACGCTGGGGCTGGCAATGGGGGTTGGATCGCAGCGCGCTGCGCTGGTTGATCCGCGCGTGGCGGAGACCTATCGGGTTCGGCATGTCGCGCCAACAATTCCGCTCCTGGCGAACCTTGGCGCAGTGCAGCTCAACTATGGTTTTGGCGTCGATGAGTGCCGCCGCGCGGTCGAGATGATCGAGGCAGATGCGCTGGTGTTGCACTTCAACGCGCTCCAGGAAGCCGTCCAGCCGGAAGGAAACACGAACTTCAAGGGGCTGTTGCGCCGGATCGAAGAAGTGTGCACCCGCCTCGACGTTCCGGTGATCGTCAAGGAAGTCGGCAACGGCATTGGCGCCGCTACTGCCCGTCGTCTGGTCGATGCGGGTGTTAAGGTTATCGACGTTGCCGGCGCAGGCGGCACCAGCTGGAGCGAAGTCGAACGTTTCCGCCATAAAACCGAACGCGGCGCGCAGGTGGCGGCAGCATTCGCCGGGTGGGGCATTCCCACCACCGAAGCCATCCGTCAGGTGCGCGCCGCACTGCCCGACATCACGATCATCGGGAGCGGCGGTGTGCGCAGCGGGGTGGATGTGGCAAAGGCTATCGCGCTTGGCGCCGATCTGGCCGCTACCGCGAAACCGGCGCTCATTCCGGCAGTCGATGAACGCGGCGCAGAGGCGGTTATCGAGAGTTTGCAGGTCTATATCGATGAATTGCGCATTGCGATGTTCTGCACCGGTTGCGGCGATCTGGCGGCGCTTCGGCGACTGCAACTCGAACGGATTTGAGCGCTGCGCGCCGGATAGTCGCCGTTATGTATGTGACGCACCTCAGTCTGCGTGATTTTCGCAATTACGAACGGCTCGATCTGAACCTCGAACCGGGAGTGACCCTGCTCTACGGTCCTAACGCGGCAGGCAAAACGACGGTGCTGGAGGCGATCTATTTTCTGGCGACCACCCGTTCGCCGCGCGCCGGCGCCGATCGCGAACTGGTGCGCTTCGAGGCGCAGGGCGATCTTGGCGTGCCGCCGTTTGCCCGCCTGGTGTGCGATGTTGTGCGCGCCGATGGGTATGTGCGGCTCGAGGTCGTTGTGCAGCGCCGCGCCGAGGAGGAGTCTGCAATCGGCGCGACGCCGACCATCAAGACAGTGCGGATCGACCGGAAAGCGGTGCGCGCGCTCGACCTGGTGGGGAACCTGCGTGTGGTTCTGTTCACTCCCGCCGATATTGCGCTGGTAACCGGCGCGCCGGCTGAACGACGCCGCTACCTGGATGTAACCCTCTCGCAGATCGACGGGCGTTATGTGCGGACCCTGGCGCATTATCAGAAGGTCGTGCAGCAGCGCAACAGTCTGCTGCGCGCCTGGCGTGAGGGGCGGCGTCCATTGCGCTATGCCGACGATGAACTGGCGTTCTGGGACCGGGAACTGGCAATGGCGGGCGCGTATCTGCTGCGCGAACGGCTACACGCCGTCGTTGACCTCAACGCCCTGGCAGGACCACTCTATTGCCGGATGTCGGGCGGTGACACGCCACTGACCCTTGCCTATCAGAGCAGCGTTGCGGGTATTGATTCGGTTACCGACAGCCGCGCTATCGAGCAGGCATTTCTGGCACACCTGACACGCCTGCGCGACGACGAGATCGGGCGTGGGCAAACGCTGATCGGGCCACACCGCGACGATCTGCTGATCGCGGTTGGCGGCGTCCCCATTGGCGCGTATGGTTCACGCGGACAACAACGCAGCGCCACACTGTCGCTCAAACTCGGCGAAGCAAAACTGATGCGAATACGCACCGGTGACGCGCCGGTGTTGCTCCTCGACGATCTGCTCTCCGAATTGGACGCCGAACGACGATCGCACGTGCAGGATATTCTGGAACGTCCCGACCAGCAAACGATCGTGACTGCCACCGGAACCGACGACTTCGACCTGAAGTTCCTCACGCGCGCGCGTCGCTGGCGCGTCGAAAGCGGGCATTTGTATCCGGCGTGAGGCACGAGGCGCGGGGCAAGAGGCACGAGGTACGAGGCACGAGGCGCGGGGCAAGAGGCACGAGGTACGAGGCACGAGGCGCGGGGCAAGAGGCACGAGGCGTGAGACGCGAGGCGTGAGGCGCGGGGCGTGAGGCACGAGGTACGAGGCGCGGGGCGTGAGGCACGAGGCGTGAGACGCGAGGCGTGAGGTGTGAGGCGAGGGGCGTGAGGCGAGGGGCGTGAGGCGAGGGGCGTGAGGCGAGGGGCGTGAGGCGAGGGGTGTGAGGCGAGGGGCGTGAGGTGTGAGGCGAGGGGCGTGAGGCGCGGGGCGTGAGGTGTGAGGCGAGGGGCGCGAGGCGTGAGGCGTGAGGCGTGAGGCGTGAGGCGTGAGGCGTGAGGCAAGAGGCAAGAGGGTATGAAGGTGTGTGCGGAAGTTGAGCGGTTGCAGTGCAACGGCTCAACCCACCGCAACGGCTCCGTTGCGGGCACAACGGGTCACGCGAGTGACTCCACAATCCGCACCGGCGCCATCCGTCCGTTCCAGCGCCCCGGCGCAGCATCGAACCGTCCCGGCAGCGGATGACCGCAGCGCACACATCGACCGGCGGCGTCAAGTCGCCAGCGTTTCAGGCGATGCCAGTCGCGCTCGATGACACGCGCGCCGCAACCGGCGCAGTACGTCGACTGCCCGGCAGCGTCGTAGACATTCCCGGTATACACATAGCGCAGACCGGCGGCAAGCGCCTGTTCGCGAGCGCGTTTCAGCGTCGCGGGCGGGGTTGGCGGCGTATCGAGCATACGATAATCGGGATGGAACGCCGTAAAGTGCAACGGCACATCAGGACCGAGTTCATTCACGAACCAATCGCACAGGCGCGCAACATCGTCTGGCGAGTCATTGGCGCCGGGAATGATCAGATTGGTTACTTCCAGCCAGACATTGGTCTCACGGCGCAGCCAGCGGAGCGTGTCGAGCACCGGCGCCAGCGAGCCGAGGCACAATTTCCGGTAAAATTCCTCGCTGAACCCTTTGAGATCGATGTTTGCGGCATCGATGTGCGCAAAGAAAGCGGGCCGCGCCTGCGGCGAAATGTACCCCGCCGACACAACGACGGTTGCCAGACCGCGTTCGCGCGCAGCGCGCGCGCAATCAATGGCATACTCGGCAAAAATGACCGGATCGTTGTAGGTAAAAGCGACGCTGCGACACCCTACTGCTAGCGCCGCTTCTGCAACCTCCTCCGGCGTCGCGCGCGCGTCGAGCAGCGCCATCTCGCGCGCTTTGGAGATCGACCAGTTCTGGCAGAAACGGCACCCCAGGTTGCACCCGGCAGTACCAAAGGAAAAGACCCCCGTACCGGGGAAAAAATGGAAGAGCGGCTTCTTCTCGATCGGGTCGGCGCAGAAACCGGACGCGCGACCGTAGGAGGAAAGGACGATCCCTTCATTGCGCGCCTCGCGCACAAAGCAGAAGCCGTGCTGACCAGGGCGCAGCGTGCAGCCGCGCGGACAGAGATCGCACTGAAACCGGCCATCGGCGGTGCGATGCCACCACTCGCCGAGAACGACGCCAGGCTCAAGGAAGGTGCGTTCGTTCATGGCGGACTCCTCTTGTGAAATGTCATCACCTGAGAGTCTACACCTTTTTGGGGGAGAATCAAGAACCGAGAACTGAGAACTGAGAACTGATACTAACGCGCAGTCATTCGTACAATACTGACAGGGCGCGCAGCAGGACGCTCGGGCACTGCGGGCTAAAGCCCTCGCTGAAGCAAGTGAAAGCCCCGCTGGGGCTGCTGATGCCAATGCACAGTCATGCGCCCACGACCGCCGACGCGCGTTTCGTTACGCCTTGCTGACTGGGCGCTCGAACATTTTGTCTGACTGACCGCAAGGTAGTATGAGAACTAAGAACCGGGAACTATGGCAGGGTCTGGGGTTATTAAGGGTTAGGGGTTACCTTCCGCCTGCGCACATGCCGCCTGCCGCCCTCTCATCTCACGCCCCCTCGCCTCACGCCTCACGCCCCTCGCCTCACGCCTCACGCCTCACGCCTCGCGCCCCTCGCCTCACACCTCACGCCTCACACCTCACGCCCCTCGCCTCACGCCCCTCGCCTCGTGCCTCACGCCCCTCGCCTCACGCCCCTCGCCTCGTGCCTCACGCCCCTCGCCTCACACCTCACGCCCCTCGCCTCACGCCTCACGCCTCACGCCTCGCGCCCCTCGCCTCTCATCTCACGCCCCCTCGCCTCACGCCTCACGCCCCTCGCCTCACGCCTCACGCCTCACACCTCACGCCCCTCGCCTCACGCCCCTCGCCTCACGCCCCTCGCCTCACGCCCCTCGCCTCACGCCTCACGCCCCTCGCCTCGTGCCTCACGCCCCTCGCCTCACACCTCACGCCCCTCGCATCACGCCTCACGCCCCTCGCCCCTCGCCTCACACCTCACGCCCCTCGCCTCACACCCCTCGCCTCACGCCCCCTCGCCTCACACCTCACGCCCCTCGATATTCGTGGTACACTACCGATTGTCACGCACCCGGCTCACATTGCAGGAGAGAACCAAACCATGCGTGCCGTTCGCTTCGCTTCCTTCGGCGAACCTGCCGATGTCCTGACTATTGAAAACATCCCTGCGCCTCAGACGGGTCCCGGTCAGGTACTGGTGCGGGTGCAGGTTCGTCCGATCAACCCCTCCGATCTGTTCGTCATCCGCGGGTTGTATGGCATACTGCCGCGCCTGCCTGCCGTTCCCGGCTTCGAAGGCGCCGGCGTGATCGTCGGCGTCGGCGAAGGGGTCACCGACCGCACTATCGGGCAAACAGTCATTCCCATGGGTGCGGCGGGACTCTGGCAGGAGTATGTGGTCGTTCCCGCCGCCAGAACCATCCCGGTTCCTGCTACGATTGGCGACCGGCAGGCGGCGACGGCGCTGATCAATCCGGCGACGGCGTGGCTGATGCTTACCGACACACTACGGGTTGAACCTGGCGAATGGGTGCTGCAAAACGCCGCCAATTCCATCGTCGGGCGGCACGTCATCCGGCTGGCGCAACGCCTTGGCTTCCGCACGATCAATGTCGTCCGCCGGCGTGAGGTGATGGACGACCTGCGTACCCTGGGAGCGGATGACATTATCTGCGAGCAGGACGAGAATGTGGTTGCGCGGGTGCATGCACTGACGGGGGGCAAAGGTGTGCGCTACGCACTCGACTCGGTCGGCGGCGCAAGCGGTGCGCGCCTGGCGGCATCGCTCGCTATGGGAGGGACGATGCTCGTCTATGGCGCCATTGCCGGCGAGCCGCTCACGATCCATCTAGGCACGTTGCTGTTCCGCAGCGCCACCATCCGTGGATGGTGGTTGTCGCACTGGCTTCAGACCGCCACGCCGGAGCAGGCGCAGGACCTCTTCACCACCCTGTTCGGGCTGATCGCTGATGGGACGCTCCATACGCCAGTTGCGGCGGAGTACGACCTCGGCGATGTGCGCGAAGCAGTCATCGCTGCCGAACATAAAACGCGCCCCGGCAAGGTGTTGCTGGTAGGGTAGCAGGAGAGGCATAATGCCAATTCCCTGTGACCAACTGCTGTTCAGTCGCTTGCCTGGTCGAGCGACCAGGTAGCAGGAGAGGCATAATGCCAATTCCCTGTGACCATCCGGCATGGTCACCCCTCGCGCTGCTCGGGGTGACCATGCCGGATGGTCACCCCGAGCAGCGCGAGGGGTCTGGCGCGACCCGCTCAGATTCCGCGCTGCGTTTACCCTGAGCGAAGCGAAGGGCTCGGAATGACCAGCATGCGGCATCTTCAATCGTAATCGGTATAAACCATTCCACCCGCAGCCACTCTCAGGGCGTGAGACGATGATTAGGGTGATGTAGCGTCCTTGAGTCCATTGAAAGCTACGTATACCACGACATATGCCTCGCATGTTCGACAATACCCGCCTGACCCTATCGAACGGTCTGAATGAATTCATCGGCGCTGTTCAGTCGTGTTCATTCTGCTTTTTGAGATAGCTTCTAAAAACAGGCGAGTGGGCAAAGCCAGACAGACGCGAAGCCGCGCAACGGCGGATTGTAGAGCCGATACGCCCGCTTGTGCGGAAGAGAATACAGCGGCGCATCCAGTCTATGGAGGATTGCTCGGTGCGGCAGGAATAATGTTTTGCTCGCAAAATATTGCGAGCCTGATCCGGTAACTTTCTGGTCATAGCGCTTGACTTTGCTAAAAATTTGGTGTACAGATTATGAACACATGATGCAAGGGGGTGGCCTTTTCGCTGTTTAGAAGCTCTCTGTATAGAGCAAAAAGTCACCTTCTCTGTCTATAGCCTGTTATCAGGCGTATGTCGATGAAATCAATAGTTGGGCGGCGCAACGTAGCCTTGTTGCCTGGCACGGACAAGGCGCACACAACAGGAGTTGATCCCCTATGACCACCATCACCATTGCCTTATCGGATGACCAATTACAAAAACTTCAACAGATAGCCACGCTTTTCCGGGTTACTCCTGAGGAGTTAGTGCGGGTCAGTGTTGAAGAGTTACTTTCCCGTCCCGAAGAAGAATTTCGAAAAGCGCTCGAGTATGTGCTCCAGAAGAATACCGAACTCTATCAACGGTTGGCTTGATGCGCTACCTGACTCTGCATGAGATACTGGAGATTTATCTGCGCGTGATGCAACAATCAGGTGGCCTGGCGGGCATCCGTGACTTGGGAGCTTTGGAGTCAGCCGTAGCACAGCCGCGTATGACTTTTGGCGGCGCCGAGCTTTATCCAACAGTTGTGGAGAAAGCGGTATCCCTTGGCTTCTCGCTCATCCAAAATCATCCCTTTGTGGATGGTAACAAACGGACCGCACATGCGGCGATGGAAACGTTCCTTGTGTTGAACAGATATGAGATTCGAGCAACAGTAGACGAACAGGAGAGCGTGATCCTTCAGGTTGCGTCGGGCAGAATGAACCGTAATGAGTTTGTACACTGGCTGAATGCTCACATTGAGCCAAGGAGTTGAAAGTTGGGCGCTGCTAACATGCGCATCCACCTGACGGCTTCGCCTCGCTGCGCTTAGCTCGCCTGTGGGTGATGTGCAGACCATTGGCCGCCCGACTTGCAAACACGTTCAAAAAAAGCAGGATTGGGTTTCTTTGTCGTTATCATCCGCAATGCAAGACGTGGAAGATGAGCCTGATTTGTATAGTGCGTCAGATAGAAGGGTGGATTTTGTATGAAAAAAGCGGGACAGGTTATTCTCTCACCGTGCCAACCTGTCCGCGGCGGAAATCGTGATCGGGAATATCTTCAAGCAGTGCGACGACATCAAGTAGTTTTGGTGTGTCATTCATCGAAATCGTCTTCCCTTAGCGCAGCCTTGCGTAGATTTCTTCCGAATGAGACGGCTCTATGGAATGCTTGGGCGAGGAGGAAAACGCTATGCCACGTCCAAAACCCAAGTATCCCATACAGCTCCTTGAAAACGAAGAGAAGGAACTGCGCCAACTGGTCCGCTCTAGAAAATCTCGCCGGGGAAAAGTGATGCGTGCCAGAAGTGTGCTGGACGCTCATGACCATCCAGAATGGAGCAATCCTTTTCCATCGCTGCCCTGTGAGATGCTTCCCCTTCGTGGTCTCTTTGCTTTGCTCAGGGCTTCGGCTCCTGTGTTCAGCACGACAGAGAGCGCAATGTCATCCATCCACGTTGCTCAGAATGAATGACAACGCCATACGCGCTGCTCCACTCTTCCGCGCAAAGCTATGGTTCCCGGTCTGCGCCGATTCGGGAACGCATTCCTGCACCATGCATACGCCAATGCTCTTTGCCCGTATAATATCAGGGAACAGAGCGCACGGAGGCGCAAGAGGGATGCGGCAATCGCGTCCCTCTTGATGTCTGGCAGGAACGATCCGGCTGATAGGCTCCGCGCCTGTGCAGGAGCGCCGTGTACGCGCTTTTACGCACATCACACAATACGGGAGAATAATTGCATGCGCATTGCAATGCTCAGCGTTCATAGCAGCCCCCTCGCGCGTCTCGGAGGCAAGGAGGCGGGTGGCATGAATGTGTATGTTCGAGAATTGAGCCGCGAGTTCGGACGGCGCGGCATTTCGGTCGATATTTTCACCCGCGCGCAGGAACGCACCGCGCCGGCGATCGTTCCGATCGATCAGGGGGTGCGACTGATCCACGTGCGCGCCGGTCCATCAGCCCCCTACGACAAAAATCGTCTGCTGGACTATTTGCCGGAGTTTATTGGGCGGGTGCGCTGCTTCGCCGATAGTGAAGACCTGCACTACGACATCATCCACAGTCATTACTGGGTCTCCGGCGAAGCGGCGCTGGCGCTGCGCCGCAGTTGGGGCGCGCCTGTCGTGCATATGTTCCATACCCTTGGCGCAATGAAAAACCAGGTGGCGCGCGGGTCAGAAGAACGCGAGACCAGGCAGCGAGTCGCTGTCGAGGGAGGCATTCTGCGCGAGGCTGATATGATCATTGCAGCAACGCCGCTCGACCGGGCGCAGATGGTCTGGCACTATAACGCGGACGCAGAGAAGATCAGGGTTGTGCCGGCCGGTGTTGACCTGCGCCGCTTTCGACCCCGCGATCTCGTGGAGGCGCGCGCGGCGCTCGATCTGCCGCCTCCCCCACACCGCGTCGTCCTGCTGGTGGCGCGTATTGAGCCGCTCAAGGGGATCGACGCGCTGATCGAAGCCGGCGCGCTGCTGCTGCAACGCCACCCTGCGTGGTGCGGCGCGCTGACGACGCTGATCGTCGGCGGCGGCGGCGAAGAGGAACGCGCGCAATGGAACGCCGAGCAACGGCGATTGGACGCGCTGCGCCAGCGGCTCGACATCGCCGATGTCGTTCACTTCGCCGGAGCGCAACCGCAGGATCGTCTGCCGCTGTACTATGCTGCCGCCGATGTTGTGACCATGCCGTCGCACTATGAGTCGTTCGGAATGGCGGCGCTCGAAGCGCTGGCATGCGGCAGGCCGGTTATCGCCACGAATGCGGGAGGTCCGGCGTTCATTGTGGAAGATGGCGTGAGCGGGTTGTTGACCCCGCCAGCCGATCCGGTGACGCTGGCGCGGCATCTTGAGCGCCTGCTGCGGGACGATGCCGGGCGTGCCGCTATGGGCGCTGCGGCGCGCGAACGCGCGTTGCGGTTCGGCTGGGAACACGTCGCCTGCGATATTCTTAGCGTCTATCGTGATCTCCTCCGGCAGCGCAGCGCATGGATGCGCGCAGGGTAATAAGGATTGCCGGCGGATGGCGCGCTCAATCGCGCAACACCCGCCTCAATACAGAGCAGACGCGCAGGCAGGGTAATAAGGGTTGCACGTGGACGGCGTTCAGGTTTCGTGTTAAGTCAGGCGGCTTCGTGCCCATTCGTGTCCTTCGTGGATCACAACCCGGGCGCCACGGCGCCGCGCAACGCACCGGTGGAGGGTGAAAAGTTCGTGTTATGGAAAAGTCAGGCGGCTTCGTGCCCATTCGTGTCCTTCGTGGATCACAACCCGGGCGCCACGGCGCCGCGCAACGCACCGGTGGAGGGTGAAAAGTTCGTGTTATGGAAAAGTCAGGCGGCTTCGTGCCCATTCGTGTCCTTCGTGGATCACAACCCGGGCGCCACGGCGCCGCGCAACGCACCGGTGGAGGGTGAAAAGTTCGTGTTATGGAAAAGTCAGGCGGCTTCGTGCCCATTCGTGTCCTTCGTGGATCACAACCCGGGCGCCACGGCGCCGCGCAACGCACCGGTGGAGGGTGAAAAGTTCGTGTTATGGAAAAGTCAGGCGGCTTCGTGCCCATTCGTGTCCTTCGTGGATCACAACCCGGGCGCCACGGCGCCGCGCAACGCACCGGTGGAGGGTGAAAAGTTCGTGTTATGGAAAAGTCAGGCGGCTTCGTGCCCATTCGTGTCCTTCGTGGATCACAACCCGGGCGCCACGGCGCCGCGCAACGCACCGGTGGAGGGTGAAAAGTTCGTGTTATGGAAAAGTCAGGCGGCTTCGTGCCCATTCGTGTCCTTCGTGGATCACAACCCGGGCGCCACGGCGCCGCGCAACGCACCGGTGGAGGGTGAAAAGGTTGACGGTCGTCTCTGACCCCTAACCCCTGCTATCAGGTTCTCAATTCTCGACCGCACAACGAGTCGCATGCAACCCGTGTACTCTCAATCCCGCAATCGTCGCCGACGGCGACATCACGCACAGCGTGCCGCAACGCCGGTGTGGCGCGCGGTTGCCATTGCCGCAGGCGCCCTGCTCATTGTGCTCGGCACGTGCAGCGCGCCGTTCATAACACGCCGGATGCAGCAAGAAGCCGCCCCGCCCCCAACCCCGCTTCCGGCAGCGGTCGCACCTGCGCCCACAGTTGCCGCTTCAGCAACGCCGCGCCCAACACAGATCCCGCAGCCATCGGCGACGCCGGCGCCACCGCCAACGCCAACCCTGATGGCGGGGGCGGGTCCCGGCGCGCCGCCGCTCAGCCCGCTCGGACGCGAGATCGATGCCTACCTGAGCGGACTGACGAGCAGCGGACAGTTTCAGGGCGCCGTGCTCGTCGCCCAAAACGGCGAGGTGGTCATTGCACGGGGGTACGGTAATGCCGATGATAACGTCCCCAACACCGTGCAGACCCGCTTCCGACTTGCGTCGGTCACCAAACAGTTCACTGCCGCCGCTATTCTTGCGTTGCAGCAGGATGGCAAATTGACCGTCGATGACGCTATCTGCGCCTATCTCGATCCCTGCCCTGACGCCTGGAAGCCGCTGACGATTCGCCATCTGCTGACGCATACTTCCGGGCTCGTGGACTATACCGCCTTCGCCGGGTTCGAGCCGACCGAAATGAACCCGGCAACGCCACAGGAACTGGTCGAGCGATTCCGGGATTTCCCGCTCAGTTTTGCGCCAGGCACGCTTTACCACTACTGCAATTCGAACTATGTGCTGCTCGGATTGATCATCGAGCGCGTGTCGGGCATGGAGTACGCCGATTATCTGGAGCAACGCTTCTTCGTTCCGCTCGGCATGACGAATACCGGCTATGATACCAGTCGCGGCACAATCATCGACGGCGCGCAGGGGTATGTCACACCCGGCAGGAAATCCGGCTTCCTCGACGCCTCCACTCTCTACGCCGCCGGAGGGTTGTACTCGACCGTCGGCGATCTCTTTCGCTGGGATCAGGCGCTCTCTACCGAAGAGGCGCTTACGCGCACCCAACTGGAGCAGATGTTTACTCCGGCGCTGCGCAATTACGGTTTTGGCTGGAAGATCGAAACCATCGATGGACGACGGCGCATCAGTCATCCCGGTAATATGACCGGCGTCGCCACCTTCTTTGCCCGCTACCCCGACGACCGCGCGACGATCATCGTGCTGGCAAATATGGAGTACGCCAACGCCGAAGGGATTGCCAACTATGTTGCATCGCGCATGTTTGCGCCAGCGGCGACCACAACCCCGCCAACCACGCGGTAAATGTTATCACATCGCACCAGAATGCCACGCGTCGCCATCAGCGCGCGAGGAGCGTCTTTGCATCAGGAAGATTCGCCCATGTCGGCGCCGGCGACTCAATGATGAGCGCCGTGCCGCTGCGCGGGTGCGGTAATTCGAGTCGCCATGCATGCAGGTGATGATGTTGCACAACAACGCCGCGCCAGGTTGATGGTCCGCCATACTTGACATCACCGATCAGCGGATGCCCCAGGAAGGCGAGGTGCAGGCGAATCTGATGGGTGCGACCGGTGAGGGGCGTGGCGCACGCCAGCGCCGCGTCGTCCATCCGTCGAACGACGCGCAAGCGGGTACGCATGGCTTTGACCGTTCCACCCTGTGGAAGCGCGCGCCCGATCTCCTCATGCGGAAAGACGCGGAAGACGCCGCCACGTCCGCGCCCATGCCCGGTTTCGATCTCGATCTCGTCGAAGGCAGGCAGCCCGGCGCAGAGCGCCAGATAGGTCTTGCGCACCGCTCCTTCTCGAAAAGCGCGTTGCAGCGCTGCGTTGACATCCGGCGCTTTCGAGAGCAGGAGAACGCCCGATGTGTCCCGGTCGAGGCGGTGCGCCAGATGTAATGGCGGCGCAGAACCGTCGCGCACCTCCAGGAAATGCGCCAGCGCCGCGCGCAGGTGCCCCTCTGCATCCCACGGCGTCGCCTCGACATAGGTGTCTATCGGTTTATCGAGCGCGATCAGGTCTGCGTCCTCATACAGGATCATTGCCGACGTCACAACCGGATCGCGGTAGATGCCGTCGGGCGGGCGCTGAACCACGACAGTTGCGTCAACCGGAAGCCGCACATCCGGGTCGCGTACACGCCTTCCATTCACCCATACTCCCCCGCGCGCGATCAGCCATGCCGCCTCACCCTCGCTGCCGAGTGCAGCAGTGAGCGCGTCGCGCAACGATACGCCCGGATCGGTTATCGGAATCGTCACCAGCATTACGTTCCATTGTAGCGCATCTGAAATGGAAGCAAACCGTGCCCGTTGGAGCGAGTCCTATGAGCGCATCTGCCCGGGAAGCCATCGTTGCGCCGCCAGACAATCCCTTCCCTTACGGCCGGCGCTACGTCGAGCGCACCGTGCCCAACGGCAGCATCACGTTCGAGCAGGCGCCCCTGACGCTGGAAGATGTGCTGCATCCACAGGAAGGCGACCAGGTGACCCATAGCAACCTCCATCAACACATTTGCGTGTACCTGTACACTGTCCTGCGCAGACGGCTGGCGGGAGTCACCGGCGCCGTCGTGCTGTACGATGTGCGCATCGCCTGGGACGACCTGGCGCTGAAGGCGCACAGACCCGACCTCGCAGCGATCTTCGGCGTACGTGAACACAAAAACTGGAGCGCCTTCGATGTCGCTGCCGAAGGGGTGCGCCCGACGGTGCTCATCGAGATCACGTCACCTGAAACACGCGGGATCGATCTGACGGTGAAATTCGATGAGTACGACCTGGCGGGCGTGGAGTTCTACTACCAATGACCTGTGAACATCCGGCATGGTCACCCCGAGCAAAGCGAGGGGGCTGGCGCGACCTCAACCATCTGGTTGGATCGTGAGAGATCGGAGAGAATTGTCACCCCGAGCGAAGCGAGGGGTCTAGCGCGACCCGCTCAGATTCCGCGCTGCGTTTACCCTGAGCGAAGCGAAGGGCTCGGAATGACACGAAGGCGGCGCCTTCAATCGTAAGCGAGGGGTCTAGCGCGACCTCAACTATCTGGTTGGATCGTGAGAGATCGGAGAGAATTGTCACCCCGAGCGAAGCGAGGGGTCTAGCGCGACCCGCTCAGATTCCGCGCTGCGTTTACCCTGAGCGAAGCGAAGGGCTCGGAATGACACGAAGGCGGCGCCTTCAATCGTAAGCGAGGGGTCTAGCGCGACCTCAACTATCTGGTTGGATCGTGAGAGATCGGAGAGAATTGTCACCCCGAGCGAAGCGAGGGGTCTAGCGCGACCCGCTCAGATTCCGCGCTGCGTTTACCCTAAGCGAAGCGAAGGGCTCGGAATGACACGAAGGCGGCATCTTCAAGCGTCATTGGTATACGTCATTGTCGATGTGGCGCAGCGACGCGGGCAGACGACGTTGCGGTTGCCCGGCTACGGACACGCGCCGATGGTCTACGCAGATCTGCCGCCGGATGACCGGGGACGGTTGTGGATCGAGCCATTGCATGTCTGGCTGGGGGTGCAGAATCAGCACGTCGTGTGCTACGGTACCACCGGCGTGTCCATCGGCGACCACCCTGATCTTCAGGCGGCGCCAGCAACCGCCGAACAGCGTATCGCGGCGCTCGAAACCAAACTGTGGCGGCTGCGAGGTGAGCTTCCCTGACCGGCAAGAAAGTGTTATACTAACACTAAATTGGTGGCAATCACATGGAAAGGGAAGCGCTATGCCCGCCTTCAACTCGATCTACACCCATGGCTTCATCCGCGCTGCGGTCTGCATTCCATCCCTGCGCGTCGCCACCCCAGAGCACAATGTAGCGCGCACGCTGGCGCTCGCAGAGCGCGCCAGCGCCACCAACGCCGCTGTCGCCCTCTTCCCTGAACTCGGTCTTTCGGCATATACCTGCGACGACCTGTTTCAGCAGGATGCCCTGCTCGAAGGCGTGCTCAACGCCCTGGAGCGTCTCGTCGACGCCAGCCGCGCCCTGACGCCGGTATTGCTGGTCGGTGCGCCGCTGCGCATCGATAGCGGATTGTACAATTGCGCGGTCGTTATCTACCGTGGGCGCATCCTGGGAATCGTGCCGAAGAGTTACATTCCGAACTACCGCGAATTCTATGAAAAACGACAGTTCAGCGCCGCGCGCGACGCCATCCGGCAGACGGTCAGGCTGGCAGGCGATACCGTACCATTTGGCGCCGACCTGATCTTCACGGCGGAAAACATCCCCGGCTTCACGCTGCACGTCGAGATATGCGAAGATGTGTGGGTTCCTGCGCCGCCGAGCACCTTTGCCGCACTGGCAGGCGCGACCATTCTTGCCAACCTTTCCGCCAGCAACATCACCATCGGCAAGGCGGACTACCGCCGTATGCTGTGCGCCGCTCAATCCGGCGTCTGCCTGGCTGCCTACCTCTATTCCGCCGCCGGTCCCGGCGAGTCGACCACCGATCTGGCGTGGGATGGGCATGCACTGATCTACGAACTCGGCGAGTTGCTGGCAGAAAGCGAACGCTTTGCGCGCGATGAGCAGATCATCACGGCCGACATCGATATTGAGCGGATTGTGCAGGAACGGATTCGCACCACTAGTTTCGCCGACTCGTCCGGCGATCACCGCGAGCGTTTACGCGCCATGCGGCGCATTCCATTTACGTTCGAGACGCCAACCGGCGACGTGCCGCTGCAACGCACTATTGCCCGCTTCCCCTACGTGCCGGCCGATCCGGTGCGCCGCGATGAACGCTGCTACGAAGCGTACAGTATTCAAGTCCACGGACTGATGAAGCGTCTGGTCAGCACTGGCATCGAGAAGGTCGTGATTGGCGTATCCGGCGGACTGGACTCAACGCAGGCGTTGATCGTCGCCGCGCGCACTATGGATCGGCTCGACCTGCCGCGCACCAATATTCTCGCCTATACCATGCCAGGATTTGCCACCAGCGAGACCACGCTGACCAACGCACGCAATCTGATGCGCGCGCTCGGCGTCAGCGCCGGCGAAATCGATATTCGACCGTCGTGTATGCAGATGCTCCGCGACATAGGGCACCCGTTTGCGCGCGGCGAACCGGTGTACGATGTGACGTTCGAGAATGTGCAGGCGGGTGATCGCGCGTCGCACCTCTTCCGCCTGGCAAATATGCACGGCGCGCTCGTCGTCGGCACCGGCGACCTGAGCGAACTGGCGCTCGGCTGGGCAACCTACGGCGTCGGCGATCACATGTCACACTACAATGTCAACGCCTCGGCGCCAAAGACCCTCATTCAACATCTCATTCGCTGGGTCGCCGATTCCGGGCAGTTCGACGACGCAACCAGCGCCATTCTGCGCTCCATCCTGAGCACCGAGATTTCCCCCGAACTGGTGCCGCCTGACGGCGCAGATCATTCGCGTCCTGCGCAAAGCACCCAGGCGATTATCGGTCCTTACGAGTTGCAGGACTTCAACCTCTTCTACATCACACGTTACGGCTTTCGACCCAGCAAAGTCGCATTTCTGGCGTGGAACGCCTGGAGCGACGCGACGCGCGGCGAGTGGCCCCCCGGATTGCCCGGCGATGATCGTCGCCAGTATGATCTGGCGACGATCCGGCGCTGGCTTGAGGTTTTTCTGTGGCGCTTCTTCAAAATCAGTCAGTTCAAGCGCTCGGCGCTGCCAAACGGTCCGAAGATCGGCTCCGGCGGTTCGCTCTCGCCGCGCGGCGACTGGCGCGCCCCAAGCGACGCCGAAGCCGATGTGTGGCTCGATGAACTGCGCCGCAATGTGCCGGAAAACCTCGTCGGCTCATGCGGATCGTAGGGGCGCCCACCCCCCGTGGCCGCCCCCTGCCCGTGTCTGTGGACATCTGCATTCTCTGCCCGGCGCAAAAATCCGTCCTGGCAGACGTTCGGGAAAGCCTTATCCACACATCAGATGCAACGCCGGTTGACAAATACCACACATGGCGTATCATTGCGCCAGGCAAAATCCGCAGAGGAGAAATATCGCATGACTGACCACTCCAATCCTCCCGGTCTGCGCTTCGGTATCATTGGCAGCGCTGCTGGAATCGCCGAAAGCCATCTGAAAGCGCTTACCGAACTTCCAGGGGCGACGATTGTTGGCATGGCAGACATCGCCATCGAACGCGGCGAGGCGCGCGCCAGAGCAGTCGGTTGCCCATTCTTCGCCGATCACCGCGCAATGCTCGACGCTGTGCGCCCTGATGTCGCCGTTATCTGTGCGCCACACCCACTGCATGCCGCGTTGGCGATTGATTGCCTGGACGCCGGCGCCCACGTGCTGGTCGAAAAACCGCTGGCGGTCAGCGTCTCCGAAGCGGATGCAATGATCGCCGCCGCAGACCGCGCCGGACGCTTGCTGGCAGTCTGTTTCCAGCAACGGTTTCGCCCGGTCATCGAACATGCCCGCACCCTGATCGAATCCGGCGCAATTGGCGATATTGTGCGCGTACTCTGCGTCGAACCCTGGTTTCGCACCCAGTTTTACTACGACTCGGCAGCCTGGCGCGGCACATGGCGCGGGGAAGGCGGCGGGGTCTTGATGAATCAGGGACCTCACCCGCTCGATCTGCTCTGCCACCTGACCGGTTCTCCGGCAAAGGTCTGGGGATGGGTGCGCACGATGGGGCACACGATCGAGTGCGAGGATGTTGCGCAAGCATTGCTGGAATATCCCAACGGCGCGCCCGGCTATATCTATTTCAGCACGGTCGAAGCAGGTTCCGAACGTCGCATGGAGATCGTCGGCGACTGTGGCGCGCTCGTGATTGTCTTTGATAACCTGACGATCCATCGCTTCGCCGTACCGCTGAGTGAGTATCGCACAACGGTGCGCGAGATGTGGAGTCAACCACAGGTTCAAACCGAGACGCTCCGACTGCCCAGTGATATTGGCGAACATGGCGGACACCTTGGGGTCTATCTTGATCTGGTGCGGGCGATTGCTGAAGGGCGTCGTCCGCGTTGCGACGCGCGCGAGGCGCGCATATCACTTGAACTGTCGAACGCGATCATCTACTCCGGTATGACCGGTCAACCGGTGACGCTTCCGCTTGACCGTCAGGCGTATGATGCGTTGCTCGACGATCTGAGAGCGGGAAGGAGAAAGTTGTGAGCAGCGCGGAAATTCGCTTCGGCATTATCGGCGCCGGGGTTGCCGGGCGCTACCATGCGCAGGCGATTGTGCAAACGCCCGGCGCGCGGTTGGTCGCTGTTTGCGCCGGTCGTCCCGAACGCGCTGCTGCGCTGGCGGAAGCCTTTGGCGCCAGCGTCGAACCGAATGCCGAAGCCCTGCTCGCGCGCAATGACATCGATGCGGTCTGCATCTGCACCCCAAGCGGGCAGCACGCCGCGCAGGGCATCGCCGCCGCGCACGCGGGCAAACATGTGCTGGTCGAGAAGCCGATTGCGATTACGCTCGCCGACGCCGATGCGCTGATCGACGCTTGCCGCGCGGCAGGCGTTCATCTTGGCGTGGCGCTCCAGCGCCGCACCGACCCGGAGTTCCGCGCAGCACGTGATGCGATTGCGGCAGGCGCGCTTGGACGTATGGTTCTCGGCGCGATCACGATACCCTATCTGCGCACCCAGGCGTACTACGACTCGGCAGACTGGCGCGGCACATGGGCGCTCGATGGCGGCGGCGCGTTGATGAACCAGGGCATCCACCTGCTCGATCTCCTTCTCTGGCTCATGGACGACGATGTGGTTGAGGTGCAGGCATACACCACGACGCTGGCGCGCGCCATCGAAGTCGAAGATTGTGTCAGTGCGGCGTTGCGCTTCGCCGGCGGCGCGCTGGGATCTATCGCTGCGACAACGGCGGTTGCGCCTGGCTTCCCTCATCGCGTCGAAGTCTACGGTACGCATGGCGGGTTGCAGATCGAGGGTGAGGCGATTGTGCGCTGGGAAACAGCCGATGAGTCGACGGTGTCCGCGCCGCGCATCGCAACCGGCGGCGCAGGGCGGCAGGAAGCAGGCGCCGGCGCACTCCCAACCGGTATCAGCGCTCTTGGACATACCCGCATCCTGCACGATTTCGTCGCAGCCATCCGCGACCGGCGCGCGCCGCTGGTCACCGGTGAAGAAGCGCGCCGCGCGCTGTCGGTCGCGCTGGCAGTCTACGAATCGGCGCGCACCGGACGGGCTGCGCGCCCCAAGATGGGGGGGCGCCCCGCGTGAGCGCTTGCAGCGAGCAAGGAGACATTCAATGCGATTTGGCGTGTGCATTTCCCCCGATCAGATCGAAGCGGTTGCCGCTGCCGGGTTCGATTTCTGCGAACTGCCGGCGCGCGCCGTGATGCCGTTCGACGACGATGCTGCGGCTGCGCCGGCGCTGCGCGCGATCGCAGCAGCGCCCATTCGCCCTGAGTCGTTCAATGTCCTCGTGCCCGCAGAAATTCCGCTTTGTGGACCACACGCCGATCTTGGCGTTCTGCGCGCCTATCTGCGCCGCGCTTTCAGCCGGATGGCGTCGCTCGGCGCTGCCATTGCCGTGCTTGGAAGCGGCGCCGCCCGCCGCATCCCCGATGGATGGTCCCGCGACCAGGCGCTCGATCAACTTGCCGATGCAGTGGCGCTCGCCGGAGAAGAAGCCGGTCGCTACGGCATCACCCTGGCGCTCGAACACCTGAATCGGCGCGAGTGCAACGTGTTCAACACCATTGGCGAATGCGCCACATTTATCCGTGAGCGTGGTCTGCGCGATGTGCGACTGCTGGCGGACCTCTACCATATCGAGGTTGAGCGCGAACCGCTCGATGCCGTGGCGAGCGCGATGCCACAGGTAGCGCATGTTCACGTCGCAGGCGGTGGACGACAATCGCCCGATGCGCCGGGGTATGACTATGCCGGGTTTATGCGCATCCTGCGCAACGCCGGGTACGATGCGCGCATCTCGGCGGAATGCTCCTGGCATAATCTGGCGGAACAGGCGCCGGTTACGTTTGCGTTTATGCGTACCCACTGGCAAGGAGGCAGGTCATGACCACCGATCACGTTCGCCTGAGCGCTTTTGGCGATGAAATCGCAGACGATCTCACTGAACAACTCGACATGCTTCAATCGGAGGGTATCGGAGCAATCGAGGTGCGCAAGGTTTGGGGGAGAAACATTCTCGATCTGGCGCCAGATGATCTGCACCGTCTTCGTGAACTGCTCGACGCGCGCGGCTTTGTTGTTTCGGCAATTGGCAGCCCAATCGGGAAATCGCCGATCACCGCGCCACGTTCTTTTGAGCAGGAACGCCTCGAACGCGCCATTGTCGCCGCTGAGGCGCTTGGTACGCGCATCATTCGAATCTTTTCATTCCACCTGCCCGCCGATAAGGCGCATATTTATCGTGATGAGGTGATCGAACGCATCACGGCGCTGACGAAACGTGCTGCGGCGTCTGGGATATTACTGGTTCACGAAAACGAAAGCGGCATCTATGGCGATACTGCGGAGCGCTGTCGCGACCTGCTCGCTGCTATTGGATCGCCCTCCCTGCGCGCTGCCTTTGATCCGGCTAATTTCGTTCAATGTCGGGTGCATCCGATGCGTGACGCCTGGCCGCTTCTTGCTGATTTTGTTGTTCATGTCCATATCAAGGACGCTCTTTTTGCCGATGGAAGCGTGCGTCCGGCAGGCGAGGGAGATGGCGATATTCCATCTTTGCTGGCAGCCCTGCGTATGCGCGACTACCGCGGTTATCTGACAATCGAACCTCATTTGCAGGCTGTAGACGCTTCGGGCAATCTGAGCAGAGTGGAAGGCATGCGTGTCGCTATTCGCGCTCTGCGTCGGTTGATGGAAGAATCCGCGCGCGTTCCGTTCCAAGCGCTTCGACGATTAGCCCCTGGCCCGTAAGATAGGTCAGCCAGATGGTATCGCCGATGTGCGGGAAGAAGAGGTCGCGGAAGAGTTCTCCCGCCAGAATGAGATCGGAGATGAAGAAGAGCGCGCCACCGAGCGCCAGCGACAGATAGCGTGAATCGCGCATTGCCAACGCGGCGCCCATACCGCTCGTCGAGGCAAGGAGCAAGGCATACGCCAGTGCTGCACTGTTCAGCACACCCGATTTCGCCGGGTTGCGCGCCACGAAATACCAGCCAATCGCCCCAATGAGCCAGCTTGCCAGAAGCGGCGCTGATGCCGCTTTCAGCGCACCCCGTTGCGCCAGATGTCCTGCCGTCGCACTGATGTAGCACCCATGCCCGGCGCCGAATGTGAGCATGCCAGAAATGACGTGCTCCGGCAACGGAATGACCCGCGCCATGATCAGATCACCCAGAAATCCACACCCCATCCCGGCCGCCGCCAGCGCCGCCTGACGGCGCACCGCAGGATCGGCGCTGCACCACAACAACAGTGCGGCAAACCACACCAGCAACGATGAGAGCATACGCAACGGCAGCGGAATCCGATTGCGCGCGTCGCCGCGGTTGCCGGTCGCCAGACCTGCCAGCATCACCAGCGCTGCCAGCGCAAGTAGCGCGTATGCCAGAAAGCGAAATTGGGTTGGTTTCATATCTTTTACCTTCCTCCAGGGCGCGTCGCCGCCATCGCACACGGGCGCCCCGCCGCCGTCACACGCGGGCGCGTCGCCGCCGTCGCACACGGGCGCCCCGCCGCCGTCACACGCGGGCGCCCCGCCGCCGTCGCACACGGGCGCCCCGCCGCCGTCCATATGCGGGGCGCGCCTCAGGCGCGCTCCTACTGGACGAAACCCATGATACCATTGAAATTGTTTATTCCTTATCAGAAGGACAAAACCATGGCAGACGTCGTCATTCATGCGCCTGATGGCGCATTGCACGCTTATCTCGCCACGCCGGACGGCACGGGTCCCTGGCCCGGCGTTGTGGTCATTCACGATGCGCTCGGCATGCGCAGCGATACGCACCGCCAGGCGGATTGGCTGGCAGGCGAAGGGTTCCTGACGGCAGCGCCCGACCTCTTCGACGGCGGTACGGTAATTACTTGCCTGCGCTCGATCATCCGTGACTACCTGACGTGGCAGGGCATGATGTTTCGCCACATCGCCGCAACCCGCGACTGGCTGGCACAGCGCAACGACTGTACCGGCAGGATTGGAGTGATCGGCTTCTGCATGGGTGGCGGATTTGCGCTACTGCTGGCGCCGGGGCATGGATTTGCGGCATCGAGCGTCAACTACGGCATCCTGCCGGACGATCTCGAACGCGCTGTGACCGGCGCCTGCCCGATTGTCGCCAATTATGGCGCGAAGGACGCAATGCTGCGCGGCGCTGCCGGGCGTCTCGAACGCGCGTTGACGGCGCTTGGCATTGATCACGATGTGAAAGAATATCCCGATGCCGGGCATGCCTTCCTCAACAATCACGACCCGCGTGAGGTTCATGCGTTGCTGCGTGTGGCATGGCACGTGACGCAGATGGGCTACCACGAACCATCAGCGCGCGACGCGCGGCAGCGGATCGTCACCTTCTTCAACCGGCATCTCCGGTGATGGAACGCGACCGATTCGTGTCCATTCGTCTCAATCCATGCAAATCCGTGTGTTCGATCAGGCGCTGAAGCCCTTGCTGAGATCGTGCAAGCCCCTCTGCGGCTCCCCCGTGCTGAGCGAGAGATTCAGCCCGCCGCGCGCACAGGAAAAACCAGCCCCCCAGGGGCTTCCACGTCCTGAGCCAGGGCTTTAGCCCGCCGCGCACAACGCTCGCGTCCTGAGCCACGGCTTCAGCCCGCCGCGCGCACAGGAAAAACCAGCCCCCCAGGGGCTTCCACGTCCTGAGCCAGGGCTTTAGCCCGCCGCGCACAACGCTCGCGTCCTGAGCCACGGCTTCAGCCCGCCGCGCACAACGCTCGCGTCCTGAGCCACGGCTTCAGCCCGCCGCGCGCACAGGAAAAACCAGCCCCCCAGGGGCTTCCACGTCCTGAGCCAGGGCTTTCGCCCGCCGCGCACAACGCTCGCGTCCTGAGCCACGGCTTCAGCCCGCCGCGCGCACAGGAAAGCCCCCCAGGGGCTTCCACGTCCTGAGCCACGGCTTTCGCCCGCCGCGCACAACGCTCGCGTCCTGAGCCACGGCTTCAGCCCGCCGCGCGCACAGGAAAGCCCCCCAGGGGCTTCCACGTCCTGAGCCACGGCTTTCGCCCGCCGCGCACAACGCTCGCGTCCTGAGCCACGGCTTCAGCCCGCCGCGCGCACAGGAAAGCCCCCCAGGGGCTTCCACGTCCTGAGCCACGGCTTTCGCCCGCCGCGCACAACGCTCGCGTCCTGAGCCACGGCTTCAGCCCGCCGCGCGCACAGGAAAGCCCCCCAGGGGCTTCCACGTCCTGAGCCACGGCTTTCGCCCGCCGCGCACAACGCTCGCGTCCTGAGCCACGGCTTCAGCCCGCCGCGCGCACAGGAAAAACCAGCCCCCCAGGGGCTTCCACGTCCTGAGCCACGGCTTTAGCCCGCCGCGCACAACGCTCGCGTCCTGAGCCACGGCTTCAGCCCGCCGCGCGCATAGGAAAAACCAGCCCCCCAGGGGCTTCCACGTCCTGAGCCACGGCTTTAGCCCGCCGCGCACAACGCTCGCGTCCTGAGCCACGGCTTCAGCCCGCCGCGCGCACAGGAAAAACCAGCCCCCCAGGGGCTTCCACGTCCTGAGCCAGGGCTTTAGCCCGCCGCGCACAACGCTCGCGTCCTGAGCCACGGCTTCAGCCCGCCGCGCGCACAGGAAAAACCAGCCCCCCAGGGGCTTCCACGTCCTGAGCCAGGGCTTTAGCCCGCCGCGCACAACGCTCGCGTCCTGAGCCACGGCTTCAGCCCGCCGCGCACAACGCTCGCGTCCTGCGCCACGGCTTCAGCCCGCCGCGCGCACAGGAAAAACCAGCCCCCCAGGGGCTTCCACGTCCTGAGCCACGGCTTCAGCCCGCCGCGCACAACGCTCACGTCCTGAGCCACGGCTTCAGCCCGCCGCGCGCACAGGAAAAACCAGCCCCCCAGGGGCTTCCACGTCCTGAGCCAGGGCTTCAGCCCGCCGCGCACAACGCTCGCGTCCTGAGCCACGGCTTTCGCCCGCCGCGCGCACAGGAAAGCCCCTCCGCGGCTCCCCCGTGCTGAGCGAGAGATTCAGCCCGCCGCGCGCACAGGAAAAACCAGCCCCCCAGGGGCGTCCACGTCCTGAGCCACGGCTTTCGCCCGCCGCGCACAACGCTCGCGTCCTGAGCCACGGCTTTCGCCCGCCGCACGCACAGGAAAAACCAGCCCCCCAGGGGCGTCCACGTCCTGAGCCAGGGCTTTCGCCCGCCGCGCACAACGCTCGCGTCCTGAGCCACGGCTTTCGCCCGCCGCGCACAACGCTCGCGTCCTGAGCCACGGCTTTCGCCCGCCGCGCGCACAGGAAAAACCAGCCCCCCAGGGGCTTCCACGTCCTGAGCCAGGGCTTCAGCCCGCCGCGCACAACGCTCACGTCCTGAGCCACGGCTTTCGCCCGCCGCGCGCACAGGAAAAACCAGCCCCCCAGGGGCTTCCACGTCCTGAGCCACGGCTTTCGCCCGCCGCGCACAACGCTCGCGTCCTGAGCCACGGCTTTCGCCCGCCGCGCGCACAGGAAAAACCAGCCCCCCAGGGGCTTCCACGTCCTGAGCCACGGCTTTCGCCCGCCGCGCGCACAGGAAAAACCAGCCCCCCAGGGGCTTCCACGTCCTGAGCCAGGGCTTCAGCCCGCCGCGCACAACGCTCGCGTCCTGAGCCACGGCTTTCGCCCGCCGCGCGCACAGGAAAAACCAGCCCCCCAGGGGCTTCCACGTCCTGAGCCAGGGCTTCAGCCCGCCGCGCACAACGCTCGCGTCCTGAGCCACGGCTTTCGCCCGCCGCGCACAACGCTCGCGTCCTGAGCCACGGCTTCAGCCCGCCGCGCGCACAGGAAAAACCAGCCCCCCAGGGGCTTCCACGTCCTGAGCCACGGCTTCAGCCCGCCGCGCACAACGCTCACGTCCTGAGCCACGGCTTTCGCCTGCCGTGCGCACAAGAAAAACCAGCCCCCCAGGGGCTTCCACGTCCTGAGCCAGGGCTTCAGCCCGCCGCGCACAACGCTCGCGTCCTGAGCCACGGCTTTCGCCCGCCGCGCGCACAGGAAAAACCAGCCCCCCAGGGGCTTCCACGTCCTGAGCCAGGGCTTCAGCCCGCCGCGCACAACGCTCGCGTCCTGCGCCACGGCTTTCGCCCGCCGCGCACAACGCTCGCGTCCTGAGCCAGGGCTTCAGCCCGCCGCGCACAACGCTCGCGTCCTGAGCCACGGCTTCAGCCCGCCGCGCACAACGCTCGCGTCCTGAGCCACGGCTTCAGCCCGCCGCGCGCACAGGAAAAACCAGCCCCCCAGGGGCTTCCACGTCCTGAGCCAGGGCTTCAGCCCGCCGCGCACAACGCTCGCGTCCTGAGCCACGGCTTCAGCCCGCCGCGCGCACAGGAAAAACCAGCCCCCCAGGGGCTTCCACGTCCTGAGCCAGGGCTTTAGCCCGCCGCGCACAACGCTCGCGTCCTGCACATACGCGGCGCCCTCACTCCCATATTGGCGATTCTGCGATCATCCCGATCCCATTTTGTTACGTTCTGGTTATGCCTGCTGCATATACTTTCGGATGAAAGTAACACATTATCAGGTAACAGCCTGTTACGTTCTACACAAATCAACGTCACAAAACCAGGAAAGGGATCGGACCATGCGCCGTCGTCCAACTCTGCGGTTCGCACCGCTTCTCACCTTGCTCGTGGGCGCTCTGACGATTGGTAGTTTTTTCCTTGGAACGATTGCCCTCGCCGCCGGCAACCCGCTGCCGGTCGCAACGGTCAACAGCGCGAGCGGTCTGATCGGCGAACCGGTGACCCTGACCGTCACCTTCGATAATGCCAGCACCGGAACCGGCGATCAGACCGGGTATGGTCCGTATATCGACCTGTTTCTCGACACCACCGGTCCCGACGGCGCCCCGTCGTTCGACGGGCTAGTGACGACTGACATCCGCGCGACCTACCTCAATCAGCCGCTGCCGGGATTAGAGTTGATCACGATTAGCGGACCAACCTACGTCCATCCGCTGACCGGGCAGACGCTGAGTGTGCCGGGCTATGGCACGCGCTTCCAGAACGGCGACACGATTGCCGTTCTGACGTTGCCGTTCGGCAGTTTCACCAACACACAGCCACCCGCGCCGATTGATGTGACGCTGCGCATCAGCAACCTGGCAGACCTCGGCACGCCGCTGCCGGTCACGGCAATCGCCGGCTTCCGCTACGGCGCCGACCCGCTCGACAACCCCGGCGCCGACCCGCCGATCCGCCAGACGACCCCGTCGGACGCCGATGTTACGCCGATTCTCTGGCGCCTGACCAAAACCTATCTCGGACCGGAAGACGAAACCGCGACCGGACGCAACTATCCGCGGCGCTATCGCCTGGATGTCGATATTGCCGAAGGGCAGCCGGTGACGAATCTGCAAATCACCGATACTCTGTCAAACAGCATGCGCATCACCGGCAACACCGCCGCGCAGATGAGCGCGCGGCTCTACAATACGCCCGGCGTTCCAACCGAGGTCTTCAATCCGGCGAATCTCTCCGGCACTGCCACGCCTGCGGCGCCGGGGGGAACGCTGGTCTATACGTTCGGCGACAAGACCGGTGTGCGCGGCGTTGATGCGTCGTTCGAGTTCGAGTTCTACATCCCGCGCGACACCAGCGCCGCCACACCAACTGTGCCGCAGGGAACCGACTCGACGCTCGCCAACAACACCGGCAGTTCATCGGCAACATGGACCCCAATCGATACGCGGGATGCGCCGACGTCGATTACCATTACGCTGCCGCCCGATGCGCATACCCTCCAGCAGCATTCACTGGCGACCCAGAAATCGGTCACGCCGGTTGATCGCGCGACCCTTGCGCCAACCGGTGGTGTGATCATCCCTGGTCAGACGCTGCTGCGCTATGACATCGATTTCCAGGTCTCCGACTATTTTGCGGTTCAAAACGTCTATCTCGAAGACATCATTTCCGACGGGCAGCGCCTTTTTGTGCGAACATCGGGCGGACCTTCGACTGTGCCAACGCTCCAGGTTGAGAATGCCTACGTTACCGGTGCGTCGCCGACGCGCATGAATGTCGCAACGGCGCCCTTCGGCGGTGCGAACACGATTGTGTACGAGCAGCGGTTCACCACTCGCAGCACGCCGCTCTCCGACCCGACTAGCCCGCCATCCGGTTCGGTGTTTGTCATCAACACGCCGGCGCCGTCGAGCAGCGGCACAACCTATGTGCGCTTCAACATTTCACAAGAACTGATTGCGCGCGGCTTCAGCGGGCGGCTCGTCGGCGGCGATATTCCCAACGCTGGCGGCGCGCCGCAGAACAACAACCCGCCGCTCTTCGGTCCAACGCAAGGACGGATCACGTTCTACGCTGAGGTCAAGGATGAGTTCAGCGACGATTTCCCCTCCGGCGACCGCTCGGTCGATCAACTCGACATTCTGCGCAATACGGTTCCGCAGATCCGCGGTGAGCAGATCAACACGACGACGATCAACAATCCAACGCCGACGGTGATCGGGCAGGCGACCGACGATACCGCCGCCAGCGTCGAGTTGCCGATTGGCGACCGCAGCAAGACGCTCTATGCGCTCAACGGACAGACGACCAACCTCGGCGACCCGGTGACGGTGCAGCCAGGCGACCTGGTGACGTATCGGCTCACCTATCGCCTGCCGATCAGCAGTTTCGAGAATATCCGGTTGATCGATTTCCCACCGCTGCCCGTCTTCCCTGTGCCGGATCGCATGTTCTTCGACGCGGCGGCGGCGCCTGGCACGATTCCCGGCGCAAATATGGTGACGCGCGGACCGTCTGACACTTACCTGACGACGATCAATCCGCCAACGACGGTGCGCGTGGCGACGACCGCGAATATCACCGGCTACAATCCCGCCGGCATTGGCTCATTCAGTGGCGCACCCACGACCATCGACGGCGTCGCGCTGGCGAACGGCGACCGCGTGCTGGTGAAGGATCAGACCGATGCGCGGCAGAATGGCGTCTATGTGGTCGTGGATGCCACAACCGGCGCCTGGAACCGCGCCGCCGATTTCGATACCCCGCGCGAACTTACGAACGGTCCGCTCGTCGGCGTGACAGCCGGCGCTACCAACGCCAATCAGCACTTCCGTCAGTCGAATCAGAACTTCAACACCTTCAACACCGATCCGATCACCTGGGCGCCGTTCATCACCACCGACGCAGCCGGCAATAGTTTCACCCTCAACTTCGGCTGGCACGACGATGTGGACGGCGGACGGCGCTCCTCGCTCATTGACGTGCTGGTGACCCTGCGCGTCGCCGATGCGGCGTTCGCCAACGACCTGTTCCTGACCAACCAACTGCGGGTGAGTGAGTCGTCCACCAATGCGGGATCGAAGGATTTCGATGAGATTGTCATGTTCGAGGTCATTCGCCCGAATGTGACAATCAATAAGGGAATCGTTGGCTATAACGCGAGTGGTCTGACCCTTGGCGGCGTGACGTTCAACCCGCCTGATGGACCGACGACCTTCACCGGCGCGCCGGTCTACACCAACACTCAGGCGCTGGCAATCGGCGCTTCCGACTCCCTGGTGCTGACCGACGCCGGGGATCGAGTGCGCTATGCGATTGTGCTCCAGAACGAAGCGCGTGGTGATGCCTACGATGTCACGGTGACCGACGCCATCCCTTCCGCTTATGCGCGACCTGCAACGCTGGCAGCCGCCAATTTCGCCGTCCGCCGCGGCGACGGCACGCTGCTCACCGGCGATGTCGTCAGTGGCACGGTGCGGGTTGCCACCACCGCACCGTTGACCGGGGCGACATTTACCACAACGCCGAATAATGGTCAGTTCACGAATGCGCCACGCACTATCGACGGCGTGACGTTGAACGTCGGCGACCGGGTGCTGGTGAAGGATCAGACCAGCGCAACCCAGAACGGCGTCTACGTCGTCACTGCGGTCTTCCCCGGCGTCAACCAGGCGACTCTGACCCGCGCCGACGATTTTGACGATAACACTGAACTGACCGGCGGCTACCGCGTCGCCGTGCTCGGCGGGTTGAGCAGCAACGCCAATCGCGCCTTCAGCGCAACCGGACCAATTACTCTCAACACGACGCCGGTTACCTGGAGCGATGCTGGCATCAGCGATTACTATGCGACATACAACCCCTTGACCGGCGCCTTCAGCGTTGTGCTGGCAGACAATTACACGGCGGGCAACACAACGGCGCCAACCCGCGACGACCGGCGCGGCGGTCTCAGCCGTGGCGCGTCGGGTCCGAGCAGCAACATCGTCGGCGTGACGAACGGCTCGAACACCATCATCATCACCTATGACGTGACCCTGGGCGATAACGTCGAGCCGAATCAGCAGATCATCAACACTGCCACACTGACGAACGTCGCCACGAGCGACGGCGGCATCGACGATCTGCCCGATCCGTTCGATACGGCGCTGGTCACTATTCGCCGTCCAGAGATTGCGAAAACACTGACCGCCACGGAGATCGAGAATGCCACGAATGCGCGCCAACAGGCGGTCATTGGCGAACTCGTCACCTATACCCTGATACTGACCGTGCCCGAAGGGGTTATGTCAAACGCCGCGCTGACCGATACGCTCGACGTCGGGCTGGCGTTTGTCGATGTGACGGGAGTCACGGCGTCACCGTCCCTCAGTTTTGTCGGCGGCGGGCTGCCGACAGTTGGCGCAACTCCGGCAAACACCACGATTGGCGCAGGCGGGCAGACACTTGTGTTCAATTTCGGCGCGATCACCAACAGCGACCGGAATAATGCCGCTGACGAAACAATCGCCATCACCTACCGCGCCGTTGTGCTGAATACCGTCGCCAACCAGAGCGGCGCGCAGCGCAACAACCGCGCCGATTTTTCGTGGGATGTCCCTGGACAGGGTTCATATGCGCTGTTGCCGGTCGAAACCGAAAATGTCACGATCATCGAGCCGACCCTGGCGGTGGGCAAGACTTTGCCGCCTGGTCCATATGATGCCGGCGATACCATCGACTACACCATCACCATCAGTCACACAGCAGGCAGCCAGACCGACGCCTACGATGCGGTGATCACCGATACCCTGCCCATCGATCCGTTTGGCAGCGGCTCGCTCATTCTCACGCCAGCAGTGCTGAGCGTCACCGACAGCGCCAGTCTGCTGACGACCGCCGATTTCACGCTGACCGGCAGTGATGCGACATCCTGGACCCTCAGCAACCCGACGCCGATTGATGTTGCCCAGGGACGCACAATCAGCATCGTTGTGCGCGGCACGCTCTCCAACGCCGCCATGCCCGGCGCGACGATCACAAACACTGCCTTTCTGCGCTGGACGTCGCTCGACGGCAATCCGGGGCAACGCTCGACGCACGCTGCCGACTCAACGGAGCGCACCGGCGCCGATGGACCCGGCGGCGCGCTGAACGACTACGCCGCCACCGGTTCGGCCACGTTCGTCATCCCGACGGTAACGCCGGGCAAGGCGCTGGTGGCCACATCCGAAGCGCACACCTCCGACAGCAACGTGACGATTGGCGAAATTGTGCGCTTCCGCATTGCAATTGGCGGACCGGAAGCCTCGGTCTATGCCTTCTCACTGGTCGACCGGTTGCCGCCGGGGTTGACCTTCCTCAATGACGGGTCGGCGCGCTTCGCGTTCATTGCCAACAGCAACATCACCACGGCAGGCGTCTATGACGTTGCTCCGGTTTCCTGCCCGGCAATCAACCCGACCGGCGTCGCCACGCTTGCCGATGTGTTGAATCCAACAATTCTCCCCTCGTCGAGCATTAACTGCACGTTTGGGGACAGCAATATCTCCAGCAACGAAACGACGAACCAGGATGTCTATGGCAGTGGAACCGATGTCTTCTTCCGCTTTGGCAATCTGTCGAACAACGACAATGACGCCGATGAAGAGTTTATTGTCGTCGAGTTCAACGCGATTGTCGATAACGACACGACTGACCCGAACGACGCTGGCGATGTGCGCAACAATACTGTGGTTGCGCGCATGAACCCGCCTGGCTTCGGCGCATTCGAGACCGATCCCTCGGCGCCGACGTCTGTCACCGTCGTCGAGCCGAATATTGCGTTCAATGCCGCGACGAACAACAAGACCGCCACCCCGACGAGCGGCGACGCCTTTGACCTCATCACCTACACCGTCACCTTTGCGAACGCGACGGGCGCGATGGTGAGCGATGCCTTTGACGCGCGCATTCTCGATACGCTGCCCGCCGATGTAACCCTCATTCCTGCCAGCATCTCGGTGTCGTCCGCAGGCGGCTGCGCTACCGGCGTCACCAACGCCAGCGCAGGCAACACAGTGGACGTGACGATCGGGCGTGTGCCGCCGGGATGTAATGTGACCATCACCTACCAGGCAACCCTGAATGTCTCCGTCGTCCCTGGTCAGGCGATCACGAACACCGCGAGCCTGACCTACACCAGCCTGCCGGGGAACACCGGCACGGGCGGGTTCTTCGGCTCGACGGCGGGAACGAGCGGCAGCGCCACCGGCGAGCGCAACGGTTCCGGCGGCATTAACGACTACGCTGGCAGCGACACGGCGATGGTCACGATTGTTGCGCCGGCGCTGGCAAAGCGGATCGTCGCCACGTCGGAAGCGCATACCGCCGATCCGCTCGTCCTGGCAGATTTCAATAACGCCGGGTTCGATGGCTTCCTGCCGGGGTCAGTGTTCACCGGCGGCAACAACACCTGGGACGACGCGCCGGGCAATGTCACAGTCTTCTCGACTTTCGTGCGCATTGCCGGAAACTCGACAGAGCGCGGCGGCGGTTTCATCACCTTCGCCACGCCGGTCGATCTCTCCAACCACACTGCGCTGGCGCTCTCCGCGCGCCTGGTCGCCGGGAATGGCGCCAATAACATCGATATCCACCTTCAGGACGCCGACGGCACCAACTGGCGCTGGCGCTTCCCTGCGAGCAACTTCACCACCTCGACGTTTACGCTTGTGCCGCAAAACCTGCTCGGGCCAAACAGCACGACGATCGCAGCAGGCACAACGCCGGGTCTCGATCTGCGCAACATTGTTCGCCTCGAAATTCGCGGCGACGATGGCACAGCGCAGTTCGACATCGATATCGACGCAGTGATCGCGTTCGGCAATATCGCAGCGCCGGGTGAGATTGTGCGCTACCGGCTGGTGACGACGATCCCTGAAGGCACGTCGCCAAACCTGCAACTGCTGGATCGCATTCCCACCGGCATGCGCTTCATCAACGACAATACCGCGCGGGTGGCATTCGTCAGCACCAACGGCATAACATCGACGAGCGCCGGCGCGCAGGTTCCCGCACTCAGCGGCACAGGGCTGAATATTACCGGCAACCAGGATAGTGTTGTCGGATTGAGCCTGGCGGTCGGCAGCGGCAATGGGCTGGCAATCGGCGAGGGGACTGCGTTCGACGGCAATGTCTCATCGAGCAACGATGTCTTAACAGATACCGACACATATAACAATGGCAGCGATGTCTTCTTCCGCCTCGGAAATATCGTCAACAACGACAACGACGACGATCTGGAATTCATCGTCATCGAGTTCAACGCTCAGGTGTTGAACGTGTTCAACGTCGGCAACCAGAGCGGCGTGGGGTTGAACAACGACTTCCAGTACTTCCGCAATGGGTCGCAGGTTGGATCAACGTCTGCGCAGAACGGGATCAACCGCATCACCGTCGTCGAGCCGCAGATCAACAACCTGAGCAAGACGCTCGCCAGCGCGCCGCCGGTTGATGCCGGGGATGTCTTCACCTACACGCTGCGCTTCGCCAACGGCGTCGCCTGGCCCACCAGCCCGGCGGTTCCGGTGCGCGTCGCCACTACCGGGAACATCGCCGGTTTCAACGCCACCGGCGGGTTCGGCGGAACCGGTCAGTTCGCCAATGCGCCCGCCACGGTCGATGGCGTGACACTGAATGTCGGCGACCGCATCCTGGTGCGCAGCCAGACGAACGCTGCGGAAAACGGCATCTATACGCTGGTCTTCATCGATCCATTCACCGGCGCGCGCGTCTGGGACCGCGCAACCGACATGGACGACACAGCGGAACTGGCGCTCGGCTACCGTGTGTTCGTGCAAGAAGGCGCCACCCTGGCAGGTAGAACCTACTACCTGGACGAGCCGGTTCCAACCATCAACGCCGGTGCGCTCAACTGGCGCGAAGTGGCGCCGGCAATGACCGTGGCAGTGGCGACAACCGGTTCATTGGGAGGAGCGAATTTCAATTCTAGTGGCGGACTCCTTGGACGAGGAACACTGACAACAACCGCAACGACCATCGACGGTATTCCGGTCAACGCAACCAACTTCCCGGTTGGTACGCGCATCCTGGTGAAGAACCAGAGCACCGCCGCAAATGGTGTGTACCAGGTCACCGGGTTTACCTCCCCAACCCTGACCCTCGAGCGCGTGCCGGAGTTCGATTCGCACCTCGAAGCGGTGATCGGCGCGCAGGTGTATGTCACCGGCGGCACGATCAACGCCGGGCGCACCTTCGCGGTGCAAACGGCGCCTTCAGAAACGCCTATCACCACGTCCACTAATTTCGAGATTGTGGATCAAGTCGCCGCTTTTGATGTGACGGTCTTTGATCAGCTTCCACCAACGCTGGAACTCTTGGGCGTGCAGATCGACGCGCCGACCGGAACCACGGCGACCAACGGCTCGACCCTCGGCGTCGGCGGCGTGATCAGTTACACGCTGGATCGCCTCGACTCGGTCCAGGACATCACCGCCGGCAGAAACGATGTCGTCATCACGGCGACAGTGCGCGTGGTTACCGGAACGGTCGCCAGCGCACAGATCACGAACACAGCGCGGGTGCAGTACACCAGCCTGCCGGGCGCGCGCGGCACGCTCAGCAACCCGACCGGCTCCAACGTTGATGCGGGCACGGCAGGTACGCAGAATGGCGAGCGCACCGGGCAGGGTGTGCTCAACCCGACCAACAACACGCCGCCGTCGAACAACGGAATCCGCAATAACTACAGCGTCGGCGCTATTGCGCTGAACCACCTGGCGGCGCCGATGTTCGACAAGCAATTCCAGGGTGGCAGCATCTCCGATGATGACAGCAGCGTGCCGGGCACTTCCGGCGCCAGCGTCGCTGTCGGCGAAGCGGTGCTCTACGACCTGCGCGTGACTCTGCCCGAAGGGACGACGAACAACCTGCGCGTCGTCGATGCCGTGCCCGATGGGATGCGTTTCGACACCTCGTTCAACGGCGGTCTCGGCTACCAGATTGTAACGACGGCCGGCGGATCGCTCGCCGAAAACTTCAGTGATCCGGCGGCGGTTGCGTCGCCGACGCTGTCCGTCTCCGGCACGGGGACGCTCGGACAGGACGGCGTGGACGCGCTCTTCTCCTTCGGCAACGTCACCATTGCCGATGACAACAACCCGAACAACAACTCCTTCATCATCCGCGTTCGCCTGATTGCCACCAATACGGCGGCGAACCAGAGCGGCGCCAGCCGCGACAACGGCGGCGCGCTGCGCTACACGAACGGCTACAGCGGCGGTGACAACGAACTGCGCGATCCGACCGAACCGCGCGTGACGATCATCGAGCCGACACCATCGATCCTGAAGTCGGTCAGCGGCGCAGCAGCCGACGCTGGCGACCCGATCACCTATACGCTGCGCATCGAGAATATCGCGCTACGCAGCGAAATGGACGCTTACGACGTGGTGATCAGCGACACAATTGCGCCCGAACTGATCAACCCGACGATTGTTGCAGTCAATGTTACGGGCGCTCCCGACGTAAGCGCCGCCGACTTCGAGATCGCTACCGTCGGACCGGATCGCATCCTGCGCACGACTGCGCCGATTACCCTGCCGCTCGGCGCTACGGTGACCATCACATTCACCGGCGACCTGACGAGCACAGTGACGACCGATCAGATCATCACCAACCGCGCGTCGATGTTCTGGAGCAGCACACCCGGAACCAACCCGGACGAGCGCACCGGCGCCGATGTGCCCAACCCGCCGGAGTGCAGCAGCCTGCCCGGCGACTGCAACCTGGACAGCACGCAACTCAACAATTATGGTCTCATTTCATCAGTAACGACGACCGCAATTGCGCCGGTTGTCGTGTCGAAATCGGTGGTCGAAGGGATTGCCCCCTCGACGCCTGGCACAGACGTGACCATCGGCGAAATCGTGACCTATCGCCTGGCAGTCAGTCTGCCGGAGGGGGTAACAAGCGGGCTGGTGATCACCGACACGGTGCCGAGCGGCATGGCATACCTGCCGGGAAGCGCGACGCTGATCACCGGCACGCTCGCCACCGGTGACCCGCCGCTCGCCGGCGGTCACCCGACCGATGCAGGCAGCCTGGCGTTCAACGGCGTCTTCAGTGACACGACCGATCCTTCGGTGACGCCAATCGGCAGCGGGCAATTCCTGAACGGAACCGGCATCCGCTTCGAGTTCGACCAGATCACGCTGCCGGGGGACAACGACGCGCGCAACAATACCTTCTTCATTCGCTACCAGGTTGTCGTGCTCGATGTAGCGGGCAACACCGGCTTCAGCGGCAGCCAGAAGACCCTGACGAATAGTGGGCAGTTCGATGTGCCATCGACGCCGCAGCCGCCGACCGATCTGCTGATTGACCCGAACGGCGCAACGGTCACGGTCGTCGAGCCGGAACTGGCGATTGCCAAATCGGTCACTCCAGCAAGCGGCGACGCTGGCGATGCCGTGACATACACCATCACCCTGAGCCACACGGCGCGCAGTCTGGCAGACGCCTTCGATGTGGCGATCAGCGATGCGCTGCCGGCGACGGTTGGCTCATCACTCACTGCGCCGATCACAATCGCCAATGTGAACGCCACGCACTCGGTTGATGGCGACATCACCGGCAACTTTAGCGTGGCGGGCAACACGTTGACAACGACTACGCCGTTCACGCTTCCGCGCGGCGAGACTGTCACCCTGACGATCACCGGCGTGCTGCGGCAGAGCGTCCAGCCCGGCGAGGTCATCACCAACACCGCCGTGCTGACCTCCACCAGCCTGCCCGGTCCAAACCAGGACCTCAGCCCGGATGCCACCGGCGTCAGCGATGGAACCGACCGCGAGCGCAGCCGCAGCAGCAGCAGCAGCGCCACACACTCCGTCGGGCAGGGCGCCTTCAGCAAGGCGATCCTGAGCACCAGCGCCACCCACACGAGCGGCACAGACGTCACCATCGGCGAAGTCATCAGTTATACCCTGATCGTCGATCTACCGGAAGGCACGATCCGCGACCTGACGCTGACCGATGACCTGCCGGCAGGACTCGACTACGAAGGGGTCACGGTCATCACCGACGCAGCGCAGAGCGGCGGTCTGTTGACGCAGGACTTCGCCGGAACCGTGCCGTCGATCACCGTCACCGGCGGCGCGGGCAGCGGCGATGACGTCACCTTTACGTTCACCGGCGACGTCGTGGTGACCGGTGACAACGACGCGGCAAACAACCGCTTCCTGGTTGTGGCGCGGGTGCGGGCGCTCAATGAGCCGGGGATGGTCGGGTTGATCCCGCCGGGACAGACCATCCTGACGAATACCGCAACCATGCGTTACACCGACGGTTCGAACATCACACGCGCGTTCACCGACACTGAAACAGTGCGCGTCGTTGAGCCGCAGTTGACGATCACTAAAGATATTGTTCAGATGGTGGCGAATGCGGGCGATCCGATCACGATCACACTGACGGTGACGAACATCGGCGCGTCCGATGCCTTCGACGTGGTTATCACCGATACGCTGCCGCCTGAGTTCGACGCCGACACCACATCTTTCGGCACGGCGGGGAGCGACTACCCGGCGACCTTCACCCCCTCGCGCACCGGCAATCAGGTGCGCTACGAGGGTGGACCGATCCCGGTCGGTGCGACGATGACCTTCACCTTCCGCGTCAACCTGACCGGCACGGTGACGCCGGGGACGACGATCACCAACACGGCGCGCATGGCGCAATCGACCAGCCTGCCGGGTGATGATCCAACCGAGCGGGTGCAGACGCCGGTTGAGTCCTCTGACACGCTCACCATTCGTAGCAACAGTCTGAGCGGCTTCGTCTACGTGGACAGCGACAACGACGGCGTGTTCGACACGGGTGAAAGCGGCATCGGCGGCGTGACCATCACGCTGTCGGGAACCGACCACCTGGGCAACAGCGTCCTGCTGACGACCACCACGACGATCACCGGCTTCTACCGCTTCGACAATCTCTATCCGGGTGTGTACACCCTGCTGGAAACGCAGCCGTCCGGCTATCTGGACGGAACCGACGCTATCGGCACACAGGGCGGCGCGACCGGCAATGATGTGTTGAGCAACATCGTGCTGCCGGTTGACACCTCGACCAACGGCGAGAACAACAATTTCGGCGAAATACCGGCAGCCCGCATCGCCGGGTTCGTGTACGAGGACGACAACAACGACGGCGTCTTCGACACCGGCGAGAACGGCATCGGCGGCGTGACCGTCACCCTGACCGGAACCGACGACCTGGGCAACCCGGTGAACCTGACGACCACCACGACGATCACCGGCTTCTACGCCTTCGACAACCTGCGTCCGGGGACCTACACCGTGAGCGAGACGCAGCCGTCCGGCTATCTCGACGGACTTGACACGGCGGGAACGCTCGGCGGCGACACGACGGTCAACGACCGGATCGCCAGCATCGCGCTGCCGCCAGGCGCTGCCAGCCTGAACAACAACTTTGGTGAACTGCGTCCGGCAAGCCTGTCGGGGTTGGTCTACCGCGACGACAACAACAACGGCAGCCGCGACGGGAGCGAGCCGGGGATCAGTGGCGTCACCATCACCCTGACCGGAACCGACGACCTGGGCAACCCGGTGAACCTGACGACCACGACCACGATCACCGGCTTCTACACCTTCGACAACCTGCGTCCGGGAACCTACACGGTGATCGAGACGCAGCCGTCCGGCTACTTCGACGGCGCCGAAACCGTCGGTACGGCAGGCGGGAGCATCCTCAGCAACGACGTGATCGGCAATATCACCCTGAATGCAGGCGTTGCTGCGACGGGGTATGACTTCGGTGAGGTTCCGGCAGCCCGCATCGCCGGGTTCGTGTACGAGGACGACGACAACGACGGCGTCTTCGACACCGGCGAGAACGGCATCGGCGGCGTGACGATCACGCTGACCGGAACCGACGACCTGGGCAACCCGGTGAGCCTGACGACCACCACGACGATCACCGGCTTCTACGCCTTCGACAACCTGCGTCCGGGGACCTACACCGTGAGCGAGACGCAGCCGTCCGGCTATCTCGACGGACGCGACACAGCAGGAACGCTCGGCGGCGACACGATGATCAACGACCGGATCGCAGGCATCACACTGCCGCCAGGCGGCGCGAGCCTGAACAACAACTTCGGCGAACTGCGCCCGGCAAGCCTGTCGGGGTTGGTCTACCGCGACGACAACGATAATGGTGTGCCTGACGCGGGTGAGCCGGGGATCAGCGGCGTCACCATCACCCTGACTGGAACCGACGACCTGGGCAACAGTGTCCTGCTAACAACCACGACCACGATCACCGGCTTCTACACCTTCGACAACCTGCGTCCGGGGACCTACACCGTCAGCGAGACGCAACCGGCGGCGTACAACGATGGACGCGACCGCGTCGGCACGGAAGGCGGCGACCTGAGCAACGATCAAGTCAGCACCATCGTGCTTGGCGCAGGGGTCGATGCGGCCAACTACGACTTCGGCGAACTGGGAACCTTCGTCAGCGGCGTCGTCTGGATCGACACCAATCGTGATGGAACGCTCGACAGCGGCGAGAGCGGGCGTCTCGGCGGCGTGACGATTACGCTGCGCGACAGCCTGGGGAATGTCGTCTCCACAACGACCACCCTGGCAGACGGCAGCTACCGCTTCGACAACCTGCCGGCGGGCAACTACACCATCGAGCAGATGCAGCCGACCGGCTACGGCAGCTCGACGCCGAACACGCTGAGCGTCACGGTTCCACTGACCGGTCTGACCGACCAGAACTTTGGCGAGACCGTCAGCACCCTGAGCGGCTTCGTCTACGTGGACAGCGACAACGACGGCGTGTTCGACACCGGTGAAAGCGGTATCGGCGGCGTGACCGTCACCCTGCTCGACGGCGTGGGGAATGTCGTGTCTACGACGCTGACCATGGCGGATGGCAGTTACCGCTTCGAGAACCTTCTGGCGGGGACCTACACCATCAGCGAGACACAGCCGCTGATCTACAGCGACGGGCAGGACAGCGTCGGCACGATTGGCGGCGCACCGGTCGGCACGCTCGTCAGCAACGACGTGATCGGCGACATCGTTCTGCCCGCCGGAATCGACGGCATCACCTACAACTTTGGCGAATTGGCAAACGCCGGGCTGGGTGACCGCGTGTGGCTCGACCGCAACGGCGATGGCGTGCAAGACGCCGGCGAGCCGGGAATCGGCGGTGTGACGGTCTACCTCGACCTGAACAACAACGGCTCCCTCAACGCCGGCGAACCCACGGTAACGACCGATGCGGATGGTCGCTACTTCTTCGGCGGTCTGGCGGGCGGAACATACACCGTGCGCGTGGATGCGACCACACTGCCGGCAGGCGTCAGCCAGACCTACGACCTGGACGGCGCAACCGCAACGCCACACACCGCGATTGCATCGCTGGCGGCGGGTGCGACCCGCACCGACGTGGACTTTGGCTACCGGGGCAGCGCCAGCATCGGCGACCGCGTGTGGCTCGACCGCAACGGCGATGGCGCGCAAGACGTCGGTGAGCCAGGAATCGGCGGTGTGACGGTCTATCTCGACCTGAACAACAATGGCGCGCGTGATCCGAACGAACCATTCGATGCCACCGATGCCAGCGGCAACTACCTGATCGATGGGCTGCATGCCGGAACGTACACCGTGCGGATCGATGCCTCGACCCTGCCCGGCGGCATCGATGCCACCTACGATCTGGACGGAATCGGGACGCCTGGCATGGTCACCGGTGTCACGTTGAGCGACGGACAGGCGCGCATCGACGTAGACTTCGGCTACCAGGGCAGCGCCAGCATCGGCGACCGTGTCTGGAACGATGCCAACGCCAATGGCATCCAGGAAGGCGGAGAAACGGGGGTCAGCGGCATTGTCGTCGCGCTCTACGACTCGACCGGCACGCTGCTGATCACCACCACGACCGACCTGAACGGCAACTACCTGTTCGACAACCTGCCCGCAGGGACGTACACGGTGGGAATTGGCGCAACGCCGGGACGCAGCATCAGCCCGCGCGGAGCAGGAAGTGATCCGGCGCTCGACTCCGACGTTGACCGCACCACGCGGCGCAGCAACCTGATTACCCTGAGCACCGGCGAGGCGCGCCGCGATCTCGACATTGGTCTGTATCAACTGGCGTCGGTAGGCAGCCTGGTGTGGCTCGACCGCGACCTGGACGGCATCCATGAGGCGGATGAACCGGGGATCGGCGGCATCGAAGTACGATTGCTGCGCAGTGACGGCACACTCGTTGCCACACGGACCACGGACGCCAATGGGTACTATATGTTCACCGACGTTGAACCGGGTGAGTATCGGATCGCATTCAGCGTCCCGCCCGGCTACTACGTCAGCCCGCCGCACCGGGGAAGCGATCGGGGCAACGACAGCGACGCCGATCCGGCGACCGGTCAGACGCCAATCTTCACCCTGACACCAGGGCAGATCGATCCGACGTGGTACCTTGGGCTGTCGCCGATCTCGCCGACCGCCATCCAACTGACGCGCTTCAGCGTCGAGCGCAGCGCGAACGGCATCGTCATTCGCTGGGAAACGGCGGCTGAATTCCAGACGCGCGGTTTCCACATCGAACGCAGCGCCAGCGGCAGTCGCAACGATGCTGCGCGCATCACAGATCGCCTCATTCCCGCAAGAGGAAGCATCGGCAGCGGCGCGGCATACGTCTGGAGCGATACAACAGCGGCGCCAGGCGTTCGTTACACCTACTGGCTGGTCGAAGAGACCACCGACGGCTCAACACACATCTACGGACCGGCGACGTCCGAAGCGACGACCGGCGGAACGTACACGGTCGTTCTGCCGCTGATTATCCGGTAGGCGCGCCGGAGACAAAGAAAAACGCCGCAGGGAGGTTGCGTCGCAACGTCTCTGCGGCGTTTGCAGTATTACAGGGTATCCACATCCGGGTCGATGCCCAGTCGCTGCGTTGAGCGGCGAAGGCTTGGGAGGTTCGGTATTTACAGGGTATCCGCATCCGGGTCGATGCCCAGAGCACGCAGGCGCGCCGCCAGGCGCTCGGCGCGCTGCCGCTCGCGATCCAACTGCTCTTGCACCTCCACAAAACTCAGAAATGGACGCCCGTCCGGCAGGTACATCCGCACCTCGCCCCCCTCGCGTCGGAACCGCACCCCTAAACGCGGACTCACCCACCCGTCAATCTCTTCGATCACCCGCAACCGTCCGCCCTCACGCCGCCATCCGCTCAAGTCGCCGCTCGCCGGGTCGTACAGGTAGTACTCCTCCACTCCGTACCGGTCGTAGAACTCAAACTTCGCCGCCATCTCCGTCAGCGTGTTCCCCGGCGACAGCACCTCGAACACCACCTGCGGCGCAATCCCTTCCTCCTCCCACTGCCGGTACGAGCCGCGGTCGCCCTTCGGACGCCCGAAGACCACCATCGCATCCGGCGCGCGGCGGATGTCGGGGCGCCCTTCCACCGGGTACCAGAGCAGGTCGCCCGCCACGAACACATCGGCGCGGTCGCGGAACAGCGCCTCCAGGTTCCCCTGGATGGTCACGATTGCGCGAAACTGTTGCGTGTTGTCCGCCATCGGCATCCCGTCGCTATCGGGGTAGACAATCGGCGCTGCCGCTGTCATCGTGCTGCTCATTGCCCACCTCGCTGCATCATCTCACACGTCCTCGTCCGGGTCGATGCCCAGAGCGCGCAGGCGCGCCGCCAGGCGCTCGGCGCGCTGCCGTTCCGCTTCCGCACGTTGCTGCTCCGCCTCGGCGCGCTGCCGCTCGCGCTCGAGTTGGTCTTGCAGTTCCACAAAACTTAGAAATGGACGCCCGTCCGGCAGGTACATCCGCACCTCGCCCCCCTCGCGTCGGAACCGCACCCCTAAACGCGGACTCACCCACCCGTCGATCTCTTCGATCACCCGCAACCGTCCGCCCTCACGCCGCCATCCGCTCAAGTCGCCGCTCGCCGGGTCGTACAGGTAGTACTCCTCCACTCCGTACCGGTCGTAGAACTCAAACTTCGCCGCCATCTCCGTCAGCGTGTTCCCCGGCGACAGCACCTCGAACACCACCTGCGGCGCAATCCCTTCCTCCTCCCACTGCCGGTACGAGCCGCGGTCGCCCTTCGGACGCCCGAAGACCACCATCGCATCCGGCGCGCGGCGGATGTCGGGGCGCCCTTCCACCGGGTACCAGAGCAGGTCGCCCGCCACGAACACATCGGCGCGGTCGCGGAACAGCGCCTCCAGGTTCCCCTGGATGGTCACAATCGCGCGAAACTGTTGCGTGTTGTCCGCCATCGGCATCCCGTCGCTATCGGGGTAGACAATCGGCGCTGCCGCTGTCATCGTGCTGCTCATTGCCCACCTCGCTGCATCATCTCACACGTCCTCGTCCGGGTCGATGCCCAGAGCGCGCAGGCGCGCCGCCAGGCGCTCGGCGCGCTGCCGTTCCGCTTCCGCACGTTGCTGCTCCGCCTCGGCGCGCTGCCGTTCCGCTTCCGCACGTTGCTGCTCCGCCTCGGCGCGCTGCCGTTCCGCTTCCGCGCGTTGCTGCTCCGCCTCGGCGCGCTGCCGCTCGCGATCCAACTGCTCTTGCACCTCCACAAAACTCAGAAATGGACGCCCGTCCGGCAGGTACATCCGCACCTCGCCTCCCTCGCGTCGGAACCGCACCCCTAAACGCGGACTCACCCACCCGTCGATCTCCTCGATCACCCGCAACCGTCCGCCCTCACGCCGCCATCCGCTCAAGTCGCCGCTCGCCGGGTCGTACAGGTAGTACTCCTCCACTCCGTACCGGTCGTAGAACTCAAACTTCGCCGCCATCTCCGTCAGCGTGTTCCCCGGCGACAGCACCTCGAACACCACCTGCGGCGCAATCCCTTCCTCCTCCCACTGCCGGTACGAGCCGCGGTCGCCCTTCGGACGCCCGAAGACCACCATCGCATCCGGCGCGCGGCGGATGTCGGGGCGCCCTTCCACCGGGTACCAGAGCAGGTCGCCCGCCACGAACACATCGGCGCGGTCGCGGAACAGCGCCTCCAGATTGCCCTGGATGGTCACGATTGCGCGAAACTGTTGCGTGTTGTCCGCCATCGGCATCCCGTCGCTATCGGGGTAGACAATCGGCGCTGCCGCTGTCATCGTGCTGCTCATTGCCCACCTCGCTGCATCATCTCACACGTCCTCGTCCGGGTCGATGCCCAGGGCGCGCAGGCGCGCCGCCAGGCGCTCGGCGCGCTGCCGTTCCGCTTCCGCGCGTTGCTGCTCCGCCTCGGCGCGCTGTCGTTCCGCTTCCGCGCGTTGCCGCTCCGCCTCGGCGCGCTGCCGTTCGCGATCCAACTGCTCTTGCACCTCCACAAAACTCAGAAATGGACGCCCGTCCGGCAGGTACATCCGCACCTCGCCCCCCTCGCGTCGGAACCGCACCCCTAAACGCGGACTCACCCACCCGTCGATCTCTTCGATCACCCGCAACCGTCCGCCCTCACGCCGCCATCCGCTCAAGTCGCCGCTCGCCGGGTCGTACAGGTAGTACTCCTCCACTCCGTACCGGTCGTAGAACTCAAACTTCGCCGCCATCTCCGTCAGCGTGTTCCCCGGCGACAGCACCTCGAACACCACCTGCGGCGCAATCCCTTCCTCCTCCCACTGCCGGTACGAGCCGCGGTCGCCCTTCGGACGCCCGAAGACCACCATCGCATCCGGCGCGCGGCGGATGTCGGGGCGCCCTTCCACCGGGTACCAGAGCAGGTCGCCCGCCACGAACACATCGGCGCGGTCGCGGAACAGCGCCTCCAGGTTCCCCTGGATGGTCACGATTGCGCGAAACTGTTGCGTGTTGTCCGCCATCGGCATCCCGTCGCTATCGGGGTAGACAATCGGCGCTGCCGCTGTCATCGTGCTGCTCATTGCCCACCTCGTTTCTTTGAATTGATTGCGAGCATGATACCACGCGCCGGGGAGGGGTGTGCGAGATGAGCGCCCGGGATAGGACACGGATTGGCGCGGATGGGTTCTTCCGATCCGTGGGCATCCGTCCCGATCCGTGGCGATCCATGGGCCCCACCAATAGGACGCGGATGCGACGGGTTGGCACGGATGGATTCTTCCGATCCGTGGGCATCCGTCTCGATCCGTGTGCCATCTCATCCACCCCACGTTCAGGATCGAAAAACCAGAAAGCCCCGGCAGGAACCGGGGCCTCCTGGCGAAGGAGGGGAAGAAAGGGTTATCCCAAGTATACGATATATGCTGAAGTTCCGCTATCTCCCTTTGGTCCTATTCTGGCATAGCGCTTACGGCGATGATGGATCGTGCTCACAGACACACTGCTTCTTGACAACTATCACTGTCATTGTATATACTCCAGATATTCCATCAAACGCTTGATTGATAACGGATGCCTGTTCTCCGCCCTGTCTGATCGTTCAGCAGACAGGTAACAGGGTTCGTTCCTCATCAGGAAGATCACTCCTATGGATGGTCCGTCGCACGAAGCAACCGGCAGCACGGTTGAGCGCATTCTGACCATTGCCGCAACCCTCTTTGCCGAGCATGGCTACCACGGACTCTCCATGCGCACGCTTGCGGCGGCGGTCGGATTGAATATTGCAACGATCCACTACCACGTCAGCAGCAAGCAGGAACTCTACAAGGCAGTATTCCGGCGTCTCGCAGAGCGGGAACGCGCGCTCATCGCGGCGTACACGCATCCCCTGACCGACGACGACATCACCGATCCCGTGGCGCTCCAACAGCGGTTGAATGCACTGGTCGATGCGCTGGTTGATCTGACCATCGAACAGCCGGAAACGCCACGGCTGTGGTTGCGACGTTGGCTGGAACGGGACGAGTCGCCAGTTGCGGTCGAGGCGGAAGTATCATTGCCACTGTACGACATGGTTCTCACAGCACTGGAACGGGCACAGTCGGCAGGGACGATTACAGCGACCGACATCGATCTACGCCTGATCCTCACCAGCTTCGTCTGGATACTCTACGGCTACTTCGCCGGTAGTCCGCTCGATGCGACCGGCGCGCGCGTTGATCCGACGAATCCCGAACGGGTTGCGGCATTCAAGCGGTTCCTGCACGTCTACACCGCCCGGATGCTGGGGTTGCCGGACAATCCAGGGATCAAACAGAACCCATAGTGTGTCGTCGTCCTATCAGGTTCAAGGAGGAACGAGGATGGGCAGGCTTCTCCGCTACATTGCGTATTCGATGGGCAACTTCGCCAACACAATCGCCTATCAGGTGTTCGGAAACCGCATTCAGTTCTACTATGTCGATGTGCTGGGACTGAATGCAGCGGCAGCCGGTGTGATCTGGACGATCTATGGCTTGTGGAACGCCATCAACGATCCGCTCATGGGGCAACTCTCGGACCGAACGCGCACACCGATGGGGCGACGGGTGCCGTATGTCCTCTTTGGCGCTGTGCCGCTCGGACTCTCCTTCTTCTTCCTCTGGACGCCGCCAGGGCAATCGCCGTGGTTGCTCGCCGCCTATTTCCTGATCATTCTGTTCATCTTCGACACCCTCTACAGTCTGACAATCATCGCCTACAACGCGCTTTTCCCGGAAGTTGCGCCGCACCTGAAAGCGCGCATCGATCTCTCCGCCGTGCGTGAGGTGTTGGCAACGATTGCGCTCCTGCTTTCCTTCATCCTCGCGCCGATCCTGGCGGAAGGGGTCGGCTACATCTGGATGGGCGCTATCATGGGCACACTGGTGGCGGTGGGATATCTGATCTCAATGGCCGGTGTCCGTGAAGACATCTCAAAAATCAAAGATGATCGGTTCGGGTTGATCGAATCACTCCGTATTGCGCTTTCCAGTCGTCCTTTCCGCTGGTTCATCGGCGCCAATATCGCCAAAGAATATATCTGGCTGGTGCTGGCGGCGATGCTCCCATTCTGGCGCAAATATGCGCTTGGCATTCAGGGACAAACGGAAGTCTTTGGTATGCGCCTGAGCGGCGGCGACGCCGAGGCGATCCTGCTTGGCGTGCCCATCCTGCTAACGATCCCGATGCTCCTGATCTGGCGCCCAATGGTCGCGCGGATTGGACCGCGCCGGTCGTGGATTATCACCAGTTTCTGCTTCATTCCCGGATTTCTTGCGATGATCCTGGCAAATGACTTTTATACTGGCTTGATTGGCACGCTCCTGGTGGTTCCCGGACTGGCAGGGTCGATGATTATGCCGTTCCCGCTCATCTCTGAAGTTATCGACGACGACGCGGCGCGCCACGGCTACCGGCGCGAAGGGATCTTCTTTGGCATCAATGGCGGCATCACCAAACTGGCGTTTTCGGCGCAGGGGGTGCTCTTCGCCGCCGTTTTGTCGTTATCGGGGTATGTGGCAGGGAGCGACGCGCAACCGGAAAGCGCCGCGTGGGGCGTTCGCTTCCTGATCGGTGGCACGCCGATGATTGCGGCGCTGCTCATCGCTTTCTTTATGTGGAAGTACCCGCTGGAACGCGCCGTCAGGCGCGACCTCGCGCTGGAAAGGACGTCCTCGTGACTATTTCGCCTGTCGGCAGAACGCCGGACGAGATCATGACCCTCCTCCACGGATTCAAGGCGCAGGATATGGACTGGCGCTCCGGTCGGGTTTTTGCGTATATCTATCAGCCCGCTGAGATCGCTGCGACGCTGGTCAAAGAGGCATACTCATTGTACCTCAGCGAGAACTGCCTGGACCCGACGACCTTTCCGAGCGTGGCACAACTGGAGAATGACGTTGTGCGCATGATCGCCGGGTTGTTGCAGGGCGACGAGTGCGTTGTCGGCAATATGACCAGTGGCGGCACGGAGAGCATTCTCCTGGCAGTGAAAACCGCGCGCGATTGGGCGCGCGCACACCGACCACACGTGACACAGCCGGAGATGATTCTGGCGCGCACGGCGCACGCTGCGTTTCACAAGGCAGGTCACTATCTCGGCGTTAAACCGGTCGTCGTCGAGTTCGATCCGGTGACGTTCGAGGCGGATGTGACGGCAATGCGCGCAGCCATCACCGACAACACCATTCTGCTGGTTGCATCGGCGCCATGCTACTCGCAAGGAGTGATCGACCCTGTGCCCGCAATCGCAACACTGGCGCAGGAGTACGGAGCGCTCTGCCACGTCGATGCATGCGTCGGCGGGATGTATCTCCCGTTCCTGCGCACCCTCGGGCGAACGATCCCGCCATTCGACTTCAGTGTTCCCGGCGTTACGTCGATCTCAGTAGACATGCACAAGTACGGCTACGCTGCAAAGGGGGCATCGGTCGTGCTCTACCGCGACCGTAGCCTGCGGCGGCATCAGATCTTTGCCTCGACCGAAACGACCGCGTATACCATTATCAATCCCACGGCGCTCAGTTCGCGTTCAGCAGGACCAATCGCAGGTGCGTGGGCGATCCTGAACTACCTGGGAGAAGCAGGCTACCGCGATCTGGTTGCGACCGTGCAGGCGGCAACGGAGCGGTTAATGGCGGGGGTTGATGCGATTGATGGTCTGTATGTGTTGGGTCGTCCGGCAATGAGTATGTTTTCCTTCGCATCGCAAGCGATCAATGTCTTTCAGCTGGCTGATGCTCTGCGTCGCCGTGGTTGGTACCTTCAGCCGCAGTTTTCGACGCCGCGCTCACCGCGCAATCTGCACGTTTCTATCACGTATGGCGTCGCGCATAACGTCGATGCGTTGATCGCCGATATTGCCGCCTGCGTTGAGGAAGTTCGGCATATGCCGCCGATTGACCTGGCGCTGGTGCGTTCGGTGGTCGAGGCGCTCACGCAAGACCCTTCGCCAGCCGTAGTCGAAGGACTGATGGCAGCGGTTGGGTTGCAACCGGGTGCGTTGCCGCAGGAGATGGCGCTGATCAACGAGGTGCTCGACACACTGCCGGATGCAGTGGCGAATGAGGTGTTGATCGACTTCTTTAACAACCTGTATTGAGCGCTCTGTGCTTCTGGATATGGTACAATCGTATTGTCGATTTTCAAGGAAAATCAATACCGTTGATGACAATTTTCCGTCAAATTCAGCATCGCCTGCCCGAACCGACAACACGCCGCCTGGTAATGATCACCGGAGCGCGGCAAACGGGCAAAACCACGCTGGCGCGGCGTCTCTACGCGCAGTTGCGGCGCCTGTCGCTCGACGAAGCCGAGGAGCGCATCCGACTGCGCGAACTTCCCACACGCGCCTGGGCGACGACCATTGGCGAGGCAGTGCTCGATGAAGCGCAGAAGGAACCTGCTATCTTCGAGAAGATCAAGTTCGCTTATGATCAGGGCACGATCAATTTCAGCGTGTTACTCGGATCATCGCAGATTGTCATGCTCCAGCGCATCCGGGAGACGCTGGCTGGTCGCGTATTCATGTACGAATTATGGCCCCTGATGCTTTCAGAGCTGGTCGGCGGCGAGCATCCGTCGCCGTTGACGCTGCTGGCGCGGTTGTGCGAGGAAGAGGGCGATGCCGATGCGCTCTTGAGTGATCAACCGCCTGTTTTGCTAGGCGAGGAAGCGTATCGCCGCGCTTTCTGGTTCGACTACGGACTGCGCTGGGGCGGGATGCCGGGATTGCTCGAACTGACGGATAGCGATCGACGGGACTGGCTGGCTTCTTATGCCAACACATACCTGGAGCGCGATCTGGCAGATGTAGCGCGACTGGATGAACTCGTGCCGTTCCGACGGTTTATGCGACTGGCGGCGTTGCGATCCGGTCAGACGCTCTCCTATGCCGACCTGGCGCGTGATGCAGATATCAGCCCTGGCACAGCGCGCAATTATCTGAACTATCTGCAACTCTCCTACCAGGTTTTTTTGCTCCTGCCCTATGTTGACAGTCCTGGCAAGCGACTGGTGAAATCGCCGAAACTCTACTGGATCGATCCTGGACTGTGGCGCTATCAGACAGGATATTGGGGCGACGCCAGCGGAGCGCTGCTCGAGAGTTATGTGGTTGGTGAATGCTTCAAATGGCTGCGAACCACCGGTACGCAGGCTGAATGCTGGTTCTACCGCACCCACAGCGGTCTGGAAGTCGATCTGTTGTTATCCACGGCTTCCGGCATATGGGGGATTGAGGTCAAATCCTCACCGGAAGTCAGATTGTCTCAGGCGACGGCGCTACGTCGCCTGGCAGCGGAGTTTGGGGCGCGCTGGCGCGGAGGACTTGTCGCATACCCTGGCGAGCGCTTGGAGCGGTTGGACACGAACCTGTGGGCTATGCCGATCACGCGCCTGTTCAGTTGAGTCGCAAGGAGGCGACCATGCATCGTATGACCCATCCACAGCGCACATGGCTGATCACCGGCTGCGCCAGCGGTTTCGGCGCGCGCCTGGCGCAGCGATTGATCGAGCGCGGTGAGCGCGTTGCCGCCACCGACCGCAGTGTTGACCTTCTTACCCGTCTCCATTCAGACGATCCGGCGCGCCTGCTGTGCCTGGCAATGGATGTGACCGACCCCGATGCGATACGTCGCGCTGTCAGGACGGCAGTGGCGCACTTCGGACGGATCGATGTATTGGTCAACAACGCCGGGTTGGGGCACGGCGGTCCGCTGGAAGAAGCGAAACTGGAAGATATTCGCCGCCTCTTCGACGTGAATATCATCGGCATGATCCTTGTGACCCAGGCAGTTCTCCCTCATATGCGCAACGCAGGTCGCGGACACATTATCAATCTGTCGTCAGACAGCGGCGTGGTCGGGTTTCCGTTTCAGGGGATTTATACTGCGACCAAACACGCTGTCGAGGGCTTTTCCGACTGTCTCTACCAGGAAGTGACGCCGTTCGGCATCCATGTGTCGGTCATTCAGCCGTGCGGTATGTTTAAGACCGATATGCCTGCAAGCACGATCACCGCCGCCAGAGCAGCCATGCGACCAGACAGCCCGTACTATGCGCGTGCTGTGCGCATGGCGGAAGCGCTTGCCGCCGCCTGGGAACAGAGCAGCGACCCACAGGAGGTGGTTGACGCCATTATTGAAACTGCTGACGCCAACTCGCCGCCATTGCGTCGCCGCGTTGGTCCTCCTGAACGCACCGGTCTTGTCGGGTTACGCCACCGTATGCCGCACGAGGAATTCGTCCGATTCATCGCCAGTGTCACCGGCGATGGCGCCACACGTCCCGCTATGCCGAAAGGTCGTGTCGATGGCGGGCGACTGGTGGTGCGCACTCTGCGCGAAGCGGGGGTGACCCATGCCTTCACGATTGTCGGCGGGCACAACTACCACCTGATTAATGCCTGCCGCGAAGAGGGCATCCGGGTGATCGACGTGCGCAACGAAATGCATGCCGCACACATGGCGGATGCCTATGCGCGCTTCACACGCCGACCGGCGCTGCTCACGGTGGACGCTGCGCCAGGACTGGTCAATGCAGTGGCCGGCATCGAAGTCGCCTATGAAGCACAGGTTCCTATGATCATTGCATGCGCACAGGGATCGCTGGAAGGACGCGACATCGGCGTTATGCAGGCAATCGATCAGGTGCGCCTGATGCGCCCGATCACCAAATGGCAACGCACATGCTTCGATGTCAGACGGCTGCCCGAATATACCGCCGCTGCCGTGCGCCATGCCACCACCGGACGTCCCGGTCCGGCATTTCTCGATTTTCCGCTGGAGGTGATGCACGCGGTCATTGAGGAGGATACCGTCACCTTTCCACGCCATTATCGGGTGACGGTCGGACCGCCGGGCGATCCGGCGCTGGTGCGTCAGGCGCTCGATGTGATTCGCAAGGCGAGACGTCCGCTCCTGATCGTTGGCAGCGGCGTCTGGTGGGCGCGCGGCGAGGAGGAACTACGCCGTTTTGTCGAAACGACCGGCATACCGGTGCTGAGCCGCAACCTGGCGCGCGGAATCATTCCCGATGACCATCCCCTCTCTGCCGGGTTTTACCCCACCCCGGCAGCCATGGCGGATGCCTTCCTGGTGATCGGCACACGACTCGACTGGACGATTGGCTACGGACGCTTTCCGCTCTTCAGCATGGACGCGCCGGTCGTGCAGGTGGATATACACCCCGAAAGCATTGGCAAAACGCGACCAATCGACCTCGGCATCGTCGGCGATGCAGCGCAGGTATTGCGTCAGCTCAATGAACTTGTTGCAGAAGGTAGCGATTGGGCGATGGAGAAGGAATGGAGCCACATAGCACATGGCAGCATTGGCGCTATGCGCGCAGAAACCGCCGCTGCCGCCGATCTGGCAGCGCGCGATCCCGCGCGACCGATGCACTCAATTCAGTTGATGCAGGCGCTGGCGGATTGCCTGCCACGCGACACGATTAAGATTGTGGATGGCGGGTACAGCGCGGCATTTGCCATTCAGTATCTTGATGCCTGCGTTCCTGGCGGCGTGACGTGGGTGGGCAGCACCGGGCACATTGGCGTGGGACTGGGATTTGCCATTGGCGCAAAACTGGCGCACCCGGACCACCCCGTTGTGGCGATCATGGGAGACGGGGCATTTGGGCTGTGTGGCATGGAGTTCGATACTGCCGTGCGACACCATCTGCCGATGATTGTGGTGATTGCCAACGATGCCGGGTGGGGTGAGACGCGCGACGGTCAGCGACGGCGCTGGGGAGACGCTGCTGTAATCGGCACAAACCTGGGACCGACGCGCTACGATGAACTGGCGCGCGCGCTCGGCGGCTATGGCGAGCGTGTCGAACGACCGGAAGCGATTGCGCCGGCGATCCGGCGTGCGTTTGACTCAGGATTGCCTGCGATTGTCGATGTGCGCACCGACCCGGAGCAGCGCAGTGCCGCAGTAACCGGATTACCGTGGATTGTCGAGTGAAGGAGCACGCCATGTCCGGTTCAACAGCATCGGAGACGCTGGCTACCGTCATTGCACATCTGCGTGATCGCCAGCATGCGCATCTGACGGCATTGGGCGAGTTTCTCTCCATTCCCAGTGTCAGCATGGACCCGGCGCACGCGGCAGATATGGCGACCGCTGCGCAGTGGATGGTTGATTGCCTGCAACGTATTGGTATGACGCGCACCGAAATCGTGGCGACCGCCGGGCATCCAATCGTCTTCAGCGAGTGGCTGGATGCTGGCTCTGCTATGCCGACGCTTCTCATCTACGGGCATTACGACGTGCAGCCCGCCGATCCAATCGACGCCTGGCATACGCCACCATTTGCGCCTTCCATCCGGGATGGCAATCTCTACGCGCGCGGCGCTTCCGACGACAAGGGGCAGGTGATGGCGGTCGTCGCGGCGCTTGACGCCTGGTTGCACACCTTCGGACGGTTACCGATCAACGTCAAACTGCTCGTCGAAGGGGAAGAAGAAACATCCAGCGTCGGACTACGACGTTTTGTCCGCACTGAAACGGAACGTCTGCACTGCAACGCCGTACTGATGGTCGATTCGTCGATGTTGACACCGCAGCACCCGCTCATTCTCTACGGAACGCGGGGGAATTGTTATCTGGAGATCACAGTACGCGGACCGGCGAGCGACCTGCACTCAGGAACCTTTGGCGGTGCAGTAGAGAACCCGTTCAACGTCCTCGTCCGACTGCTGGCATCGCTCCAGGATGGCGACATGCGCCGCGTGCAGGTTCCCGGATTCTACGACAGGGTGCGGACCGTAGACGACGCCGAGCGACGTCTGCTGGCGTCGCTGCCGCTGAATGACGCTGTGCTCCAGGCGATGACCGGCGCGCCCGCGCTCGCCGGCGAAGCAGGCTATTCCGCCATCGAGCGCGCCAGCATCCGACCAACGCTGGATATTCACGGCATCAGCGGAGGATTTACGGGACCGGGAAAGAAAACCGTCATTCCGGCGCAGGCGACGGCAAAACTCTCGATGCGGCTCGTGCCCAACCAGGACCCGGAAGATATTGCGCGGCAGGTCATTGACTTTTTGCGCCGTCAGGCGCCACCGACCGTATCGCTCGATGTGCACATCCTGAGTGCGTCGCGTCCGGTGCTCATCGATTATCGTGTGCCAGAGGTTCAGGCGGCGTCACAGGCATTCGAAAAAGCATTCGGCGCACTGGCTGGATTTATGATCGGCGGCGGTACATTGCCGATCGCAGCTGATTTTCAAGAAGCCCTGGGGGCGCCGCTGGTGATCACCGGTTTCGGTCTGCCCGACGATAACATGCACGCGCCAAACGAAAAGTTGAACCTCTCCTGTTTCTTCCGGGGGAGCGAGATGATCGCCCATTATCTGGCAGCGCTTGCCTCATGCCCCTGAACGGTTCGTTCTCTCATGAGACCTCGCCCTTTGTCGCAGGCGGAAGCCAAACGCTGTCACCCTGAGCGGCGTTGCAGGTGAAATGAAGGGTCCCGACAGCGCGCGGGGCGGGTTTCTTCGCTTCGCCCAGCACGACACGTCTTGTGGTACTATCAGGCATCACGACCGGTCACTCGACAGGCAAATTGGTGAGGAAGATTGATGTCTTTACCGCGCATATGTGTCAGCACGAATCGGCGTTTTCTCATGACCGAGAGCGGTGAGCCATTCTTCTGGCTTGGCGATACCGCCTGGGAACTTTTTCATCGCCTGAGCCTGCCAGAAGCCGAGCACTATCTGAACGCGCGGCGTCAGCAGGGATTCAACCTGATTCAGGCGGTGGCGCTGGCTGAACTAGACGGCTTGCACACACCTAATGCCCAGGGACATGTGCCGCTTCTTGGTGATGATCCAACCAGACCGAACGAGTTCTACTTCCGCCACGTGGATGCGATCATCCGCATGGCGTCTGATAAGGGTCTCTACATCGGTCTGCTGCCGACATGGGGCGATAAAGTGCATGCGCGCCTGTGGGGCATTGGACCGGTTATCTTCAACGCCGGCAATGCGCGTATCTACGGTCGCTTCCTGGGTGAACGCTACCGAAACGACACCAACATCATCTGGATTCTGGGTGGAGATCGCCCTGCCCACGGGTACGAAGAGGTATGGGCAGCCATGGCACAAGGCATCACAGAAGGGTCGGGGTTCAAGCCTTTTTTTACTTACCATCCAATGGGTGGAACCAGTTCTTCCGCTGTGCTCCACGATGCCGATTGGCTCGACATGAACATGCTCCAATCCGGTCACTGTCTGATGGACGCGCCAAACTGGGAAATGATCCGCGCCGACTATGAGCGCACACCGACCAAACCGGCGCTGGACGGAGAACCGAACTATGAGCACCATCCCATCGACCCCTATCTACGTCCATGGAAACCGGAGTATGGTCGCTTTACCGACTATGATGTGCGCAAGCAGGCGTATCGCGCAGTGTTTGCGGGCGCATGCGGTCACACCTATGGCAGTCACTCAGTCTGGCAGATGTGGTCGTCCAGATACGCACCAACCACCTTTCCGTCACTTCCATGGGACGAAGCCCTATACGGACCGGGAGCGCAGCAACTGGTGCATCTGAAGAACCTGATCCTCGCCCACCCGTACTTCACCCGCATCCCCGCGCCCGACCTGCTGCCAGATGTGGCGCCTATACCGCTGCCTGTGGACCAGGAGGATCGGATCAATCCCGTTCGCGCTGCGCATCCCGTTGCGACCCGCGATAGTGAAGGAACGTATGGGTTGGTCTACTTCCCGATGGCAGGTCAGTCGTTGCGGGTGGATTTGCGTGTGCTCAGAGGGGAAGTCAGATCAGCATGGTTTGATCCGCGGAGTGGTGCGACTCATCCCATTGGAATGCACTCTCAAGGGATTGTGACCTTCGTTTCGCCAATCGGCGGACCGGACTGGGTGCTGGTCCTGAAGGCAGAGCAACCCTGACTGAAGATGAGCGTCTCCGTCTGTAGAGGTATTCCATGACCATCTCGCGGTATGGACCGGGCTGGTCTATCCGGGTTTGGACAAAATCCTGATCGATCGGCAGACTGTGCCGTTCTTTCACCCATTCCAGGTAATTACTGTACGGCCATTGTCCTGGATCGAGCACCAGTCCATCTTTCACGGGGTTGGCGTGAATGTAACAGCAGAGGTGGAGCAGATACACATCATCAGTGACCGGTTTGGCTCGAAAACGATGCTCAAATAGTGTGCCACTATGCCGGTAGCGCTTATTGAAGGCTTTGGTATAGTACTAATGACGATTGAAGATGCCGCATGCGTGTCATTCCGAGCGCAGCGACTTGTCATTCCGAGCGCAGCGAGGAATCTCAGCGGGTCGCGCACGACCCCTCGCGCTGCTCGGGGTGACCATGCCGGATGGTCACAGGTCATTGGTATCACTGTTGAAGACTCGTTGAGGAAGCAGACCGGCGGGCGAGTCGCCATCCTGACGCACCAGCAAATGGTCATGATTGGGCATCAGGCAACAGGCGATAACGGCAATCTGCAAATTCCGGGCGTACTGCTCAATTCGCTGCAAAACAAAAGCGTAGTTTTTCGGTTCGCGGAAGATAGGCATCCGGTGGGCGCCGCGGTTGTAGATATGATAGTACATCCCTGGTTGCCAGGTAATCGTGTCTCGACGAGCATAGGGCATTGGAGTTCTCTCTTCGGTCGAGCGGTTCCACACACGCAACCGCTGTCTTTTGTTCATGCTACCGCACGACCACTCGCGCGGTAACGGGCACCTTGCCCGCTGCCACTGCCGGGTGAGGCACCCGGCCACCCCAGGCGCCTGTCACCACCGCCACCGACTCTGGGTGCTGCGCTGTCCCCTGTGTTGTGGGCGCAGCACGCGCGCCAGGGCGCTCCCCACGCGGTGACGGGCACCCTAGGGGCACTCCCTACGCGGTGACGGGCGCCCTGGGCGCAGCACGCGCGCGGTGACGGGCGCCTCGCCCGCTGCAGAACCCTCGTACACCTGTGTTATACTTTTCGCGCTATCAAATGCCCCAGCGTGTCTGCTGCTCTGTGCAACGCGCAGATACGACCATCAGGAGGAGTCTCATGAAGAAACAAATGCTACTTATCGTGACGCTGATCGCCGCCATCCTGGCGATTAGCGCCTGCGGCGGAGCGCCTGCCGCGCAGCCGACCCAACCCGCCGCGCAGCCGACCCAACCCGCCGCGCAGCCGACCCAACCCGCCGCGCAGCCGACCCAACCCGCCACGCAACCAGAGGGGAAACTGGCGCAGATCCGGGCAGCCGGCAAACTCATCGTCGGCACGTCGGCAGACTACCCGCCCTACGAGTCGATCGACGCCAATGGCAACTTCGTCGGTTTCGACATGGACCTCATCCGCGCTGTCGGCGAAAAACTCGGCGTCCAGGTCGAGATTCGCGATATGCCGTTCGACTCGTTGATCGCATCGCTCCAGGAAGGCAAGATCGATGCCGTGATCGCCGCCATGCAGGCGACCGCCGAGCGTGAAGAGAAGGTCGATTTCACCATTCCTTACCGCATGACGAAAGATGCATTTATCGGCGCCGGCGATACAACAATTGTCATGAGCAAACCGGAGGATGCGGCGGGAATGACCATCGGCGCACAGACCGGTACGGTTCAGGAAGGGTGGATTCAGAAGAACCTGGTGGCCACCGGATTAACGCCTGCCGATAAGGTCTTCAGCTATGAGCGCGCCGATCAGGCAGCGCTCGACCTTGCCAGTGGACGGCTCCAACTGGTGCTGATGGACGCCGAACCCGCGTTGGAACTTGCCCAAAAGAATAATCTGAAGGTGCTGCTCGTCACTGAGACAACCGCCGAGGGCGGCAAGAGCATCGCCATCCCTGAAGGCGCCGGTGACCTCAAGGCGGAACTGGATCGGATCATTCAGGGATTGATCGATGACGGCACTGTGAAAGCGCTCGAAGAAAAGCACGGACTGCCATAAGCGCATGGCGGACTTGTTTCAGAATCTGCTCACGACTTTCAATTTTATCGTGCAGGGACTGTGGGTGACCATCAGCGTTACAGCAGTTGCACTGACGGTTGGCGTGGTGGTTGGCATCGTCATGGCAGTTGCGCGCGTCTATGGTCACCCCGCCCTTCAGATAGTCGTTTCCGCCTATAGTGTCGCTGTGCGTGCTGTGCCGGTAATTGTTATCATTTTCCTTCTGTTCTTTGTTATTTCTCGTTATGTCAATTTATCACCCTTCTGGGCCGGGGCGCTGGCGTTGGGATTCGCATCGGGAGCGTATCAGACTGAAATCTTTCGCGGCGCCCTTCAAGCCGTGCAGCCGGGGCAGATGATTGCAGCGCGGGCGATCGGCATGAGCCGCTTGCAGGCAATCCAGAGCGTCGTTCTGCCGCAGGCGCTGCGCCTGGCGCTGCCCGCGTGGGGCAATGAGGCGACGCTGGTGCTGAAGGATTCAACGCTGGTGTTCGCTGTCGGCGTGCCGGAGATTCTGCGGCGCGCGCAACAGGTCAGTGCGCGCACCTTCGAGCCGTTCCTCGCCTTCGGCGTCGCCCTGCTGCTCTACCTGGCGCTCACGCTCATCACAACCCAGGCGCTCCAGTGGCTCGAACGCCGGTATCGATTGCAGGTGTAGCCGCGTCATAGACGCATGCGTTTCAGAATCAATGACATCGCCCATTCTCCGTATCGAAGACGTGCATAAGTCATACGGCGCCCTTCAGGTGCTCAAAGGCGTATCGCTGACTGTGCAACCACGCGAGGTCGTGGTGCTGGTGGGACCGAGCGGGTCCGGCAAGAGTACGCTGCTGCGCTGCATCAACCTGCTCAACCCGCCGACGAAAGGGCGCATCTGGCTGGAAGATCAGGAGATCACCGCACCCGGCGTCAATCAGGACCGGGTGCGCCAGCGTATTGGAATGGTGTTCCAGGAGTTCAATCTCTTCACCCACCTGACGGCGCTCGGCAACGTGATGCTTGGTCTGGTTAAGGTGCGCAAGATGCGCAAAAACGAAGCGCGCGACCTGGCGATGTTCGAGTTGGAGCGCGTGGGACTCGCCGACCGCGCCCATTATTACCCGGCGCAGTTGTCCGGCGGACAGAAGCAGCGGGTGGCGATTGCCCGCGCCTTGGGGATGGATCCGCACATCATGCTTTTCGATGAACCCACGTCGGCGCTTGACCCGGAATTGACCGGCGAAGTGCTCGCCGTGATGCAGAAACTTGCTGGCGAAGGCATGACCATGATCGTCGTCTCGCACGAGATGGGATTCGCCCGGCAGGTCGCCAACCGAGTCGTGTTTATGGAAGGCGGCGTGGTCGTGGAAGAAGGAACACCGCAGCAGATGTTCGAACAACCGGTCCACGAACGGACACGCGTGTTTTTGCGGAATATTACACAGTAGCGCCTGCACATCGAGCATGCACGATTTTATCGACCTTCTGAGCAGAGTGACCCCCGACCTGTTGCAGGGAACCGTCGTGACTCTTCAGATCGCGGCGATCTCGCTGATCCTTGGGATGATCGTCGGGCTGCCGGTCGGCATCGGGCGCGTTTATGGACCGGTGTGGCTGCAACGATTGCTTGGGGCATACATTACTCTTTTTCAGGGAACACCCTTGTTGATCCAACTCTTCACAGTCTACTATGGGCTTCCCGACGTCGGCATCACCCTGGGGCGCCTTCAGGCGGCGTTTCTTACCCTTGGTCTCAACAGCGCGGCGTATCAGGCGGAATATCTGCGCAGCGCGCTGCAATCGGTGAGCGAAGGGCAGATGGTTGCCGCGCGCGCCATTGGAATGAGCAAATGGCAGGCGATCTGGAGCGTCGTTCTGCCGCAGGCGCTGCGCCTGGCGCTGCCCGCCTGGTCGAACGAAGCCATCGCCATGCTGAAGTATACCTCGGTCGTCTTTCTGATCGCCGTTCCCGACCTTATGGGGCAGGCCAAGATTCTGGCGAGCCGGTATTTCGCTCCGATCCAGATATATCTGATCGTCGCCGTGTTCTACATCGCACTGGTCGGCATCGCCTACCTGATCCTCACCATGATCGAACGCCGTGTGCGCATTCCCGGTCTGACGGGCGACGTCGGGTGACGACCCTTTCTTTACCGAAGTGCAGCATCTGGCAGATGCGACCCATAGCATCTCATCGCTCCTCCAGGATACCGATGCTTGCATTGGCAGAAGAGCCATGGTAGAGTTGTAGCTGTCACACCCATCACTGTTCCCTCATTCAATCAGCATCATTCCCCCTATCACGCATCAGAGTCGATCACATAAGAGCATCGGCATCACCCGCCGATGCCGATGCATCGGTGCAAGATGACTGCCGGACAGTCGCATTGCGATGCGCAGCGCACCGCATGTCTGGCGCGCACCAACGTGGACATGCCCCGCCGCTCCGGTTAATGATTGCACAGGAGGAGGAGTATGGATCGAAAACCCCGTCTCACCCGCCGTCAGTTCCTGATCGGAGGGGGAATAGCCGTCTCAGGGCTCCTGGTCGGACATATGCAGCGAACGATTGGGTACGCAACACACCTCGCAAACGATGCGCCGGTTGTTGCGCGAGTGTATTGCCCGTTGATCGTGGTCGATGCGCGAGCCACCACAACAGCAACCGCGTCTTCCACGCTCACTCCCTCGCCGACGTCAACTTCCTCGCCGACGTCAACTTCCTTGCCGACCGCCACTCCCTCCCCGACCGCGACAGCAGTTCCCCTGCCGCGCGGACACGTGGTTCACACCTACCACCCGCGCGCGACTTTCTGGAACTTTTCGAGCGGTTGGTACGGCGACAGCGTCGATGCCCAGATCGTCGCCGATATGGTCGATGAAGGCATCACGCGATTGACCCGCACCTCGACGCGCGCCGACGCATGGTCCGTTCTCCTTCCGAACTATCAGCCGGGGCAAATGATCGGTATCAAGGTCAGCCTGAACAATGCAGCGCGCGAAGACGACGATAATGAGATCGACGCCTTGATGGAGCCTATCAATGCCGTTATTCGCGGGCTGCTGGCAATCGGCGTTCTTGAGCAGCATATCTGGATATTCGATGTCACCCACGGCGATCACCCGGGCATTATTCCGCTGCGATTCAAGCGCCGCTGCGCGTATTCGCAGGTCAATTTCGCCTCCTATCAGGACGAACATCCCGAATTAGGCTTCAGCACAACCGAGACGGTTCGTTTCAACACTCCTTCGGGCGTTGCTGCTCTCCCAGACCTGCCCTTTTGCAATGCGTTGGTCCATCTGCATTACCTGATTAACATGCCGATCATGAAGCGTCATGTCGGCGCCGGCATCAGCCTGGGATTCAAGAACCACTTTGGATCGATTGATCGGTGCAACCTGCTGCACCGGTACACCGACATCGGCGCCGATTATTTCTCCGACCGGTACAGCCCGCTAGTCGATATCAACAATCATCCGCAGATCCGCCAGAAGACTATTCTCACCATCGGCGACGGGCTGTTCGGCAACCCCGTGAACAATATCAGCGCGCCACGCCGCTGGCGCACCTTCGGCAATGCAGCGCCCAACAGCCTGTTCTTCTCGCGCGACCCGGTCGCCATTGATTGTATCCTGGCGGACTATCTGCGCGCTGAAAGCGGCGAAATTGCAGGCGCTGACCATTACCTGAGGCTGGCCGGCGCCGCCGGGCTGGGAGTGTACGAACGCGGCGATCCGTGGGGAGGCGGATACCATCAGATCGTATACGAGCGCATCAACCTTTCTTGATCGCATCGTCATTTGACAGCATTTCCAACCTCGGCTATAGTGTGTGTATATTTATTTTTTGAATAGTTAGTAGATGAGCACCGTTAAGCGTCCCCTGACAATTGAACTGTCGCTCCTCGGGTTGGTGCGGCAACAACCGATGCATCCCTATGAGATTCATCAGCGCCTGACCACCACAGCGCTGAGCGATGTCTGGCGCATCAAGCAGGCGCATCTCTATGCCCTGCTGCATCGTCTTGAAGACGAAGGACTCCTCGTCGGAACCACCGAGAACCAGATCAATCGCCCGCCGCGCCGGATGCTGCGTCTCACCGAGCAGGGACGCGCAGCGTTCGACGAATGGATGCGCGCACCGGTTACACACGGGCGCGATTTCCGGCTCGAGTTCCTGGCAAAACTCTACTTTGCCCATCAGGAAGGCGCCGCCGCCACGCAGTCACTGATAGACCAACAGCGGAACGCCTGTCAGCGCCTGCTCGACGACCTCGATCACCGGGAGGCAACGCTCCCCACCGATCACGTGTATCGCCATCTCGTCGTTCAGTTTCGACGCGGGCAGATCCAGGCGATCCTGGCATGGCTGGATGCGTGTCGCATTGCGTTGCATGCGGGACGGTTGAACGTTGCACGTTGAAGGTGGGACAGTGAGGGCGCGCCTGGCACGCAGTCGTGTGACCGTTCCACGTTCCACGTTGCATGTGACCAGGAGTGATACCAATGACGATTGAAGATGCCGCATGCTGGTCATTCCGAGCGCAGCGACGTGTCATTCCGAGCGCAGCGACGTGTCTTCCGAGCGCAGCGACGGGTCATTCCGAGCGCAGCGAGGAATCTGCGCGGGTCGCGCACGACCCCTCGCGCTGCTCGGGGTGACCATGCCGGATGGTCACCGGTCATTGGTATGATAGGGGGACGGTAGGGGCGCGCCGCAAGCGCACTGCGAGCGCATCCAAACGGCGGATCGTTAAGCAGCGGAGACATTATGCAGCATTGCCATCACGTATTGATTCTGATCGCTCTTCTGCTCGTTGCCAGCGGATGCAGCGCCGTCCCGACGCCATCGGCGCCTCCGAACACTTCTGGCAGCGAATTGGTTGTTGCTGCCGCTGCCGATCTGACGCCGGCATTTCAGGAGATCGGCAAACGGTTCGAGGAACAAACCGGTATCAGGGTGGCATTCAATTTCGGTTCGACCGGCCAACTTGCCCAGCAGATCGAACGCGGCGCTCCGTTCGACCTGTTTTACGCGGCAAATAAGTCGTTCATCGAGGAATTGAATGCCAAAGGCATGGTCATTCCTGATACGATAGAACTCTACGCCCAGGGTCGCATCACCCTCTGGACGCGCCCGGACAGTCCCCTGAAACCGGAACGAGTGGCAGATCTCGTCGATCCGGTCTACCAACAGATCGCAATTGCGAACCCTGAGCATGCCCCTTACGGACAGGCGGCGAAAGAGGCGCTGGAGCGAGCAGGCGTCTGGGAGAAGGTGCAGCCGCGCCTGGTCCTCGGCGAGAACGTGGCGCAGACGTTGACACTGGCAGATACCGGCAATGTCGATGTTGCCATCGTGGCGCTGTCGCTCAGCGTTCAGGGCAACGGCAACTGGACGCTCATCCCTGCCGAACTGCATCCCGATCACCCGCTCCTACAAATGGCGGCGGTGGTTGCCGGCACACCGCGCGAACAGGAAGCGCGGCGCTTCATTGCGTTCGTGAATAGCCCCGAGGGGCATGCCATCATGAAGAAACACGGCTTCATTCTTCCGGGAGAGATCGTCAGTCGATGAACTGGCCCGCTTTCTGGTTGTCGTTGCAGGTCACCGCAGTCGCAAGCGTGTTCATCCTCTTTGTGGGGATTGCGCTGGCATTCCTGCTCGCCCGCGTCCGCTTTCCGCTCAGAATCATCGTAGAAACCGTCATTATGCTGCCGCTGGTGTTGCCGCCGAGCGTCATCGGCTACTATCTGCTGATAGCGTTTGGCCGGGGCAGCCCGCTCTTTGAGTGGTTCCACATCCGCATTCTGTTCACATGGCAGGCGGCAGTCGCCGCATCGGTGGTAGTGGGGCTGCCGCTGATGGTACAGAGTAGCCGGGCAGCGCTGGCAAATGTCGATCCGCTGCTGGAAAACGCAGCGCGCACGCTCGGCGCAAGCGAATGGCGCATCTTCTGGCGAATCACCCTGCCACTGGCGCGGCGCGGCATTCTGGCGGGTATGATCCTCAGTTCGGCGCGCGCCCTTGGCGAATTCGGCGCAACGTTGATGATTACCGGCAATATTCCTGGGCGCACACAAACGTTACCGGTCGCCATCTACAATGCCGTTCAGTCGCAACGGTACGCCGATGCACACCTGATGGTGCTGGTGATGACAGCGCTGGCATTTACCGGGTTGATCCTGGCGCGCCGGCTGGATCCGCCGCTTCCGAACACGCGCTCTGAACCGTCTGCAAAAGCGCCAATATGAATTCGCACCTCCATGTGAACTTTATCAAGCGCCTGGGGAATGTCACCCTTCAGATGCGCTTTTCCGTTGATACGGAAATCCTGGTGCTCTTCGGTCCTTCCGGAGCCGGGAAAACGCAGACGCTCCAGGCAATCGCCGGTCTGTCTACGCCGGATAGCGGTTTGATCGCACTCAATGATACAACCTTTTTCCAGCGCATGTCAGGAAAACCGATCATCAATTTGCCTGCGCGCAAACGTCGCATTGGGTATGTGTTCCAGCAGTATGCGCTCTTTCCTCATATGAGCGCCATCGAGAATGTGGCGTTTCCACTGGCGGGGCGGCGCGATGCGCGGGATCGCGCCATGGAGTTGCTGGAACGCATGCGCCTGGCACACCTCGCACAGCGTATGCCACACGAATTGTCGGGAGGGCAGCAGCAGCGGGTTGCAATAGCTCGCGCTCTGGCGACCGAGCCGCGCGTCCTGCTGTTTGACGAGTCCTTTTCGGCGCTGGATCGTCCTATTCGTGAACGGCTCCACGACGAGATCCGCGCGCTTCAGGCGGAGCGTCGCCTGATTGTGATCTACGTCACCCATAACCTTGACGACGCCTTTGCCGTTGGGCATCGCCTGGCGGTCGTGCGTGACGGTCGGATCGAACAGATCGGAAATATCGAGGATGTGTTCACGCGACCGGCAAATTCGCAGGTGCTCACTATTCTGGGTATTCCGAACGCAATCCGCGCGCGCGTCACCAGAACCGGACCATCCGGCGCGCTGCTCGATTGGGACGGGATCGCACTCGAAGCGCCACCGCTCGATGCGTCTCCCGGAGCGCAGGTGGTGGCGTATATTCGCCCGGAGGATATTCGGTTGATCTATCCTGACCGCCCGCTCAGCCGCGTTGTGGGCACGAATCATCTGGATGGCATTGTCGCCGAACGACGCCTGGGGCGTCACATCCATCACCTGCGCGTTGCGCTGCCCGATGGCCGACAGATCGAAGCGGTCTATCCGGCGTCGTCATACGCATCCATGAACCTGACGCCGGGCGGGCGAGTGCGCCTGGCGCTGCGCAAGGAGAGCATTGTCATCATTGCTCCCCATCAGAGTTCAGCGCCGATCAAGGATGGAATCCGCCCGGATGGGACGAATCGCACCAATGATGGTTCTGCGAGCGATCCCGTTCCGGATTCGTTGTCGCTGCTGTAATAGCGCTCTTCCCCACAAGCGCACCTCCGGCAGAGTATCTGTCCCTCACGATGGACTTCACGCTCATTGATGATCTCTTCGCCGCACTCGTCGCACACAACCCGCGCCCCCGGACGACTGATCAGGCGGTCGAGGTCTAGGGTCAGTTCCACCCGGCGGGCTTCGAGCAACACTTCGTCAGGCATGATCCGATAGGCGTCGAGATAGGCATGCCAGCGGCTCTTTGCATGCGGAGCATAGCGCCGGGCTTCCAGCCGCGCCTGTGGATGTGGGCGAATCCGCACCGCCTGGCGGGTGCGCGTATCCACAAAAGTCGCGGCAACCTTGCCATAGTCGATCAGGCGCATCGTGCGGCGACCAAGCCAGCATCCGGTGGCGACGCTGACCCCGTCGGCAAAGCAACCATCAGTTTCCACAAAGGTGAACAATCGCTTGTTCGTCTGCGGCAACTCCAATCCCAGCAAGCGCCCTGCCAGCATCCCCATACGCGCGCCAAGCGTCTGGCGCGGGCAGAGATGGCGGTGCAATGCAGCGGAGCGTTCGAGAATATCATCGAGCAGCAAATTGCCGTCTCTCGTCTCAATCATGGTCGGCTCCTCACACCTGTTCGAGATGCGTCTTCCCCATGTCACTCTATTTCCTGGGCATGATACGCCAGAAACTGTGTGCGAAGTTCACGAATCATCGCTCGACTCCGCTCGAGCCGGGAGAGCCAATGCCGGGCATGCGCCGTCCAGACTGGATACCGCTCGGTCACGACCGCCAGACGCCAGAACTCAGCGGCAAAGAGTTCATCCAGGTGATCCAGGAGCGCCGGGATGCGCTCGAATCGAGCAGCGGCATCGAAAAGATCGCGCATCATCTGCATCCGTTCACGGAGCGGCGCCTTAATCCCCAGACGACAACCAAGCGCGCCGATGTCGCGGCGACTGATGAACATCCCGGCGACATCCGGGATGATCAGGGAACGCACGATCTGATTGAGATCACGTTCATTATCATCGCCGGCATGCGCAAACAATGCACCGTCATCCTCATCTCGCCCGGCAGTCGGAGACGGATCAGGGGCGACCCGATGTTCACTGAGCGGGATCCATGGCGGCAGACCGTCGCTCTGTTCGAGATCGTCCAGGATCAACTCAAGCGTCACCCGCGCAATCGTGCAGTACAGGGGATGATCCGCCACACGCTCGACCACCCCGAGAAAGACCGGCGTCCAATGGGCGAGATGCTCGACCAGACAGCGGTGCTGCTGCGCGCGCGCCCACCTCAGCAGCGCCGGGTTTTGCTCGCGCAGCGCCCTGATCTCGATTGCCAGCAGGTGCGCCATGAGTCCCAACTGTCGCCCAAGATGGTCTGGCGCGCCAACTGTTGTTTCTTCCGCAAACCCGCACTGATAGCAGAGTTGAGCAAACCGCTGCGCAGCAGCGGTATTCAGCATCAGGTCGTGATCGACATAGAGCGACTCGTAAGGGTATGCATTGCGTCCGAAAATGGCTTCATACTCGACCTGAAGATGTTCGAGTGCGTCGGTTGTTTCAGGCGCCGTATCGGCAATGTCGGGGATGCTACGCAATGTCGCCAGTACCGCCAGATCCGGCGGACGCAGATACAGGCGCGCCAGCAGGGCATAGAGCGACTGTCTGGCGGCCGACAGGTCACCGTCTCCGTGTTCCATGGTCATTTCCTGTGATCTGATACGCATGGTTCGACCGTGACGATATGCCCATTGCCGAAATGTCGGTCGGGAAGATAGTACGCTTCGAGATCGGGGCGGAATGGACGCAGAAGCCAGTGCGGTCGCCGAAGACCATTCGGCGACACCTGACACGCAGGACGGGTCATCGCCAGCCACTCACGATACACCTCATGCGCGCGGCGCGTATCGACGAAAATGTCACCATAGCGGTCGTCTGGTCCTACACGCTCGAGTCGCACCTTCTGATGCCAGCAGTGCATGCCGCTGACCGGATCCGGCTGAACAGCAAACGTCAGGTTTTGATGCACTCCCGCGTCGTTCCACCAGATACGCTCGGTGTCGGGGTCGGAACTGGCATACGGCTGAATCCCATGGATCTGGCGCATCCGCCATTGCGCCTCGCCCATCGGCGTCAGTTCGACGAGCGCGGTGGAGAGTTTGCCGCCAACATCCTCCTGAAGCCGCCAGCGCCCAAGATGATGAGAACAGGCGATCACGCCAGGGCGGATGCCTTCTGTCACCCAGACACGGTCAATAAAGTAGCCAATAGCGGTCACGACCTTGATCAGATCGCCAGTCCGAACGCCAAGCCGCTGCGCATCGGATGGATGGATCCAGACCGGGTTCTTATGGCTGATCTCGTAAAGCCATTTGGCATTACCGCTACGAGTATGGATGAGGGTGGGCAGGCGGAAGGTCGAGAGTAACACGGCTTCGTTTCGTTCACGGTCAACCCTGCTGGGATGCACATGGCTATGGATGTAGGTCGGGATGGCATACTCGGGCCAACCCCAATCGCGCATCGTCGTCGAGTAGAACTCCAGTTTGCGCGAGGGTGTAGGAAAACCGATCAGGCGTGAACCATCCTCGAGTTGCACGCCGACTGGACGACCACGCTCCGGGTCTGGTTGGAAGAAGGGGAGCGGTGTGATATTCGAGGAAGGCGCGGCAGGCTTTCTGGTGTAGACCACCTGCGTCTCCGGGTCTATCGTCGCGTCTTCGAGTTCTGCCGCCGTCAGTGGTTGATCGTAGGTCGGTTGAACGCCTTTGCGCAACTCGAATGCGCCATAGCGACGCATATATTCCAGCGGCGTCAACCCTTCCTTCGCCGCCGCTTCGGGCAATCCGGGCACATGATTCTCGAACATCCAGGCATAGAGTTCATCGACCGTGATCTTCTCGCCGGGCCGGTAGGGACTTTCAAACGTTCGGCGCACTCCCAGGCTGCCATCAGGATCGATACGCCACGAGAGTTCGATCCAGAACTCCGTCTCTTCCCACACCTCACCGGGGTTCGCCTGGCGCGTGTCGTTGACCGGTCTGCCAAGGCGGCGCAATGCTTCGCGGATCACCGGCTGGCGAAAGGCGATCCAGCAACCGCCATGCGTTTCCTGGCTCATGATATCGTGACGTTCGGCGCCATGACCCATTGGCAGAATATAGTCGGCAAACAAACCGGTTTCGCTCCAGCTGGGCGAAAGATGAACATGCAACCCGATCTTCGATTCATCGGTCAGCACTTCCATCCAGCTCATACCGTCCGGGTTGGTCCAGAGGGGATTGTAGACACGAGTGAAATAAACATCAACCCTGCCGCGACCTTCTTTGAGAAAGTGAGGGAGCAGATAGCTCAGTTCGTAGAAACTGAGCGGGTATTCCTGGGGCCAGGTCAGTTCGTTCCAAACCTGGACGTGCGGCGCCATATTGGGATGGCGTGGAACCCATTTGTCCCAAACATTCGCCGATGTGCCGCCTTCCCGTCCAATCGAGCCGGTCAACACATTCAGGAACCAGAGACAACGCGCGACCATCCACCCGCCCAGATTGGCGCTCGTGGCGCTGCGCCAGGTATGGGTGGCGAGGCGACCGTCGCACTGCGCGATATAGTCCGCCACGCGCGCGATCTGTTCGGCGCTGACGCCACTCTCCTGCGCGGCAAACTCAAATGTGAAGGAAGCGTAAAGTTCCTCCAACTTCGCCTCGAAGGTCTCGAAGCGCACCGGCAGATCAGGGTGCTCGCAACGCAGATACTGCTCCCAGTTGACCCAGCGACGCACAAAGTCGCGGTCGTACTTCTTGCCGACAATCAGATGCCTGGCGATTGCCAGCAGAATGGCCGTCTCGCTGCCGGGCCAGGGAGCAAGCCACTCGTCCGCCAGCGAAGCGGTGTTCGACAGACGGGTATCGAGGACGATCAATTTCGCGCCTGCCATCTTCCCTTCCATAATCCGCTGCGCGTGCGGGTTGAAGTAATGGCCGGTTTCGAGATGGGAACTGATCAACAGAATGACGCGCGCATGCGCATGATCCGGCGACGGGCGATCATACCCCATCCACAACGCCTGACCACACCGTGCGCTCGATGAGCAGACATTCGTGTGCGAGTTGTGGGCATCTACACCCCAGGCAGGCAGCACCCATTCCATAATGCCATCATGACCGGGACGACCGACGTGATACATGATTTCAGTCAAACGCTTTTCGACGAGAGCGCGACGAATGCGCCCGGCAATGTCGTCGAGCGCCTCGTCCCAACTGACGCGCTTCCACTTCCCCTCGCCGCGCCGACCGACCCGCTTGAGCGGGTAAAGAATGCGATCCGGGTCGTAGACCTGATTGAGCGTTGCCGGTCCTTTGGCGCAGTTGCGCCCCCGACTACCGGGGTGTAGGGGATTTCCCTCGAACTTTTGTATCTTGAGCGTGGAAGTATCAACATACGCCAGGAGACCACAGGCGCTTTCGCAATTGAAGCAGATCGTCGGCACCAGGGTATAGGAACGCTCGACTTTCTGAGGCCATGCCTTGGGGTCGTACTCCGTCCAATGCTGCCAGCGTTCGACCGGTGGGTATCCGTTCAGTTCGGCGGTTGCTGTCCGTTCAGCGCCGTGAACCTGCACCGCTTGCGACGAGGGCTGATCGACGATGCTTGCCTGCACCGGCGCCTGCGGTTGTGCAACCGTGTCCTGCCAGATCGATGCGTGCGTCGGCTGCGCCAGTGCGCGCAGGATGTTCTTCACCAATGAGCCGGTCATACGGAACACTCCTGGAAATCAACTATTCGGAATTTCCTGCGGCGCCATCACAAAAGCGTACTCGAACATGAACAATCCGGCAATTGCTGCCAACCCTGCGGCTGCCAGTGCAACTCCAGCGATTGCGGGCGCTGCAACTGCCAGCGCGATCAGCGCCAGTGGCAGGAGATGACCCAGCAGAATGCCACCCTGCCAGAAATGGCGCTGATAGCGACCATGGCTGATAGCCTGGGCAGCGCGCGCAGCAACTTCACTGGCATGAGGAATGCCAAACTCGCCGAGCAGGGTGACGAAGAGATCGATAACCAGGCTGACACCGAAAAGCCGGACGATGAACACATCCATCCCCGCAGGAAGCGGGATCGCCAGCCCGGTTGCCAGCAGCATTCCCGATCCGACCATCAACGCCTGCACCAGGAGATGAACGGGGAGCAACGGGCTTTGCCAGAGATCGCGCCCTTCCGCCTGCGCAAAGAGGAAAGCCGTATAGATGGCTGCCAGAACACCCAATGGCAGCCCGACCCATGCAAACAATGGTCGCAGCGCCAGACCTGTCGTGTCAGGCAACAGACCGAGCGCCATCCCTGCTTCCATCAGAAACCACAACCCGGCAATCATGGTGAAACCGATCAGAAGAAATGCGCCGCGCGTCAGCCAACTGCGCCACTGCGGGCGCGTGAGAATGGTCAGGAACTTGAGTGGTTTTTCGAGATCGTAGATCAGGAGTGCGGTCGTGATACCGGTGAACAGGAGAGTCAGAAAGAGCGCAACTGCTGCGAAGAACGGCGTCATGTGCGCCAGCCCCAATCCGATGGCCAGCGCTGTCGCCAGGAAGATGCCGCTGCCGATCCCCTTCGTCACCAGGTATGCCGGTACGGGCCAGTGCCAGGGGATGGTATGCTGCGCATTGTATGCTGTCTGCACCATCTGACCGGCGATGCGCGCCGGGGCATACGCACTGTTGCCAACGCCCAATCCCTGAACGCCGGGTGTGCGGAGCAGCGCACCGTTGGCGGCAGTATGCAGCATGCGACCATTAGACGAGCCAGCATGAACGGCTTCCAGCGGGATAATGTCGTGCTGCACCCTGAGTGCGCGCGCCTGATCACTCGCAACATCCGCCCAAAAGAACGTCGCGTGTTGCTGCGTTGCAGTAGGAGTCAGCGTCGCTTCATTTGCATCGATGTAAAACAACTTCGGCGCCGTGCCTTGCTCCGGTTTGCGCACCGTCACCGGCTCGCGAGCGATCAGGCGGCGAATCAGGCTGTTGGGGTCATCGAGATCGCCAGAGATGATCGCCTGCTCAGGGCAGACCACTTCACACGCCGGTTTCAAACCGAGTTCGATGCGGTGCGAACAAAAGTGACATTTGGCGGCGCTGCGTGTTTCTGGGTCGATGTAGATCGCATCATACGGGCATGCCTGCAAGCAGGCTTTGCAGCCAATGCACGCCTTCGGATCGAACTCGACAATGCCATCGGCGCGCTGATACATCGCAGTCACCGGACAGATGCGCACACACGGCGGGTTTGCGCAGTGGTTGCACCGGGTCACCTGAAAGTGGCGTCGGGTGTCAGGAAAGGTTCCTGTCTCAACATACTTGACCCATGTCCGGTAGACGCCAAGCGGAACTTCATTTTCCGACTTGCAGGCGGTGCTGCATGCGTGGCAGCCAATACACTTCCGGTGGTCGATCAGGAAACCATAGTTTGGCATAACCGGTCATCCTTGCACAACATCATTGTCGTCAAATAGCCATCGGTCAGCAGGGGTCCGGCAGGAGGACTGCAATGCGGAGATGCTGTTTAGGGCATTGTAATACAGGGTATACTATGCAACAAGCATATCTTTTTGATGGCTGCTATAACTTTTAATCATATCTATCTCGATGTGGCATCCGTCGAGGGACCGGTCGACCACAGCGATCTGTTGCTGACGCCGTGGCGCGAGGATGACCCTGTCGGGATCGCGGCGCCAGATCATCCGCTGGCGGCGCAACCGTCGCTACGGCGCGCGACCTGCACAGAGCGCCTTTATCCGCAAAGCCGGTTCTGGAACGCGCGAGACGCTGGAGCATGCATTGACGCGCCATGGATCAGTATCCGGGTGGCGATGGAACCGGGCAGCGCCGAAGCAATCAAGCAGGCAGTCGCTGCCCGACTCGGCATCAGCGTCGTGTCGCGCGTTACGATTCAGATCGAACCGGAAACGCGGCGGTTGGTTCTTTTGCCGATCGCCGATCTGACGATTCGGCGCTCACTCACCTGTGTGCGTCACATTGATCGTCCGGTCAGCCGGGCACTCGAGGCATGGCTGCGCATGACATCGGATGACAACGAGACGTCACCGTTGTCAAGCGGAAGCCAGGCGCCGTCACCCTGAGCAGCGCCGCAGACAAAGCGAAGGGTTTCGGTAGCATGCACAGGACAGGATTCTGCGCTTTGCTCAAAACGATACGTCTCGTTGTTCCGATGGAATGATACCAATGACGATTGAAGATACCGCATACTTGTCATTCCGAGCCCTTCGCTTCGCTCAGGGTAAACGCAGCGAGGAATCTGAGCGGGTCGCGCACGACCCCTCGCGCTGCTCGGGGTGACCATGCCGGATGGTCACAGGTCATTGGTATAAGGACTCTGACCGATGATACTTGCGGAAAGGAAGGGAGTCTGTGACTCTTCAACGTTATTTTGTTGATGATCACGTCTGGGAAGCGGAAGTCGAACCAACGACGCCAGTCTTCCTCAGTGGGAAGCGCATCTATGCCATCGCAACGATCGGCGGCGCCACGCATCCATTCGGTGAATGGCATCTGCGCGGGCAGATGGGTGGCATATGGGCGCATCCGCTGCGGGTGCTGGATGGATGGACGCTGACACTGGAAGCGTATGGCGCGACCACGCCACTCGGTCACGCAACGCAGTGCGACCTCTTTGGCGCATACATCATCCGTCATTTTACGGTGGGCGACCTGGCGCTGGAATGGACTGAGTTCGCCGCCGAGGATCAACCGCACTACTATGCTACGCTGCTGACGCGCAATGATGGCGCCGCTCCGGTAGAAGCCGTTGTCGTGCTGCGCGCCGAAGCCGATCTGCGTTTCTGCTGGTTTGGCGGCATTGCTCCCGCCGAACCAGACTTCCACATCCTGCCAGACGGCGTAGCCTGGCGAGCGCCAGGCGCGTATGCAGGCATCACGGCGATCCTGAGCAGCTCAACGCCAACAGAATGGAACGTCGCAGGCAGAACGGCGCAGGCACGCTTTCCGCTGGCGCTCCAACCGGGTGAGGCGCTCGCGCTGCAATGGCGGCTCGCCGTGCAACATGATGATGCACCGCCGCCAGGGAATGTGTTGCGCGCTGCGGTCGATACCCTGTCGGCGAAGATCGCGCTGTATCGGTCAATCGCCGGAGAGATACGCCTGGAAACACCGGATGGCGACCTGGACCGCTTCTGGCAGGTGGCACGACAGAATATGCGGATGCTCATCGCCGATTACCGTCCGGCGCTGGCGCCCTACCTGCTGGCGGGATTACCGGAATACCCGCAACTCTTCGGCTGCGATACAGCGTACAGTGTGCCGGGCGTCGTCGCCGGAGGATTCGCCGACATCGCCCGCAGCGCGCTCGAGGAACTCGGCAGGTATGCCTGGCGCGCGTGCAGTCGCGTGCCCCACGAAATCACAACCAATGGGCGCGTCTACCATCCGGGCAATATCCAGGAAACTCCGCAGTTCACCGTCGCCTGCTGGGATTATGTGCGCTGGAGTGGCGACCTGGCGTTCCTGGAGCGGATATATCCGGTGTGCGTCGAAGGATTGGAGCACTTTGGAACAACACTTGAAGGGCGCGGCTACCCGATCGGCGATGGCGTGGTCGAGGTTCCTGGGATGGGCGCCTGTAAACTCGATACGGTCTGTTACCTCTATCAGGCGCTGACATCACTGCGCGAGATGGCGCTGGCACTGGGGCGACCGCACGACGCCATCCGATTCGCTGGGTATGCTGGTGCGCTGGCGGCGCGCTTCGAGCGCGATTGGTGGATCGAGCAGGAAGGAATGTATGCCGACTCGTTGCACCTCGACGAGCGGCAGCAGTTTGATGGTCACTGGACGGTGATGCTGCCGGTCGTGACCGGCATCGCCACCCCAGAGCGGGCGCAACGGACGCTGGATCGGATCATGCGCGAGTGGGTCAGCGAATGGGGAATGCTGCACACCCGCGGCGCAGACTCACGGGTATGGACGCTGCCGACCGGTCTGCTGGCGCTGGCGGCGTTCCGCACCGGCAGGGCAGACGATGGACTCAGGCTGCTGCGATGTATCGGCGAAACGGCGCGCCACGGAACGCTCGGAACATTGAAAGAGTTGATTCCGCAGGGATTGTGCTTCATCCAACTCTGGTCGGCAGGGCTGCTCGTGCAGGGCGTGACCGAAGGAATCTTTGGTCTTCATCCACAGGCGCACCGTCATGAACTGATGGTCGAACCACACCTGCCGGCAACGTGGCGCCATACAACGCTCCACGGCCTGCGCGTGGGCGAACACACGCTCGATCTGCATATCGCGCGGGAGGCGATCACGATCCGTCATCTGAAAGGGAACGCACCCTTGCTGGTGCGCTACCGCGTCGCGCCCGATCAACCCTGGCGCGACGCACGCCTGACTCCGGGCAGTCGGGCGCTGCTGGCGCACGAGGATTGACACCGCTGCGCTAACGTTTTGTTAGAGTTTGCTCGATGACCGCCTGAAAGCCTTGACGGTCACTGCGCAGCGCATCATAATACCTCATACGCGGAGTGGTTCTCCGTCGAACATATCGAGGTAAACACTATGGAAGATGAGCATGTGAGCGAGACAACGCAACCGATCCAGACACTACCGCTGATCCCGCTCGATGGCGTGGTCGTGTTTCCCTATACGGTCGTGACTGTGCCGCTCAGCGAAGAGATAGAAGCGGCAGCGCACGCAGCAATGAAAGAGGGGCAACTGGCGCTGCTGGTCGCCTACCGGCGTGACGCACCCTCCGATGCCCCGCTCGCGCTGCGGTTGCACCGCATTGGCGTGGTTGCGCGCATCGAGCAGATTGGTCGCCTGCCGAACGGCGCGCATGGCATGGTCGTGCGTGGTCTGGTGCGGGCGGAACTATGCGAGCAAACCCAGGATCGGCCCTACCCGCGCTTCAGGTATATCGAGCATCACGACCATACTGAGCGCACCGACGAACTCGAACAGTTGATGACCGAGGTGCATGCCGCAATCGATGCGGTGCTGGAGTTGCGCCCTGGCATTCCTCAAGAGATCCGCAATTTCGTGCGGAGCATCGATGATCCGGGTCATCTTGCCGACAACACCGGCTACTCGCCGGACTACACTTTCGAGGAGCGGCAGGATCTGCTCGAAACCCTCGATGTGGTCGAGCGCCTGCGCAAAGTGCTGGCATTCTATCGCAAGCAACTGGCGCTGATGGATATTCAGGCGCGCCTCCGGCAGGAAGTGCAGGATGCGGCAGCCCGACAGCAACGCGAGTTCTACCTGCGCCAGCAGTTGCGCGCCATTCAGAAGGAATTAGGGGAGGACACCACCGAGGAAGACGAACTGGCAGAACTACGCGAGAAACTCGAAGCAGCGAACCTCACACCTGCTGCTCGAAAAGAAGCCGACCGCGAACTGCACCGTCTCAGTCGGATGAACAGCGCCTCGCCTGAATACCAGATGGTGCGCACCTACCTGGAATGGATGGCCGAACTGCCGTGGAACAAGACGACCGGTGCGCCGATTGACATTGCTCATACCCGTCAGGTGCTCGACGAGGATCACTACGGTCTGCACGCAATCAAAGAGCGCATCCTCGAATACCTGGCGATCCAGCAGCGCCGTCAGCACCTGATGAAGGAAGAACGGGTGCGCGAGCCGATTCTGGCGTTCGTCGGGCCGCCCGGTGTGGGGAAGACAAGCCTGGGGCAAAGCATTGCGCGGGCGCTTGGGCGGCAGTTCGCGCGGATGAGTCTTGGCGGCGTGCGCGACGAAGCCGAGTTGCGCGGATTCCGGCGCACCTACATTGGCTCGCAGCCAGGGCGTTTGATCCAGGAATTGCGCCGCGCCGGCACGTCCGATCCGGTACTCCTGCTCGATGAGATCGACAAACTTGGGCACGACTACCGCGGCGACCCGGCGGCTGCGCTGCTGGAAGTGCTCGATCCCGAACAGAACGACACGTTCACCGATCACTACCTGAATGTGCCGTTCGATCTGAGCAAGGTGTTGTTCATTGCCACTGCCAATACCATGGATACCGTGCCGCCGGCATTGCGCGACCGGATGGAAGTCATTGAATTGAGCGGCTACACCGGGGACGAAAAAGTGCACATTGCGCAGCGGCATCTGATACCGAAGCAACTACGCGCCAATGGATTGCGCCCCGAAGAGGTCATCTTCGAGGAAGAGGCGCTGCGCATCCTCATTCACGACTATACCCGCGAAGCAGGGGTGCGCAATCTGGAACGGCAGATTGGCGCCGTGCTCCGTAAGGTAACGCGCCGTCTCGTTGAAGAGCCTTCGGGGGCAGGATCGACGCCCGTTCGTATTGATGGCGCGTTTGTCCGTCAGGCGTTGGGCCGTCCACGTTTCTTCAACGAAGCCAGGGAACGCATCGATCAGCCTGGCGTGGCGACCGGGCTGGTCTGGACTCCATCTGGCGGCGATATTGTCTTCGTTGAGGCATCGGTCGTCGAGGGAAGTCGCGAATTGCGCCTGACGGGGCAATTGGGTGATGTCATGCGCGAAAGCGCCGAGGCAGCCCTGACCTATGTCCGTTCGCGGGCGCACACGCTGGGCATCGATCCGCACTTCTTTGACAGGCACGCCATCCATATTCACGTCCCGGGAGGCGCCGTTCCAAAGGATGGACCTTCGGCGGGGATTACGATGGCAACTGCGCTTGCATCGGCAGCCACCGGTCGCCTGGTGCGCGATGATGTCGCTATGACCGGTGAGATCACTCTGCGCGGACGGGTGTTGCCGGTCGGCGGCGTGAAGGAAAAGGTGTTGGGTGCGCATCGCGCCGGCATCGGCACAATTATCCTGCCACGCCGCAACGAAGTTGATCTCGATGACTTGCCATCCGACGTGCGCGAAGCGCTGACCTTCGTTCCTGTCGAAACGCTCGACGAGGTGCTGGCGGCGGCGTTACTGCCCCATCCGGCAGCCACCATCAGCAACCTGTTCGGCGCAACACCGCAGGAGACTCATGCATCAGAGGAGACGCCGCACGCTGGTGTGACGCCGGGCCGGGCATAAAAAAACCTCCCGCAGGTTTGAACCCTGCGGGAGGCTTTGGCGGCATCCCTTAGCGAACAGCGACCGGGTTGCCATAGAGTGACGCCATCGCGTCCACCGTCTCTCGGATAAGGTCGATCAGCTCCGTCGGCTCGATCACACGGCAGCGATCACCGTAACGCAACAGCACGTCGCGCGCAACGGAAAGATTGGAAACCGTTGCAGTCACCAGTGCGCTCCCGTCATCGCTGTACTCGACATGCGCATTGGGGAAAAATGACCACCCCTCGCCTCGCTGCACCACCTCAGGATGCAGCCAGTATCGCAGCGTCAATGCCGGCGCCCTCAGTCGCTCCGGCGGCAGCGGGGTTGGCAACACCTGCGCTGTACCGGGGACGATGCGGTCGAGCCGATAATCAACAGGAGCGAACAATTGCTCGGCGCCTGGCGGTTGCACCTCCAACAGCGTAGCGTCGAGATACGTGCACCCATTGTTGCGGAAGAAGATACCATAGGGAGCGACGCGATGCCGTCGCGGCGCTTCACCATTGCTCAAGCCCCAGTAACGAAACGTCAGTTCACGTTTTTCCTCGATTGCCTGGCGCACAGCAGCGAGCACATGGGGATCGATACGACCGGATGGCGCCTTCTGGCGTGTGGCGCTCCGCCGCGCGTGCAGGTGCGTCTGCGCCCGATTGGGAAGCATCTGAATAACCTGATCGATCAGGGCGCGAATGCTGGCATGCGTTGGGTTTGCCGATCCTGCCGGATAACTCGCATCAAGCAACGCCAGCGCTTCCAGGCTCTGCGGCGGCAGGTCGAGCAACGCCAGTTCCCCCAGATCAACAATGACATACTTCCCCTGGTCGCGTCGGTAAACGATCCGGCAATCATACTCTCCCTTGAGTGAATCCAGATCGTGCTTGAGCGCTGCTGCTGCATTCGCCGGGTATCCATTGACGCCGAGTTCCGTCTGTACTCTGGTGATCAACTCTTCCGCACTTGCAGGCGATCGCAGTAACTGACGCACCAGAAACAAACGTCGGCGAAAAGTCACCCATGAACTGCGCTTGATACCGCCACTCCGGCGTGCCATGCCGTCCTCCGTTGTGGGTATGAAGTAGAACCGTACATTGTGAAGCAGGATACCATGAATAGTGAACACACCCCCTGCGCAAAAGCGCCGCAAAGCGTCCACAAAAGTTCAGATTTTTAAACTTTTTCAAGAAGTTGCGTATTCAGGCGCTCCGTGGTATACTTTCAGCCATCGGGCGATTAGCTCAGTTGGCTAGAGCGCATCGTTCACACCGATGAGGTCACTGGTTCGAGTCCAGTATCGCCCACCATCCGAATAGAAGACGCCTGTCAGGGCGTCTTTTCCATTTTCAGGATAGGTCTTCCCAGCCATGCGCCAACTGTGATCTCGCCAACGCATGGTATAATCAGAGCATCCGTTCTCGGGGGAGGCGGTATGGACTACGATGATCTGCCCGAAGATGCGCCCGGCGGGGATGATGAAAATACCGGTCCCTACGCCGATGAGTATGGCGGCGATCTGTTCTGAACGTTCTTACTACGAGAGGATGCATGCCCGTCCCGCACCGGCAGCGCACCGGTGCTCACCCAACTCCTGGAATGCTTCATCAGCCAGCACGTCCGGCAGACGCTAAAAGAGATGACGCTCCTCACGGCGCCCATGGGTTTTGAGCAGCATGCCCAAAGCGTCAAGGCGCTCCTCAAGGATTACTGCATCGACCCCGTCCTCATAGAGTGCCGCAACGTTGGCAGCAAGCGCGCGATGCCCGCGCTCATGAGCATAATGAGTGCATTGACGTCGTTATCTCTCCCCCCCAAATTGCCGGAAAGAACATCGCTTCTTCGCGCTGCATATGCGGCAACACTGCTGCCGTCAGCGCCTGACGCGCACGCGCTGGCTTCCCGGCTGTTGTGGATGGAACGCCACGATAGCGCGCCGCACTGCGGCGAATGACCTGGCAATGAACAATATCTGACGATGCTCGCGCGATAGGGAGACGAGTCCTGATGACGCCTCAGCGTTGTATCCTCCTTTTGGACGATCCTGTTCGCTCTTGTGTTCTAGACAATTTCCCGCGCATCGGGTATACTGCCTCTTGCACGATGCCCGTTGCTCACAAGATGCCATCTGTGCAGCAAGTCACTGGCGTTCCGGCGCCATACAAAGCCTGATGAGTCCTCTGATCTTTGTCGAACCAGACACGCAGCAGAAACTCTCGATCCTGAGCGCAGAAGCCGGATTCGAAGCCACAACGGTTCCAGCCGTCGAACGGGTACAGCAGGGGATGCGCCATCCCGCCGGTTTTCTCTATACTGCCAGGAAAGAAGGCGGGGGGACAGCGCGCCTCTTCAAAGTGCTCCAGACGAACGCCTGCCGCTACGCCTGCCGCTACTGCTTCACCTCGTGCGCAGTGCGACGTTCCCGCACGACGTTTAAGCCCGACGAACTGGCAACAACCTTCATTGCGCTGCATCGTTCCCGGCAGGTCGATGGGCTGTTCCTCTCCTCCGGGATTGTCCCCGACGCCAATGCAACGATGGAGAAGATGCTGGCGACAGTCGAACGATTGCGACTGAAAGAAGGATACACGGGCTATATCCACCTGAAGTTGATCCCCGGCGCGGCATTCGAGTATATCGAGCGCGCCGTTGAACTGGCAGACCGCGTTTCGTTGAACCTGGAAGCGCCTAATGCCGAACGCCTGGCGATGCTTGCGCCGGAGAAAGAGTTTGCCGGCAGCATGTGGGGGCGCATGGCATGGGCTGCCGGGTTGATCCGCCGGGCGCGCGCCGCCGGGCGCCCCGCTGCCCGCAGCCTTACGACGCAGTTCGTCGTTGGTCCGGCGGGCGAAAGCGACCGTGAGTTGCTCGAAACGGCGGCGCGCACCCACCGCGACCTCGACCTGCGCCGCGCATTCTTCAGCGCCTTTCACCCCATCGAACGCACACCGTTCGCCGATATGCCCGCCGAAGACCCACTGCGCGAACTGCGGCTCTATCAGGCGGATTTTATGCTGCGTGATTATGGTTTCACCGTTGACGAATTGCCATTCGATGAGCGTGGCCTGCTGCCACGCACCATCACTCCGAAACAGGCCTGGGCGGAACGCCATCTTGTTGAGCCGATCGACGTGAATGTTGCGCCGCGACGCCTGCTGCTTCGCATCCCCGGCATCGGTCCACGATCCGCCGACCGGATCATTGCTATGCGACGCGAGATGCACCTGCGTGATATGGCGCATCTCGCGCGGCTTGGCGTGGTGGTCAATTGGGCGGCGCCCTATGTGCTGCTCGATGGAAGACGCCCGCCGGAACAGGGGCGTTTGTGGTAAAACAGTCCTATGGGGTCACCGGGACCAGGAAATCCGCAGCAGCCCATCCTTCGGCGCCTTCCGGATCGCGCACCCGCTTCCAGACCCGATCCGGCTGCACCGAGTCGTCGCCGATCACGGTAACAATCGTGCCTTCGGGCAGCGTTTTGATCGGGGTGTTATTCATATTTGGCTCCGGACGCAGGAAGAGACCGAGTGCGCCGGTGCCCTGGACGCGCAACTGCACATTCACCGGCGGCTCCGGCGTCAGGGTCAGGGTCGAGGTGAGCGGATCGGGGGTGACCGTCGGCTGTTCAGGCAGCGGCGTCAACACGATCTGTGGTTGCAGATCGGTTGCGACATCGCGGGAAGGCAGCGGTTCGGGTGCGCCTGCCTGGCTCAGCGTAAAAAGGACAATGCCTAGCAGCACAATCGCCATTGCTGCCAGCACAAACTTCCACCCATCGTGCTGAAGCCAGAGGATCACCTCCTGGGAAAACGACGCACCACCACGCGCGGAACGTCCGGCGCCTCTGGCGCTACGCCATGCTGGATTGACCGGCCTGGCATGATCGTCGGGATTCAGTTGCTCCGTATCGTGCTGCTCACGGCGCGGTGATCGGGGCGCGCGCCGGTCGAAGGGATCGCCGCTGTCGCTTGCCATGCCTTGCTCCTCACTCCTGATGATTCTTATCCAATCATAGCACAGGTGTGCATGCCGTTCAACAATGCACAACGACCGAACTTCAGTCTTTGTCGCGCGCGAAAGCCGGGCGCCATCGCTGTGAGCCGCAGGCGGAGCGAAGGGTCACGGTCGCGCGCGCGGATCGCGAGGCTTCGCTCAGCATGACACGTCTCGCTGCCTGATGGTTGATTCGCACGTCAGGAAGACCTATAATAGCAGGCGTGAACGACAGCGTCTATCTGCCGGATTGCCGTTCGCACATTCCTGCGTCTGTCCTGCTATAATAACAAGCGATTAACCGGTCGAGCGCGGATTCGCTCTGCCAGGCGCGCCCGTTCGAGTGACACACCCCCCATCATGGCTCGCTGCGGAGGATATCGTATGGCGTTGATCAAAAAACCCGGCACGACTAAGGGCATCGATCTTAACTCATCGTCATCAGGCGCCGGGGCGGACCCGCAGGGCGCCACGACTCCTGGCGCCGGAGCGCGTGCCGCTGCGCCGGTGATGCAACCGGGTGTCATCCTGCAGGGGCGATATGTCATCGAAGGCACGCTTGGCATCGGCGGCATGAGCGTCGTCTATCGCGGGCGCGACCTGCGCTTCAAGGATGTCGTGCGCCCGTGCGCTATCAAGGAAATGTACCAGAGTGCGCCGGATTCGAATACGCGCCTGCTGAACCTCAAGAACTTCGAGCGCGAAGCCGGTCTGCTGGCGACTCTGCAGCATCCCGCTATTCCCAAGGTGTTCGACTTTTTCGAGGAAAATGGTCGGGTTTACCTGATTCTGGAGTTGATCCAGGGAAAAGACCTGGAAACCGTGCTCGAGGAAGCGAAAGGCCCGTTGCCGGAAGAACGGGTGGCGCGCTGGGCAGTGCAGTTGTGCGAGGTGCTGTCCTACCTGCACAACCAGCAACCAGAACCGATTGTCTTCCGCGATATGAAACCCTCGAATGTGATGGTGACATCCGATGACCGGATTGTGCTGATCGATTTCGGCATCGCGCGCAGCCTGGTGCGCACCCGCGGCACGGTCATCGGCACCGAAGGGTATTCGCCGCCGGAACAGTACAAGGGCATCGCCGAACCGCAGAGCGACCTCTATGCGCTTGGCGCCACGCTCCATCACCTGTTGACCGCCAGCGATCCGCGCACCGAAACGCCGTTTACGTTCCATGAACGGCCCCTGCGCCAGTTGAACCCGCAGATCTCGCCCGAATTCGCTGCGGTCGTCGAAAAAGCGCTTTCCTACGATATGAAAACACGCTGGGCATCAGCCGATGAGATGCGCATGGCGTTATTGCAGACGCCAACCCTCCGCAGCGGACAGAGCGGCGGAACAGTGGCGGCAAAAGGTGCGCCACGCCTCAGCAATGCCGCAACCACCGAACTGGTTTGGCGCTTTGTTTGCGAAGACGAAGTGCGCTCCTCGCCATGCCTCAGTAATGGTATGGTCTTCGTTGGGTGCTACGATACGAACCTGTACGCGATTGATGCCGGTCGCGGCGAGTTTCGCTGGAAATACGCCACCGAAGGAGGCATTTCGTCGTCGCCTGCGGTGTGGAACGATATTGTCATTGTCGGCTCGGAAGATGGCGCGGTGTATGCCTGCGAGATCCGCCGCGGTGCGCTGCGCTGGACGTTTCGCACCAGCAAGCCGGTGCGCGCGTCGCCGCGCGTGCTGGAGCGCGTCATTTTCATCGGGTCGGACGATCAGCACTTCTACGCGATCGATGGGCTGCGCGGCGCGCAGATCTGGAAATACCGCACCTGGATGCCAATCCGCTCCTCAGCATGCATTGCGGGGGAGTCGGTCTACTTCGGCGGCGGCGATGGGTTCGTCTATGCGCTGAATATCAAGAATGGCGGCGTCCGCTGGAAGCAACGCACGCAACAACCAGTGATTTCATCGCCGGCATTCGCCGAGAATATGGTGATCGTCGGGTCGATGGACCATATGCTCTATGCGCTCGATAGTGAGGGCGGATGGCCGGTGTGGAAGTATCGCACCAATCATTATGTCAATTCGTCACCGTTCGTGTTTGGCACGCGCGTCTTCGTTGGAAGCGTCGATGGCAACCTGTATGCCATTGAACTGAAGAATGGCAAACTCGCATGGAAGTATGACACCGGCAGCCAGATCACCTCATCGCCACGGGTTGAGCAGGGGCGTGTCTACTTTGGGGCTGCCGATGGATGTGTCTACTGCCTCGATGCGGCGAATGGGTCGCTGATCTGGCGCTATGAAACACAGGGCCCGGTCGTGTCGTCGCCGGCGATCGGCGAAGGCGTGGTGTATATCGGGTCACTCGATCATGCGCTGTATGCGCTGCGCGCGTAGCATGCCGGCGCCATCATTTACCCTCGTGGAACAATGCAGCGTTCCGCTCCTGAAAGCAGGCGCCCTATGAGCGAAGACATGCCCCCTGAACAACCGACGGCACCCGCCTCCGATCACGCTGATCCGGCGTGGTGGTCTGATGTGAGCGGCGAAAGTGATGGCACACGCCCGCTCGACACGCATGCGGTACTGGCGCAGGCGGAGACGACCGACCGCCGACCTGGCGAAACTGAACCACTCGACGATGATACAACGCTGCGTGAAACGCCGCCGCCTCCGCCGGCAATCGCGGCTGCTGCGATGCGGCACATCGGTCAGGTGCGCGCAACGAACCAGGACGCGATCTACACGCTGATCAGCAGCATCCCGCGCGAAGCCGGCGACGCAACTCTTGGCTTGTTCGTTGTCGCCGACGGCATGGGTGGGCACGAAGGGGGTGAGATTGCCAGTCGCATGGCGGTAGCAGCCGTCGCCCGGCGCGTCATCGCCGACCTCCTCATTCCGGCTATCGAGGGGACCATTCATGTCTCGCTTCAGGCGTTGATGGTCGAAGCCGTCCAGGACGCCAACCGCGCTATCTGGGAGCATGCCCGGTTGGCCGGATCGGACATGGGCACCACCTGCACTGCGGCGCTGTTGCTGGGTCGATCCCTCTACATCGGTCATGTCGGTGATACACGCGCCTACCTGATCGATACTGGCGGCATCCATCAGTTAACGACCGATCATTCAGCGGTCGGACGGTTGATCGAGATGGGACAACTCGACCCAACCGAGGCGCGGGATCATCCGCTGCGCTCTCAGTTGTACCGCACTGTCGGGCAACACCCGGAGATTGCGGTCGATCTGGTGTTTCAGCCCATCGGCGATGCGACCCATCTGCTCCTCGCCAGCGACGGTCTGTGGGGATGCGTCGAAGAGGAGACGATGCTGCGCATTGTGCGGGGGATCGAAAGCCCGCAGCGCGCCGTGCGCGCTCTGGTCGATGCTGCTAATCGCGCTGGCGGACCGGATAACATTGCTGCGATTCTCGTCCGACTGGTGTAGTTCAGGTCCAGAGCATCCTTATTTCCTATTGTCAACGCTACCATATTCGTGATAATGTGTGCATTGTATGCAGGCGCAGAGCGCACAACCTGAGACGTGGGGCGCAAGAATACCGTCATAATCTCTCCCATAACGGAGCAGCGGTGCGTGTATGACACCGGGCATTAACCTTCAGCAGACCCTGAGCCGGACAACGCTGGCGGTCGGTGACGAACCGCAATTGATCTATGTGCTCCTGGAAGCGCACGCTGAAGGGTTGGCACAGCAGTTGCCCAAATTGCCGCTGAATCTGTGCCTGGTGCTCGATCGCAGTTCTTCGATGCGCGGGGAGCGCCTGATGCAGGTCAAGGACGCCGCAGCACGCATCGTCGATCAATTGGGGCAGGACGATTATTTTTCGCTGGTGGTGTTCAACGACCGGGCTGATGTGGTTATTCCGGCGCAGCGCGCGATCAAGAAGGCGGACCTGAAAGCGGCGATTGCGCAGATTGAGGCGGCCGGCGGCACGGAAATGGCGCAGGGGATGGCGCTGGCGCTCCAGGAGGTGCAACGACCGTTTCTGACACGCGGCATTAGCCGGATCATTCTGTTGACCGATGGCCGCACCTACGGCGACGAGAGCCGGTGTGTCGAGATCGCTCGCCGCGGGCAGTCGCGCGGCATTGGGTTGACGGCGCTCGGAATTGGAACGGAATGGAACGAGGACCTGCTCGAAACGATGACCGCCAGCGAAAACAGTCGTGCTCAGTACATCGCCACTGCCCAGGATGTCGTCAAGGTCTTCGCCGATGAGGTGAAGCGCCTCCATGCCATCTTCGCCCAACAGGTGCAACTGTCGGTCGAGACACGCCCCGGCGCGTTGTTGCGGTCGCTCGATCAGGTGCGCCCTTTCATTGCGCCGATTACCATTATCGAAGAAGCAGAGCGCCGCTGGGTGGCCAATCTGGGAGACTGGCCCGATACCGGCGTGCAGGGATTTCTGCTCGAAGTCGTTGTGCCTCCCTTACCGGTTGGTGATCACGCGGTGCTGAAACTGACGTTGCGCTATCATCTGCCTGGGGCAAACCTGCGCGATCAGGCGCGTGAACTCATGGTTCGCGTTAGCCTGCGCCCGGCGGAAGAGGTCACCCATCGCGTCGATGCAACCCTCAAACACTGGCTGGAGCGCCTGGTGGCGTATCGCCTGCAAGCAAACGCCTGGAAGTGCGCGGCGGAAGGACGACTCGAGGAAGCGAGCGAGCGTCTGCAAATGGCAGGAACGCGCATGCTCAACGCTGGCGACGCGGCGCTGGCGCATACGTTGCAACAGGAAGCGACGCGCATTCTGCGCAACGGAACGGTGAGCGAAGAGGGACGCAAGCGCATCCGCTTTGGCACTCGCGGTCTGATCGGTCCGGTTGCCGACGATGAACGCGAGACTACGACGTGACCGATGCGCGTGCAGGCTCCGCGCATCGTGACCGTCTGAGCAACCCTGTGCCGCCGTTATTGTGAGGAACGTAAGCGACAAAGCAACCCTTCCGACAGTGTGAACGTGGTTGGCTTATGATTATCTGCTCGAATTGTGCATCCCGACAACTCGACGGCACTATTTTCTGCGCTGAGTGTGGCGCCAGCCTGATCGACGCCAGTCCGTCCGAATCGACGCGCGAACTTCACCCCGGCGCTATCGAAAGCCATGATCCTCTGCCGGTTTCTGGTCCGCTACCGGCAGACGATGCGCAGACCGCCCATATGGTCACCCTGGTGGTGGTGAGCAGTCGCCGCCGGATCGAGGTCAATCTGAGCGATGAGGCGCTCATCGGACGGGCAGACCCGACGCGCGGCATTATGCCGGATATCGATCTTGGTCCGTTCGGTGGGTATGACGCCGGTGTTTCGCGCCGCCATGCCATCCTCTCATACCACAATGGCGCCTACCGCGTCGAAGACCTCGGCAGCGCGAATGGAACCTTTGTCAACGGTCGTCAGATCAAGCCCATGTGCGCGACGCCGGTGAAGCACGGCGACGAGATTATGTGTGGAACCCTGTTGTTGCGTCTGGAAGCCCGCAATCGTCAGCGCTGAAAGGAGCCGAACGTGGCAAGAACCGTCATTTTGCACATTGCCGGCGAAGATCCGGTTCTGGCAGACATCGATCAGGAACCACAGCCGGGCGACATGTTCATCAAGGTCACGAATATGCGCAAGCGCGATGGCAAAGACGTGCCCTACCTGGCGCCCGGCGTTCAGAGTGTCATCTTCCCCTGGTGGCGCATCACGTTTGTCGAGATTATGCCGAGCGAAGAAGATCGCGGGTCGGTCATCGACTTCTTCCGCACGTGATGATCGCCACGCCGACTGCGCATTTGGGCGCGCACAGAGCGTATTCATCAAACGTCGGGTTGTCGGGGACGTGTTTGGGCATCGCCCGGCGCGCCTGCCGCAAAGGTTCATTCCCGGTTGTCGTCTCGCTCGATAGGGCGAAGAGGCGCGCCGCACCGTCATGAAGAGATCACAGCGCGCGTGATCGACGCTTCCAACCAACAATCTGTGCCGATCCTCGCCCAACCCCATCCCAAGTTGAGAAAACGCTCAGGGTCCGGTCGTTGCTCAGACGATTCTGCGCCGGACCAACCGCGCCGGTTGCCCCCAACCGACCCTCTTCCGCTGAGTTCAAGGGCGGACCGCGCGCATGAGCATTGCGGGCATGCATAGCGTTGGGATGCGCCGTTTTTCCCTCACCCCCTGTGGGAGTGCCGCTGTTCGTTCGGATGCTCTGTCTGTCCTTGAATCCGCCGAGAGAGGGAACAATGTTCGGTGTGACCATAAAACGAACGCCCGCTCCATGGGGACGCTCTCCACAGGAGTGGCACGAAGGGGCAAAAAACCGGTTTGACATCCTCCCCACTTCCTGCTATACTCACAGGCACATCAACCAGAAATTAACAGCGATGAACGGGAAGAGTACGCACCAGGGCGCGGCGCAGCGAGCCGACGGCGTGGTGTGAGGTCGGTGCAGGCGACGGTGCGGAATGGGCCCGGGAGTTGCGGAGCGAACCGGCAACGCTGTGCGTTGTCCGCAGTAGGAGCCGCCGGAAACGCCGCCGTTATCAGGGCGCGGGGTATCGCGCGCGTCGCGCGCCGTACTCGCAGAGGGCGTCGCGCCGTAAAGCGCGGCGAACCGGGGTGGCACCGCGTGAGGTTCTTCAGCCTCTCGTCCCTGGCAGGGGACGAGAGGTTTTTTTGATTCGCGGCGCGCGCCGTTCGATGCAGGCGCGACGCGCGCTGTCAACGATATCGCCTGCACCGTAGTTGCTCTGCTGAGGAGGGACGTTCCATGAAGACCGTCAAGTATCTGCTCGCTGAGGATCAGATGCCGACCGCCTGGTATAATATTCAGGCAGATCTGCCCACACCGCCGCCACCGGTGCTCCATCCCGGCACAGGACAGCCGATTGGTCCGCAGGACCTGGCGCCGCTCTTTCCGATGGCGCTGATCATGCAGGAGGTGAGCACCGAGCGCTTCATCGAAATTCCCGAAGAGGTGCAGACAATCTATCGCCAGTGGCGCCCGACGCCGCTGTTCCGCGCGCGACGCCTCGAACAAGCGCTCGACACGCCAGCCCGCATTTACTACAAGTATGAGGGCGTCAGTCCCGCAGGAAGCCATAAGCCGAATACCGCCGTCGCGCAGGCGTACTACAACCAACAGGAAGGGGTCAAACGCCTGGTGACCGAAACCGGCGCGGGGCAATGGGGTTCGTCGCTGGCAATGGCGGGCGCGTTCTTCGGGATTGAGGTGCTGGTCTTTATGGTCAAGGTCAGTTACCAGCAGAAGCCGTACCGCCGCGCGCTGATGGAAGCCTACGGCGCGCGCGTGGTCGCCAGCCCCAGCGAAGAGACCAACGCCGGGCGAGCGATCCTTGCCGAACATCCCGATAGCACCGGCAGCCTGGGAATCGCTATCTCCGAAGCGGTCGAGGTGGCAGCACAGGACCCGGAGGCGAAGTATTCGCTCGGCAGCGTGCTCAACCACGTGCTGCTGCACCAGACTGTTATCGGCGAAGAGGCGCTGGCGCAGATGGAGATGGCGGGTGATTATCCCGATATTATCGTTGGCTGCACTGGCGGCGGCAGCAACTTCAGCGGCATCTCGTTCCCGTTCATCGGAAAGAAACTGCGCGGCGAGCGCAATGTGCGTGTGGTGGCGGTCGAACCGGCAGCCTGCCCGAGTATGACGCGCGGTAAGTATGCCTACGACTTTGGCGACACCGCCAAACTGACGCCGCTCGTCAAGATGCACACTCTGGGACATGATTTTGTGCCGCCGGGGATTCATGCCGGTGGGCTGCGCTACCACGGTATGGCGCCGCTGGTCAGTCATCTGCTCGAATTGGGAGTGATCGAGGCGATCAACGTTCAACAACTTGAGACGTTCGCGGCAGGCATTCAGTTCGCTCGTGCAGAGGGGATCATCCCGGCGCCGGAAGCCAACCACGCCGTTGCGGGTGCGATCCGTGAGGCGCTGCGCTGCAAGGAGGAAGGGGTCAGCCGCGCGATCTTGTTTAACCTCTGCGGACACGGGCACTTCGATATGCAGGCGTATACCGACTACATGGCAGGTAAACTGCGCGACTACGAGTACTCTGAGAAAGAGGTCGCCATGGCGCTCGCCGGGTTGCCGTCGGTGGAGTAGACAGGACACGGATCGGCGCGCATGGAACGGATTGCCACGGGGCGATCCCTTTTCATCCGTGCAGATCCGCTTCCTGTTCCGAAGGGTGCAGCCCATAGGACACGGATGGTCGCGGATGGAACGGATGGACACTGATCGATTCCGTCTTGATCCGTCGCACCTGTGGACATCCGTGTCCTGTTCCAAAGGCTGCGGGCAGCGCTCGCGTAATGCGTCGCTACCAGCGCACCTGTACCTGAACAACTGCCATATCCGCTACGTCGATGATGACATACCGGCTGGCGCGCAGGGTTTCGATGGTATGCGGCACGGGCACACCGTTGACCAGCGCTTCGACCGATCCCGGCGTGTCCTGCGGCAGCAGCACCCTCACTCGCGCGCGATCAAAGACCCCGCTCAGGTCGAGGTCGATACGGCGCGGATGCTGACGCCAGGCATACGCCAGATACCCGTCGCTCGCCGGGTAGCGCGCCGAGACATACGCCGAGGTCAGACCAGCGGCGCCCCAGCGAGGGCTGACGATTACATCGCGCATGGCGATGCCCTGATCCTCGATGCCGGCAGCGCCCTCGATCAGCGCAGTAAACATCGCAGCCGTCCCCCACGCATCGGTCGGAATGGTGTCATCGGAGCCGACCCCTTCTGCGCCGTCGGGATGGTACCAGAGAAAGGTGCGCCCGCGACTGAGCATGCGCAGCCAGTAGTGTTCGAGAATGGCGAAGCCATAGGTTTCGTTGCCGTAGCGAAATGCGCCGCGCGCCAGTTCGCCGCCGGTGATCGGCATGATGCCGCCGTTGACATACGCGCCGGGGAGTTCGCCGCTGCGCCCCGCAAGCCCGAAACTTCCCGGTGGAAAGGGCGGATCGATGCTAAACCATTCCGCGAATGCGCGCATAGTCTTCGAGCGTTCGATATATTCGTCGATGATCGCCTGCCCCTGCTGAACGGTGAGCACGCCACGGTTGAGCGCATAGGCGTTCGAGAGGCTCAACTGCCGCTCCCGATCAACGCCGGGGATGTCGAAGGACTGAAAGGGGACATGATGGCGGAAGAAGCGCCCGTTCCAACTGAGCGCATTCAGGTTGCGTATCAGACCGGCGGCAACATCACGCCAGACACGCGCCAGGGTTGCATCGCCGACGCGCTCTTCCATCCGCGCCAGCATCGTCAGCGCCTGTGCCATGCCGGTGTTGTCGCCGTGAAAAACGCCCCAGATCGTCTTGTCGTCGATCCAGTGGCGCGGCGCAGGCTTGCCCGTTTCCGGGTCGGTCGTCGTCGAACCGTACTCGAAATCCCAGGTGTCAATGGTGAAAGGGCGCTTGATCAGACCACGTTCGGCGTCCCAGCGCAGCGGGTGCTGCAACGAGTACGTCACGGCGCGCCGCATCGGTTCCAGGTGGCTACGCATCCAGGCATCGTCGCCAGTCGCCTGCCAGGCTTCGTACACTCCCTGGACGTAGAGGTACTCAACGTCGGCTTCGACCGGCACCCGGAGCGCGCGATCAGTCCATGGAGGGCGCGGCAGGAAATCGGGGAAACTGCCATCCGGTTGCTGGTAGCGGCGAAAGTCGTCAAAGGCGGTTTTGAGATCGGCGTCGAAGTAGCGCGCGCCGCGTTGTGCGTACACGTGGTCGCGCAACCAGATCAGCGGGCTGTCGGGCGAACGGTAACCGTGAAAGAATGCGCCATTGAAGGTGTACGACAGCGTGGCAGCAGCAAATATGGCAGCCGCATTCGGCACAAACCGGTCGAAGCGTTCCTGCCCGGTCCAGATTTCGGTGCGCGCATCGAGTGAGAACAGCGCCGGATTGGCGGCGACGAATCGACCAGAGGCGAACAACGCCACCCACTGCGCACCGGGCGCGCCGCGCGGCACGGCGATCAGGGTTCCAATGCCGTTCTCGACGTGTCCTTCGGCAACGCCGGCGAACCGTTTGCGGCTGTCGAACAGGATAACGGCAGCAGGACCGGTGTATCCGGGAATGCGCACGTCAACCTCGACCGGTTGGAGCGGCGCAACCACCGCGCGACGGGCAACAAGCGCTACGCCTTCCTGCGCAAACGCGGAAGGGATCGACGCAAGCGCGGCGAATGTCGCAGCGGCAGACAGAGCCGCGCGGCGAGACAGATGTTTTGATGGCATAGTCGCAAATTGATAGAGTGTCTGAATGCTCCGGTTGACGCAGTGCAGGGGAACGCACGGATTTTCGCGGATCGAAACAGACTCATACAGATCGACGGCTTTTTGTCATCGGCAGATTCGCGCGAATCTGTCGCATCTATGTCAATCCATGTTCTATGGGCGCCAGATCATCAGCCTACTTTCACACAAACTATACCATACCTTTGACATGGAGGCTTCTATGACCCAACCGAAAAAACGAATATTGACCGGCGACCGTCCAACTGGACGCATGCACCTGGGGCACTATGTTGGCACATTGGCAAACCGGGTGCGCTTGCAGGACGAGTACGAATGCTTCTTCCTGGTCGCCGACCTGCACATGCTGACCACGCGCACCGAACTCGAGCGTCTGCGCCAGACCGGTGAGAATATTCGGCATGTGGTGCTCGATAATCTGAGTGTCGGGATCGACCCGGAGAAATCGACCTACTTCCTCCAGTCGATGGTGCCGGCAATCAGTGAAATCGCGCTGATCTTCGGCATGCTGACGACCGTTCCGCGCCTGCAACGCGTGCCGACGCTGAAAGAAGTCATGCAGGACCTGCACATCGAGCAGCCATCCTATGGGTTGCTGGGGTATCCGGTGCTCCAGGCCGCCGACATCCTCTGTGTGCGCGCCGATCTTGTGCCGGTCGGCAAGGATCAGGCGTCGCACCTGGAAGTGACACGCGAAATTGCGCGTCGCTTCAACACCCTCTACGGTGAGGTGCTGCCCGAACCCGAAACCCTGATTGGCGATGTGCCGACGCTGGTGGGAATCGATGGTCAGGCGAAGATGTCGAAAAGCCTGGATAATGCCATCTACCTGAGCGATGACGCCAGGACTGTCGAGGAGAAGGTGCGCCGGATGTACACCGATCCCAACCGCATTCGCGCCGATATTCCCGGCACGGTCGAAGGGAATCCGGTGTTCATCTACCACGACGCTTTCAATCCGAATGCCGATGAAGTGAACGATCTCAAGGAACGATACCGCCAGGGGAAAGTCGGCGATGTCGAGGTGAAGCGCAAACTCGCGGCGGCGATCAACGCCTTCCTCGATCCGATCCGCGAACGACGCGCGCAGTACGAACGCAACCCGCGCATCGTCGAGGAAATTCTGGCTGCCGGTTCCGCCCGCGCGCGCGCCGAAGCCGACAAAACCCTCAACATGATGAAAGAGGCGATGGGGCTGAAATTCATCTGAAGGCGCGAGGCGTGAGGCGCGAGGCGAGGGGGGTGAGGCAAGAGGCAAGAGGCGAGGGGGATGAGGCAAGAGGCGAGGGGGGTGAGGCGCGAGGCGCGAGGGCAGATCGAAGGCGGTTCTCTCTGTGCTCTCTGTGGCTCTGTGATGAATTCCACAGGTATGAAGGCTGAAGGTTGAAGGTGCGAAGATTGAACGCACGAACATCAAACAACCCAGGGAAACAGTCCTTCGTGCCGCTTCGCGCCCTTCGTGGATCATCCAGCGGACAAGGCTTGAGGCAAGAGGCGAGGGGGGTGAGGCTTGAGGCGCGAGGCGAGGGGTGATAGCAATGACGATTGACGATGCCGCATGCGTGTCATTCCGAGCCCTTCGCTTCGCTCAGGGTAAACGCAGCGAGGAATCTGCGCGGGTCGCGCACGACCCCTCGCGCGGCTCGGGGTGACACTGCCGGATGGTCACCGGTCATTGGTATGAGAGGCGCGAGGCGCGAGGGCAGAGGGCAGAGGGGTGAGGCGCGAGGCGCGAGGGACGAGGCGCGAGGGCAGATCGAAGGCGGTTCTCTCTGTGCTCTCTGTGGCTCTGTGATGAATTCCACAGGTATGAAGGCTGAAGGTTGAAGGTGCGAAGATTGAACGCACAAACATCAAACAACCCAGGGAAACAGTCCTTCGTGCCGCTTCGCGCTCTTTGTGGATCATCCAGCGGACGAGGCAGGAGGCAAGAGGCGAGGGGCAAGAGGGATGAGGCAAGAGGCGAGGGGGGTGAGGCAGCACACCTGCCAACGTTGAACGTTGAACGTGGTAAGGTTGCACGTAGGGTTGGCGGTGCTATGGCACGTTGCCCGTTGCACGTTCGCACACAAGACGGCGCGCAGATCGAAGGCGTTTCTCTCTGTGCTCTCTGTGGCTCTGTGGTGAATTCCACAGGTATGAAGGTTGAAGGTTGAAGGTGCGAAGATTGAACGCACAAACATCAAACAACCCAGGGAAACAGTCCTTCGTGCCGCTTCGCGCTCTTTGTGGATCATCCAGCGGACGAGGCAGGAGGCAAGAGGCGAGGGGCAAGAGGGATGAGGCAAGAGGCGAGGGGGGTGAGGCAGCACACCTGCCAATGTTGAACGTTGAACGTGGTAAGGTTGCACGTAGGGTTGGCGGTGCTATGGCACGTTGCCCGTTGCACGTTCGCACACAAGACGGCGCGCAGATCGAAGGCGTTTCTCTCTGTGCTCTCTGTGGCTCTGTGGTGAATTCCACAGGTATGAAGGTTGAAGGTTGAAGGTGCGAAGATTGAACGCACAAACATCAAACAACCCAGGGAAACAGTCCTTCGCGCCGCTTCGCGCCCTTTGTGGATCATTCAACAGGCGCACAGGCACATGGCGCAACTGCAGGGGGGATACTATGAAACTTTTTCCATCGCTTCAAGAGATGCGCGCCCTGGTCGGGCAGGGCAACCTCTGCCCACTCTACGCCGAGGTGCTCGCCGATCTGGAAACGCCGGTATCGGCATTCCTCAAAGTTGCGCGCGAACCGTGGAGCTTCCTGCTCGAATCGGTCGAAGGCGGGCAGCACATCGCGCGCTACTCGTTCATCGGCGTCGAACCGTACATGACACTCCGTTTCGATCAGGGAGTCGCCAGCGCGGTGCAGGGCGGGTACAAGCAGACGCTGCCCTACACCGATCCGCTGCATGTGCTTCACTCCTACCTGAGCGCCTATCGCCCGGTGCGCCTGCCCGATCTGCCGCGCTTCGTCGGTGGCGCCGTCGGCTACTTCAGTTACGAGACGGTCGGCTATTTCGAGCGCCTGCCGCGCCCGGAGAAACGCGGCTATGCGATGCCCGAAGGACTGTGGCAATTTGTTGATACGCTGCTGGTCTTCGATCATCTGCGCCACAAGATCAAGGTGCTGACCCACGTCCACCTGGACGACCCGGATCTCGAGGGCGCCTATCAGCGTGCTGCGGCTCGGATCGAAGCGCTGATCGAGCGACTGCGACAGCCGCTTCCACTACACAACCACGCACTCCCGGCGGAGCGTGATTCTGCCGAGACGCCGCAGGAGCGTACTTTTTCCTTCGTGGCGAATTATGAACCCTGGCCCTCCGAAACATCGGCGCCGGTCACTATTGCGTCGAACGTCACCCGCGACGAATACATGCGGCGCGTCAACGTCGCCAAAGAGTACATCGCGGCTGGCGACATCTTTCAGGTCGTGCCCTCGCAACGCTTCAGCCGCCCGGTGCGCGTCCATCCCTTCGCCATTTACCGCGCGCTGCGCACGATCAATCCGTCGCCGTATATGTTCTACCTCCACACCCCCGAAGGCGACCTGGTCGGCGCGTCGCCGGAATTGCTGGTGCGCGTCGAGGAAGGAATAGTGACCACGCATCCGATTGCGGGCACCCGTCGCCGCGGCAAAGACCCGGAAGAGGACGCGCGGCTGGCGCAGGAGTTGCTGGCAGACGAAAAAGAGCGCGCCGAGCACCTGATGCTCGTCGATCTGGGGCGCAACGACCTGGGGCGCGTGTCGGAACCGGGAACGGTTCGGGTTCCGGCATTTATGGAGGTAGAAAAGTTCAGCCACGTGATGCACCTGGTGAGCCATGTCACCGGCAAACTGCGCAGCGATATGACGGCACTCGATGCGTTGCGCGCCGTATTCCCCGCCGGAACCGTCAGCGGCGCGCCGAAGATCCGCGCTATGGAGATCATCGCCGAACTCGAAGGTGAACAGCGCGGCATCTACGCCGGCGCGGTCGGACACGTCGGCTTCAATGGCGATCTCGATACCTGCATTGCGCTGCGCACAATGGTCGTCAAAGACGGCATCGCGTATGTGCAGGCGGGCGGGGGGGTGGTCGCGGACAGTGACCCGGCGGCAGAGTATGAGGAAAGTTGCAACAAGGCGGCAGCGCTGCTGCGCGCCATTGACGCAGCGGAGGGCGACCTATGATCCTCCTTCTCGATAACTACGACTCCTTCACCTACAATCTCTACCAGTATCTGAGCGAACTTGGGGCGCAGGTGACGGTGAAACGCAACGATGAACTGACGGTCGGCGAGGTGGCAGCGCTGGCGCCGGAGAAGATCGTCATATCGCCAGGACCATGCACCCCGAACGAAGCGGGCATCAGTGTCGCACTCATTCGCGAACTGGGTGCGACGATCCCGCTCCTCGGCGTCTGCCTGGGGCATCAGGCAATTGGCGCGGCATACGGCGGCGCCGTCGTGCGCGCGCCAAAGGCGATGCACGGCAAGGTCTCCCTCATTCATCATAACGAGCAGGGGGTGTTCGCCGGTCTGCCTGCGCCGTTTCGGGCGACGCGCTATCATTCGCTGATTGTGCGCCGTGACGATCTGCCCGATTGTCTGGAGATTACAGCATGGACCGACGATGGACTGATTATGGGGGTGCGCCACCGCGACCATCCGGTGCAGGGGGTGCAGTTCCATCCTGAGTCGATCATGACCGAGGCGGGTAAAGAATTGCTGCGCAATTTCCTGGCAGGGCGCTGAGCATGACCGCCAATCTCGACAGCATCATTGCGCACTATCATAGCCTGTTCGATGCGGCGCTGGCACGCGAAACCTTCACAATCCTCGACACGGAACAACGCGCGCGCAGCATGCTCATCGGTCCGCAACGCGACCGTCTGATCTGCCCGGTGCTGCGACCACGGTTCATCACCCGCGCGCAGTACGAGACCCTGACCCGTGCTGCGTCGCTCGTCGGGCGCGCCATTCGCGCCGTGAGTGCAGCCGCACTGACCGACCCGACGTTGCTGGCGCCCTACCGTCTTACTCCGGCAGAACGTGAATTGCTTGCCATCGACCCCGGCTACCATGGCGCAACCGTCTTTGGTCGCCTCGACGGATTTCTGGCGCCGGACGGCGCATGGTGCTGGTTCATCGAAGCGAATGTCGAGTCACCCGCCGGGATCGGGTACGATGACGCGCTTGCCGGTATCTTCGACCAGACCCGGATCATGGCGGCATTCCGCGAAACCTTCCAGGCGACGGCGCTGCCGGTGCGCCAGGAGTTGCAACAGATGCTGCTCGATGCCTACCGCGCCTGGGGCGGACGGGGGACTCCGACGGTTGCCATTGTCGATTTCCCCGGCGTGACGACGTGGTCCGAGTTCGAGCACCTCCAGCAGCGCTTCGAAGCGGATGGACTGCCGACAGTTGTCTGTACGCCGGATGACCTGCAATATCAGGGGGGGCGCCTGTACGTCGAAACGCGCCTGGCGGATGGCGGCGCCTCCTGGCGACCGGTCGATCTGGTCTATCGTCGCCTGTTACAGCACGAATTCCTCAGCATGTACGATCTGCACCACCCGCTGATCCGCGCCTATGCCGACCGCGTGGTGTGCGTCGTCAACCCGTTTCGCACGAAACCGGCGCATACCAAACTGATCATGTGGCTGCTCTCCGATGACGAAGGACCGGCGAGCGGCATCCTCGACGCCGACTCGGCGATGGCGGTTGCGCGTCATATTCCCTGGACGCGGTTGGTGCAACGGGGGACGACCCGCTACCGGGGAGAACGAGTTGATCTGCTTGACTTTGCCCGCCGTCACCGTGAGCGCCTGGCGCTCAAACCGAACGATGCGTATGGCGGCGAAGGGGTTATCCTGGGCTGGGAAACTTCACCGCTGACGTGGGAAGGGGCGCTCGAACGCGCGCTCGACGAGCCATCCGTGCTTCAAGAGCGTGTACCGATGCCGGAAGAACCCTATCCGATCTGGTCGGACAACGAGGGGATTGTTCTCTCCTCGTATTATGTCGATGCCGATCCATGTCTCTATGGCGACCGCGCGATGGGATGCCTGACACGTATCGCCACCGCTGCAAAACTGAACGTTTCCGCCGGCGGCGGTTCTGCGCCGCCGACGTTTCTGGTCGAACCCAAGCTGACACAGGAGCCTGTCAATGCCAATCCGTGATCAGATTATCCAGATCGTTCGGGGTCATGATCTCACCGAAGAGCAGGCTGCCGAAGCGATGGAAGAAATTATGACCGGCGTGGCGACCCCGGCGCAGGTCGCGGCGCTGCTCACAGCGCTCCACCTGAAGGGCGAAACCGACGCCGAGATCGCCGGCATGGCGCGGGTTATGCGCGCCAAAGCCATCCCCGTCCACTTCGACGGTCCGCTGCTCGACACATGCGGCACCGGCGGCGACAGCGCCGGCACGTTCAACATTTCGACGACCGCCGCGTTCATCGCGGCAGGCGCCGGCGCAACGGTCGCCAAGCACGGCAACCGTGCCATGTCGAGTGTCTGCGGCTCTGCCGACGTGCTCGAAGGGCTGGGGGTCACCATCGATCTCGACGCCGCTGGCGTGGCGCGCTGTCTCGAACAGGCGGGCATTGGGTTCATGTTCGCACAGAAGTTCCATCCGGCGATGCGCTTTGTCGGACCGGTGCGCCGTGAGATCGGCATCCGCACCATCTTCAACGCCCTCGGTCCGTTGAGCAACCCGGCGCAGGCACGCCACCAGACGCTTGGTGTCGCCGATCCGGCGCTGGCGGAGAAGATGGCGCGCGCGCTTTACCTTCTCGGCGCGCAGCATGCTCTGGTCGTTCATGGGCACGGCGGGCTGGATGAACTGACCCTGAGCGGACCGAACCTCGTCATCGAAGTGCGTGCCGGTCACAAGCCGCGACGGTATGAGGTCAGCGCCGGCGACCTGGGGCTGACGCCTGCCCCGCGCGAGGCGCTGCTCGGCGGCGATGTATCGACGAACGTGGCGATTGTTCGCGCCATTCTCAGCGGAGAAGAACGGGGAGCACGGCGCGACGTGGCGTTGCTGAACGCCGCCGCCGCTCTTGTTGCCGCCGACTACGCCGCCGACCTGCGCGAGGGGTTGCAGCAGGCGCGGCAGAGCCTTGAGAGTGGCGCCGCCCTGGCGCGCCTGGAGCGGCTTATCACGGTCAGTAGCATCAACCGTTGAATATTACTGGCGGAAGGAGTGCGCCTTTACCCTCACCCCCTGCCCCGCTCCCGCGCGCGGGAGCGGGGAGACCGGCGCCACACGCGGACGTCCCAAGGTGGGCGTGCCGATGTTCACACGGGTGTTCGGTCCGCCCTTAAACCCCCCATATGGGGGGCAGGGGAGCTGACCCCACCGTATGCGGGGGCAGGGGCATCCCCGTCCCCTTAGAACAAAGGTTTGCATCTGATCTCCCCGTATGCGGGGGGGCATGGGACCGGCGCCGTGCGCGCGGCCGTCCCACGGTGGGCGTGCCGGTGTTCACGCGGGTGTTTGGTCCGCCCTTAAAACCTCACGGGTCCTGGCAAGAAAACCGCCGACTCCAGACCTTACGATGCAGTCAGCGGGTTGAAATATGTGTAGACCAACCGCGAAAATGCAGCGATGGTGGACATCATAATCTGGTCGGGAACCGGTGCATCACCCGAGGCAAGAGGGCGATACACATAAATGGCGATCACATAATCGCCGCCAGGCGAGCGTACAATACCGACATCCGCCTGCATATCGGCGATCCATCCGCTCTTGTGCTCGACGCGCACGCCCTCGGGAATGCCGGCAACCATGCGTCGGTTATCATCATTGTTTGCCAGATTATCGAGCATTTCCTGGCAACGTTCCGGCGTGAGCATATCGTCGAAACGCTCCAGCAGCAGACCTTCGCCACGCGCGCAGCGATCGACTTCAACATACAGCGTCGCCATTTCGCGCGGCGTGGTGCGCAGATAACGTCCGGCATCGGTGTAAGGCGGCTTCCCGCCACGGGCAGGACCCGCCTTTACCTTGAGTTTCATCAGTTTGATATAATCCTGCGCCTCGAACGGCACGTACTGAAACGTCTCGGTAAAACCCAGATCAGCCAGCATTGCACTCATCCGTTCTGCGCCGACGATGGCGTCTTCAGTGCCGACGCCGCCGACGGATGCCGCAAGTAATGCATTCGCAGCCAGGTTGTCGCTGTCAACAATCATGCTGCGCAGCGCCGCCTGCTGCTTTTCGGTGAATTCGGGCAGATTGATATAGGCGTTGAGCATAATCGGCATCTTGATCGTGCTGGCTGCTGAAAATGCGGTATCGGGATTAAGAGCAGCGACCACTTCGGCCTTCGTCAGGTCATAGACGTACACGCCGATCACGCCGCGCCAGGAGTCCGCCATGGTTTCAAGCTGCTCCTGAAGCATCTGCGGATCCGGTCGCACTGCCAGTCCGCGCTGCGGTGCAAGCGTGAGCGTCACACGTCGTGGCGCGCCCACCGAGCGCAGGCGATCATCGATCTGTTGTATGGCACTGTCGATATCGATGCTCAACCCGCCATCCATCACAAAACTGCGCGAAATAGTTTTGGTTTCGGTCAGGACCGAAAATTGTGCTGGAACGCTGACTTCTTCACTCAGCGCTGTCAACACTGCGCGCAGTTTGTCTTCATGGTACACAATCTGCAACGGCACACGCTCGCCGATAGGCGCAGCGCGTGCCACGTCGAGCATAGAATCGAGAGCGATGCGCATTCCAATATCTTCAGGTCGCAGCATGATCTCCTGATCGCCAGCGCGAATATCGAGCGGACGCAACAGCGGCGCCAGGCGTGTCGTCAATTCCTGCCGCGCCTCGGTTGAGGTCAACCCGCCAACCTCGATACCGGCGATGTAGACTCCTTCCGCCAGACGCGGTTCCGGCGTAGCGGTGGGCGCAGGGGTTGGTATTGGAACAGGAGATGGAACAGGGGTCGCCGTCGATTCGACAGTTGGCGACACGTCAGGCGAGGGAGCAACTGTTGCGCTCGTCGGCGCGCTGCACGCAACCAGCAATGCCAGGCACATCAGCAACAGAGTGCGCAGCAACGTGGCATGCGCGTGTGTTATGTTCTTCATGGATCGTATGCCTCGATGAACACGGACTCAGGAGAGTGGTGGCGCGTCTGAAACGCGCCACCACTACGACCTCTATCCTATTCCTTGGGCGCGGCGCGGACGCGCCTCCGAATGGTATACTACCACATATATCGTTAGATGCCGCAGACATAGTATGATCACAACCCTCCCTGAACAAATCGCCGCTCTGCCGCCGACCAATCGTGCGCGGTGCGAACGTCTCTTCTTTGTACAGCGCGTCGAGGGTCAGGCGGTCATTCCCCGCGAAATGGAAGCATGGGTTGCCAGCAGTTTCGGCGATATTGCTGGAGTTCGTCGACAAACGATTATCCGCGTCGTCAATCGCTTCACCCTCGAAGGAACCCTGTTCAATCCGCTGCGCGCGCTGCGACCCGCAGGAAAGACAACCAGCGACGCCGACCTGCACGCCTGGATCGAATCGGAACTGCGTGATCGCGACTTCTTCGCCCAGCCGCTCCAGGCGACCAGCGCCGACACCTTCGGGCGCATCCGCGGTCGCTTTTGCGTGACTGCATCGAACATTGCCAAATACGACGGATGGCATGGTCTGGTGGTGTTCGATGAACCGCACCCACTCCACTTCAACCGCGACCAGTTTGCCGATTACCTGGATGTGGCGCTGCGCTGGCTCGACGCAGCGCACCGGTGCGACCCACAGGCGATTTACCCGATGATTACCTGGAACTGCCTGCCCCGCAGCGGCGCCACTATCGCCCATGGGCACATGCAGATGTCGCTGGCGCGTGCCATGCACTATACCAGACCTGAACTCTGGCGTCGCGCCGCACTCCAGTACGGTGACATTCCGCGCTACGTCTCCGATCTCATTGCGGTGCATGCCGATCTGAATCTGCTGATTGCCGATACGCCTGCGGGTCATGTATTTGCCCATTTGACGCCGCTGCGCAACCGCGAGATTGTCGCTCTGCTGTCACATCGGGCGGATGCAGCACTGCTCGCCGACCGCTTGACCGACCTGATCTATCCCGTCCTGCGTGCTCTGATCGATCATCACCACGTGCGCGCCTTCAATGTTGGCATTGCGCTGCCGCCATTCACCGACAAAACCGGCGCCTGGAGCGGCATGCCGGTGATCGCGCGTGTCGCCGACCGCGGACCGGCGTTGAGTATCCACAACGACTGGGGTGCAATGGAACTGTTCGCCACCGGGTGCGTCACGGTTGATCCGTTCGAGGTGGCGACGGCGCTGAAGCGAGCAGGGTGAGAAACAGGAGGCAATCCGGTGCGCTGCCCCTTGCCACGCCGTCGTCACAGTTCCTTGCCTCGACGATTCGCAGGCGCGTCTCGGCGTCACCGCGCGCCTGCACCACCGCCGCGCAGCCGCTGAACGCCTCCCTGCGCTCATCGCAGCGCCGGAGGTCGTCGCCTTCCATCCTGGACGACACGCCGGCATTCGCCAGATACACCGACCCCGATGCATCTGGCAAGCGCAACCGATACCCTCCTCCCTCCCAACGATAGTCGCGCATCCACAGGCGGCACACCCCGCGACGCATGTTGTCCACAATCACGTCTCACACCACCTACCCGCGTGTTGAGCGTCACTCCAACGAAACGATTGCAGCAACCCTTGCCGCTCATCACTCAATCCGGGCGCGTCCCCAGAGTCACGTCCAACGACAGCCGTTCACCATTACGCAACACCTCGAGCGTAACCGTGTCGCCCGGTTTGTACTCCAGCAACAGAGCACGCAACGACTGCCCCGGTCCAATCGTCTTTCCATCAACTTTGGTCACAATGTCACCGCTGCGCAACCCGGCGCGGGCAGCCGGTCCACCCGGCTCGACAGCGGAGATCAGTGCGCCAGCATTGACCGGCAGATCGTTATCGAGCGCCAGCATAGCATCGATTGTGCCAAAACGCACACCGAGGAACGGGTAAACGATTTTGCCATTGGCGATCAACTGCTCGCTCACCCGCCTGGCAATCGAGCTTGGCACTGCAAACCCAAGCCCTTCGATGGGCGCCGTTCCCAAACCGCTCCCCCGCACGACGAGCGTATTGATCCCGACGACTTCACCGCGCAGATTGATCAGTGGACCGCCGCTGTTGCCGCTGTTGATCGCCGCATCAGTCTGGATCAATCCTTCGGGTGCGTCGGCGCCAAGCGAACGGTTGAGAGCGCTCACCACGCCAACCGTCACCGTGTTGCGGAAGTCGCCAAGCGGGCTGCCAATCGCAATGACCGTTTCACCGGGTTGGAGCGCGTCGGAGTCGCCCAGCGTCGCCACGCCGGGAACCGGACCATCGACCTTGACCACGGCAAGATCCATCAGTGGATCGGCGCCGACCAATGTTGCATCACGGCGCGAACCGTCGTAGAAAATGACCGAGAGCGAGCGATACCCTTCAATCACGTGATTGTTGGTAAGAATATACCCATCCGGGCTGATAATGACCCCAGAACCGCTGCCGCGGCGCACTGAACCGCCGGGTTGATCCGGCAGCGGAAACGGTAGATCGCCAAGCAGCGGCGATCCCTGCGCACCTGATGCCAGCGTGTTCACGACCGTCACAACCGCCGGCGACACCTTCTGAACCGCCTCAACAACCGGTGAAGTCGTTGCCGGCGCCGCTGGCGCCGGCGTCGGGACCTGGGCAGGAGTTGGCAGCGGCACGTCAGTTGCTTGCGGAACGACCGTCGTCGCCGGCATTGACGCCGGAATTGGCGCGGGCGTCGACGGTTGTGCTGCAATCCGCTCAATCTGCTGCTGCGTTACATACCAGGCAACGCCGCCGCCGGCCAGAGCGCCGATAAGCGCACCGATTACCAGGGTAACCACCATGCCGAAGATCAGCGCATATTTCGTTCCACGCTCCATAGAGCGACCTCCTTTGAATATTGCTTCCAATGGGACAGTATGCACCCGCCATGTAAACCAAATGTTAGACCTGCATAAGAAACTGCTTAGTCTTGATCATCGGTAGTATCCGCCTGTTCGTTGGTTGGCGCAGGAGCGCGCATGCGGTATAATGTGGAAAAGTGCGTACTGTAATGGCCGTCTCCGCGATATGCGATCGATGGTTGACTGATGGAAGAAATCCTGATCATCGACGACAGCAAGCAGATCTGCTCCATGCTTGCTGAGTATGTGTTACCGGAGCTCGGCTATGCCTCTACGATTGCGCACACCGGACGGCAGGGACTCAACCGCCTGCGTCAGCGCATTCCCGATCTGATTCTGCTCGATCTGCAACTTCCTGACATCAGTGGACTCGATCTGCTGCGCATGATTGCTCAGGAAGGGTACGATGTCCCCGTGATCCTGATGACGGCGCATGGGTCGGAAGCGATTGCGGTCGAAGCATTTCGGCTTGGAGCGCGGAACTACCTGATCAAGCCGTTTAGCGAGACGGAAGCGCAGGCGGCAATCGATCGGGCGCTGCGCGAGCGGCGTCTCAAGCGTGAAAAAGAACTTCTGACGCGCAATCTGCGCCAGCGTGTGCAAGAACTGACCGTGCTGTATTCCATTGGCAAGTCGGTGAGTTCTTTGCTCGACCTCGAAGAATTGCTGGTGCGCATCGTTGAAGCCGGGGTCTACATTACTCGCGCTGAAGAAGGGTTTTTGTTGCTGCGCGACCCCAACGCCAACGAACTCTATCTGCGCGCAGCGAAGAACCTCGGCGAGCAGCGCGCTCAAAAGTTGCGCATGCCAATCGACGATAGCCTCGCCGGGCAGGTCATTCGCACCGGCAAGCCAATCCGCCTCGATAAAGCCGGCGCCGGAGCGCAACTCAAAGTCATCACCGGCTTCCTGGTGCGCGCCATCCTGCAAGTGCCGCTCATGGTCGGCAATCAGGTCATCGGTGTGCTTGCGGTTGATAATCAACAGTCAGAACGGACGTTTAGCGAAAATGATCAGTATCTGCTCTCGGCGCTCGCCGATTATGCCGCCATTGCCATAGAAAATGCGCGCCTCTATCAGAAGGTGAAACAGAGTGAAGCGCGCTACCGCGACCTGTTCGACAACGCCAACGACCTGATCTTCACCCTTGATCGCCAACTCAACATTCGCAGCATCAACAAAGTTGGTCCGACCATCACAGGATATGCCGGAGACGATCTGATCGGTCGCCCATTGCGCACCGTGCTATTCGAGGATGCATGGGCGCCGGTCGAGCGCCTGCTGAGCAAAGTGTTGCGGGGAGAGACGACGCCCCCATTCGAACTGCAACTCAGGCGCTACGACGAAGAGACCGTCGTGCTCGAAGTCAGTGCGCGGTTGATACAGGACGGTGATCGCGCCGAGGCAATCCATTGCATTGCCCGCGATCTGACAGAGCGCCGTCGTCTCGAAGAGCAACTCATCAGATCGGAGAAACTCTCCGCTATCGGGCAACTTGTCGCGGGCGTCGCTCACGAGGTCAACAATCCGTTGACCAGCATCAGCGGCTATACGCAATTGATGCTGCGTGATACAAGCCTGTCGCCGGGGATTCGCGAAGATCTGCAACACATCAACACGCAGGCAGAGCGCGCAGCGCGCATTGTGCAGAATCTGCTCATGTTCGCCCGTGAACATAAGCCGCAGCGCACGCTTGTCGATATCAATCAGGTGCTGCAAAGCACCCTGACGCTGCGCGCCTATCAGTTGCGCGTCGACAATATTACTATCGTGACTGATTTCGCTCCCAACCTGCCGCAAACGGTCGCCGATCCGCATCAATTACAACAGGTGTTCCTCAACCTGATTAACAATGCGCATCAGGCAATGACCGAACGCGGCGGCAAGGGAACCCTGACTCTGCGCACGTCGGTCGAACCGTGCGTCGGCGAGGGCAATCGTGAGGAGCGGTGCATTCGTATCGCCGTAAGCGATACTGGCGTCGGTATTTCGCCGCGCAACCTGAGCCGCATCTTCGATCCGTTCTTCACCACCAAACCGGTTGGTCAGGGAACCGGGTTGGGTCTGTCGATCTGTTTCGGCATCATCCAGGAGCATCACGGGCGTCTCTGGGCGGAAAGCGAAGTTGGCGTCGGCACGACAATGTATGTCGAATTGCCGCTTACCCATGACTACGACATAGTGCTCGACGCGCCGGATGAACCATCGTCAACCGTGGTTGACGAAGAGACGAATGCTGAAGAGACGAACCATGGCGCTGCGATTCTGGTTGTTGATGATGAGGAAGCAGTGCGTGCGCTGCTGGCGCGATTGTTGACCGATCTCGGTCATCGTCCGACGACCGTCGCCAGCGGAGAAGCAGCGTTTGAGATCATCGCGCAACGATCATTCGATCTTATTCTGACGGACATCAAGATGCCCGGCATGACCGGCTTCGAGTTGTATCAGCACATCAGACAGCGGGATCCACATCTGGCGCAGCGCATTATTTTCATTACCGGCGACACTATCACGGCATCGACACAGGCGCGACTGGCGCAGACCGGCAATCCCTACCTTGCGAAACCATTTGCCATCGAGCGTCTCGAAGCACTGGTGAACGCCTGTCTCGCTTCGCAGTCGGCGGGTCAATTGCCAGCGTCCTGACACCCATTGTGCAGTCAGGCGGTGGGACGGGCGGCGCGGTTCTGCCGCTATGGATTTCGAAGTGATTGTACACATGTTGCCGGTGTGTGCGATAATAATGAAGATCACTATTCACGGTCGTACAGTCTTGTGAGGGGTTCAGGTCGTGGAGCCAGTTGCAGAAATCGCAGTCGATAATCGCCAGGGAGCGGCTCAGATCGCAGAGCGTGCCGCTGACCTGATCATGCATCGCGCAGAAACGATAGGATCGTTGTCGCCACAGGAGTTCCGTCGCAATCTGTGCGACTTTGGCTGGTCGCTCATACGAGCGCAACCGGTAATGGCGCCGCTGGTCAATCTGGTTAATCGCGTACTCTGGGCTATCGAGGATCAGCAGACGCGGCACGATTTGGTGCGCGCTGTCGCCGACACAACGGAAGCGTTTAAGCATCAACTGCGCCAGCACGCGCTCCATGTCGCCGAAGGCGCGCTGGCGCTGATTTCCGACGGCATCACGATTGTGACCCTGTCGTACAGCACGACGGTTCAGCACGCGCTGCGCCATGCTCAACGCGCAGGACGGCGATTCCGCGTCATCTGCGGCGAGTCGCGCCCAATCCTGGAAGGACGACAGACCGCAGCAATTCTGGCAGAGTATGGCATTCCCACCCATCTGGTCATCGATGCCGAATTGCCCGCTCATATCGCGCAGGCGCAACTGGTGCTCGTCGGCGCCGATATGTTGAGTACCTATGGGTTGGTTAATAAGATCGGCACCTATGGAATGGCGCTCACAGCCCATGCCAGAGGGGTTGCGTTCTATGCGCTCTGTGGTAGCGAGAAGTTCCTGATCCCTGGTTTTCGCCAACTCGAGCAACTCGACCGCCCCCGCAGCGAAATCTGGGCGGAAGCGCCCCGGAATGTCCATATTCGCAATCGGTATTTCGATTTGACGCCACTGGAACTGCTTTCGGGAATTGTGACAGAACGCGGTATTCTGCCGGTTGCAGCCGTCGAAGCCTGGCTGGCATCGACCCGCCTACATCCGGCGCTGGCGCGTGAACCCGCCCATCAGACGGTGGAAATATGCCCTTGACTTAGAACACATGTTCTTGTATAATGTCCCCACTTCAGTCGCATCAGAATGACACCCACTCCCCGTCTGCCACCAACTCGGCAGCAGGCGCGTGGCGTTCGTTGTCGATCGAACAGGTGAGGAGTTATGCTATGGCGGTCACAAGCCGAGGCATTCATACCGGTCGTCGTATTTGGGGGCGCAACCGGCAGGCTCAGCGAACGGCGCATGCGGCGCTGTATGGCGCAGCGCTCGTGCTCGGCGCGCTGGCAGTGTATGTGCTGATCGGTGCATTGATCGGGCGTATCAATCTGTTGATCGACGATATGCGTTATGGCTATCCGCGCACGATGCACATGCAGGCATTCGTGGGTCACGAAGAAGGGTCGAGTCAACCGACGCATCTGATTGCTCTGAATCTCGACCGGCAAGTGGTGGTGCTGGAACTGCCGGGTGGCGACCCATCGCGGATTCGCTCGATCACCGGTCCCTACCTGTTCGGCGCCAATGAACACCTGACACCGGTCATCATTGGCGTCAGCGATGTCGATGGCGACACGCTGCCGGATCTGTTGCTCGATGTCCGGCGCGAGCGCATTGTCTATCTCAATCGCGACGGAGTTTTTCGCCTGCCGACGCCTGAAGAGCAGGCGCGGTTGATGACGTCTATGCTTCCATGAACGAGAGTGAGCCAGAGACGCCAGCGGTGCGCCACTCACCACGCGCGGTTCCGCGCACCGACACACACTCGTCGGCGCGCCGCCCCAACCCGCTGGCGCGATCACGCGATCCCTTCGATGATGGTGCGGCGCTCACGATTGGACGCCGCCGCCTTGTCGATCGGCGCATTGATGTTCAGGAACGTTTGCCTGTCGCTCCGTCGTTTGCTCCGTGGGCAGCGGAAGAATTGCTCGCACCGGATGACCCCTTCGATGACGATGCGCGCGATATGTTGCGTGCGGAACTGACTGCCACGCCATTCGCCTACCGACCGGCGACGCTCCGGCGAACCGTTCGGCAGCGGATGTTTCCCTGGTGGCTGATCGGAATTTGCGCAATCTGTATTGGTGTCCTCTTTTTCTTCTGGCGCGATACCAATGCATCACGTATCTGCTTCGCTCCTGGATGTACCGCGCGCGAACAGACAATACAGGCGCATAGGTTCGAGCAGGCGCTCAATCTCACTTCACCTGCTGGACAGCATTCGGTGCTTGGTCCGCCGAGCATTTCGGCGCAGCAGATCGACCGCATCCTTGCCGAGTGGAACTCTCCAGCGGTCGGCACCGGCGCCACGTGGGTGGAACTCGGCATCCGGTATGGCATCGATCCCGCGTATGCCCTGGCATTTTTCATTCACGAGTCGGGCGCCGGAACCGCACCAGGATGGGCAGGGCGAAAACCAGATGGCAGTACGACCCACAATGTCGGCAACATTATCTGCGCCGGGTATCACACGTGCTACGGCAGGTTTCGCGATTATGCCAGTTGGGAGGAAGGGATCGAAGATTGGTATCGCCTGATAGCAGTTGAATATGTGCAGTGGCGCGGCGCTCATACCGTCGAGGAGATTGTGCCGATCTATGCGCCGGTGGTGGAAAATAACGTCCCCGTGTATGTCGGTACGGTCAACCGCCTGGTTGCCGAATGGCGCTCATCGCAAGCAAAATAATGACCCTCAGCCGGGAACAATTCATTTTGCTCCTTCTTGCCCTGATCGGGCTTGGCTTCCTCGTACAGCAAACACAACAACCTCCGCTACAGACGAGCCTCTGGCGCGGCGGGGCGCTCTCTACGCAGCGCGTAGCCCGGCAGAGTCTCAGCGCCGCGTTCGCCCCACAATCTGCAACTGAACATCCCTCCGGCAACCCGCTGCGCAACCCTCGCACGGTGATCACGCAGGGGTATGGGGTCGGCTCGCACGCGCCCGCCAGCGTCTGGGGCGGTATCGATCTGGCGGTCGACGGTGACGGCGACGGCAAAGCCGATCCGCAGGGCACATGGCGCGCCCCGGTGTATGCCACCCACGACGGCGTTGCCCGTGTGCGACCGGACACCTGGCCCGGCGGCAATTATCTGGCGATTGAAAATAACCGCTACAAAACTGCCTATGCCCACCTCGACTCTTACGCCGTTGTCGATGGTCAACCCATTGTGCGTGGTCAACTCATCGGCTACGTCGGGTCAACCGGCATGTCGAGCGGTCCTCACCTGCACTACGAGGTGTGGGAACACGGCATTAACCGTGATCCGCTCGATTTCGACGTGTTGCGCCATGAATGGTAGGCGCGCCCGCGCCGCCTGTCTTGCCTCTCTATAATCCCTGATCACCTATCCGTATTTTTGCGTATAATGCACGCGTATCGATAGTGTATTGCACAGGACAATGCAACAGTACGCCGGGACGATAAGAAATACGCCCATAGGACAACGGGACGCACGTACTATAGACCGTTCCAGAGGGGCGGGATATGATTGAATAGCAAAGTGCTGACAGGAGCCTGTGGTATGACGACACTTCCCTCCCCCCATGATGCTATTGCCGACTCGGCAAAACTGATCGCCATTCTTGAACGTCATTACAAAGATGCACCGGAAATCGAGGCGCTGCTCAATGCGCATCGCGCCACCCACTCCCAGATGACGACCAGCTACCACAATAGCGAAGAAGCGATCGCTGCCTGGCGCGCGGCGCTCGCCCGCCGCTGGACGTGCGAAATAACCGCGCGTCGCCTGTACAAACAGACGCTGCGCCAGTTAGTGCAGCACTACGGCACCGCCGAGACGCCCACCATCCGGCTTATTTCTCGCGGCGGCGCAGAAGCCGATAGCACGCCAACCGAACTCCTCGAGGATATGCGTCGCCTGCACGCCGTGCTTTCTCTCGAAGCCACGACACTGCCGTTCGCGGAACAACGCCTGGCAGAGATCGCTCAGGCGTGTGCGACGCTCGAACGCGCCATTGATGAGGTCGCTGAAAGCGAACGGCAGCGACGCACTGCGGTGCTCGATCTCCGCATTGCCCGCGAAGTCTATCGTCGGATGCGTCGTGAGACGTGTCAGGCGCTTATGAATCAGATAGGGGATCGAACGTCGCTCGACCTGATCGATGAGTCGCTGGTCGAAACAACCGATCAGTAAACCTAACCTCCATCACAGGCTGGCAATTCGCCGCGTCTCGCCTTCGTATAAACCGGCGCTCTCGGACGACTCCGGCAATGTTTCTGCAAAGGGTTCCTGTGCCTGAACGCCCACCACACGCACAATCCGCACCGAACCAAGGATGGCTGTGGCAGTGATGCGCAGTCGCACCGGCGATGTCTCGAATTCAACTACGGTGAGACCGGCAGACGAGAGCGGACGGTTGTCCGGCGTGCGCCACTCGTATCTGGTGTCTCCCATCAGCGCCCCGCCATCAACATGTAGCCCGATGTTTGCCGGCACACGAACCGTCACTTCGCCAAACATGGCAAAGGCGCTGATCGTGTGATCACCAGGCGCTAAAGGCTGGCGCGTCAGATCGACCGTGATGCTGCCGAACATCGCTGTAAAACTCTCGTTCTCAAGGCGGGTGTTCGTGTTGATGTGCTCGATCCCGCTGAACAGACTCATTGAGGACATGGTTCGCTCCTTTCGTGTTGCGTTCTACACGGCTTCGACGTATCATATGCTCACGGGGTTGCGAACGTCTGTTCAAGAAAGAGTCTCCTATGCCACTGACGCTGACTCCCAATGCGATTCGTCCGTTGCTGCTGACCGTCCAGGGTCTCGACCGCCCAAAGAAACACCCGGCGACCAAAGACTCGGTTCTGGCAGCGATGCAGCGGATGAAGGCGCTTCAGATCGATACGATCCATGTGGTCGCGCGTAGTCCATATCTGGTGTTATGGAGCCGTCTTGGCGCATATGAGCCACGCTGGTTGACCGATCTGCTGGCGGAGCGGGCCATCTTCGAATACTGGTCGCACGAGGCATGCTTTTTGCCCATCGAGGATTACCCGGCCTACCGCTCGTTGATGCTGGCGGGGCAGACGCGCAGCAACACCTATGCGCGCCGGTGGCTGCACGAGAACCGGACGATTGCCGCAGCGTTGATGGATCATATTCGCAACAACGGACCGGTTCGCTCAGCCGAATTCGCCCGTACAGACGGCACGAGGGGAGGATGGTGGAACTGGAAGGTCGAAAAGATGGCGCTAGAAATGCTCTTCATCGTTGGCGATCTGATGATCGACCGGCGTGAGCATTTTCAGCGCCTCTACGACCTACGCGAGCGAGTTTTGCCCGCATGGGACGATACCTGTGCACCCGATGTGGAGGTAGCGCAGCGCACCCTGATCCTCGCAGCAGCACAGGCGCTCGGTGCAGCGCCGGCGCGCTGGCTGGCAGATTACTTTCGCACCGGCAAGGCGGAAACGGCGCGCATTGCCGCTGCTCTGGCAGCCGAAGGCGCCCTTGCGATAGCGCATGTCGCAGGATGGCGCGAGCCGGTCTACATTCATCCACATCGCCTGCCGCTGGCGCAGGCTGCCGCCGATGGGGCGCTCCAATCAACAGTCACCACGTTGCTTTCGCCATTCGATCCGGTCGTATGGGATCGGCGACGGGCGCTGGAATTGTTTGGCTTCGACTATCGCATCGAATGTTATACTCCTGCATCCAAACGACGGTATGGCTATTTTACGCTGCCCATCCTGCACCGGGGGGCGCTGGTCGGGCGGCTCGACCCGAAAGCGCACCGCAAAGACGGCATCTTCGAGGTCAAGGCGCTCTACCTCGAACCAGGCGTCGATCCCGACGAAGACCTGGCGATCAATCTGGCAGAGGCGTTGCGCTCCTGCGCCGTATGGCACGGCACGCCGGAGGTCGTCGTCCGGTTCTGCGATCCGCCGGCGTTTGGCGCGTTGTTGAAGCGCGCCTTGCGTCTCTGATAAATCCGAAACCATGCTCTAACACAACTCCTACATTTCCCCGTTTGATCATCCTGCCCAGATCGACTACAATAAGAAGCAAACAATGTATATATCATTCATCACTCAATGCCAGGAGGTCCTGACAAGTATGCCTACCTATGTGTACGCCTGTGACACTTGCGGTGCGCAGTTCGAGCAGTTCCAGTCGTTCAAGGACGAGCCGCTGCGGGTTTGTCGCTGTGGCAAAGAAGGTTCGGTACGCCGGGTCTTCCAGCCGGTGGGCATTGTCTTCAAGGGCTCAGGCTGGTATATCACCGATAGCCGCAAGAGTGATAGCGCGAGCATCGGCAGCGATAGCTCGTCGAAGAGTGAAAAGAGCGAGACTGGCGCCAGTGAATCCTGACCTGAGTCTTGTGTGCCCGATTACCGGGCGTGTCCATACCCTCTCCGTCACCTCCCGCCGCCAATCGGTCGGGTTCGTCGCGCAGACCTGTATCTGTCGTTAGGGGCGTTGTTGCACTATGCACGACGCCCCTGTTCTGCACGACGCGCTTCGATTGACCGTCGAACGGGAGGTTTTGTATGCCCAGAAAGAACGATAACCTGCTCTGCGTCATTCGCGACGATATTCGCGCGATTTTCCTCAACGATCCGGCAGCGCGCAACCTGGCAGAGGTGCTGCTCTACCCCGGCTTGCATGCCATCCTGTTCCATCGCCTGGCGCACGCCCTCTGGCGGCGCGGCGTGCCGTTTATTCCGCGCCTGATCTCGCAGATCAGTCGTTTCCTCACCGGTATCGAGATCCATCCGGGAGCAGTCATTGGTCGCGGTTTCTTCATCGACCACGGCATGGGCGTGGTTATCGGCGAAACATCGGAGATCGGCGACTGGGTGACTCTCTATCAGGGTGTGACCCTCGGCGGCACGGGCAAGCAACGCGGGAAACGCCATCCAACGGTGCGTAATGGCGCTGTCATCGGTGTTGGCGCGATTGTGCTCGGCGCTATCACCATTGGCGAGGGGGCGCGCGTTGGCGGCGGCGCTGTGGTGGTGAAGGACGTTCCACCTCACGCCACCGCCGTCGGTGTTCCGGCGCGCATTGTGGCACAACGCGACCCGCACACCGGCGAAACGCGCCGTGTCGAGCACCTGCCCGATCCCGAAGGGGAAATGCTGCGCAGCCTGCGCGCTAAGGTGCTGGAACTCGAAGAACGCCTGACCGAACTCGAAATTGCAACCAATCATCACCTCGAACATCACGTCGAGGACGATGCGCTCGCGTCGCAGTGCTGGTCGGCGCTCGACACGAATGGGAATGGCACAATCGATGAGTACGGCTATATGGCCGGTGATGGGATATAACGCATATGAGCATTCGTATCTATAATACGCTGACCCGCACGCTCGAGCCGTTCGAGACCCTCGAACCCGGCGTGGTGAAGATGTATGTCTGCGGCGTGACGGTGTACGACCGGGCGCATATTGGTCATGCGATGTCGGCGATTGTCTTCGATGTGGTGCGGCGCTACCTGGAATACCGCGGCTATGCGGTTCAGCACGTCGTCAATTTTACGGATGTGGACGACAAAATCATTAATCGGGCGCATGCACTGGGACGCGATCCGAAGGAACTCGCCGAGTCGTACATCGCTGAGTTTCTCGAAGACCTGGAGGCACTGAATGTCAAACGCGCTCATATCTACCCGCGCGCTACCGAGACGATGCCGGAGATTCAGCGGTTCATCAGCCGTCTGATCGAGACGGGCCATGCGTATGTGGTGGATGGCGATGTTTACTTCCGTGTCTCGACGGCGCCAGACTACGGAAAACTCTCGCGGCGCAGCCTTGATGATATGATTGCCGGCAATCGTATTGGCATCGATGAGCGCAAGGAGAACCCGGCGGATTTTGCGCTCTGGAAGGCGGCAAAGCCAGGCGAGCCGTTTTGGGATAGCCCTTGGGGTCCAGGGCGCCCCGGTTGGCACATCGAGTGCTCGGCAATGAACCTGGCGCACCTTGGCGAGCAGATCGATATTCATGGCGGCGGGACCGACCTGATCTTCCCGCACCACGAGAATGAGATCGCTCAAACCGAAAGCCTGACCGGCAAAACGTTCGCGCGCTACTGGATGCACAATGGTATGCTTCAGATCCAGACCCGCCTGGCGGATGGCACGTACAAACTGGAAAAGATGTCCAAATCGCTCGGCAATGTGGTGACGATCCGCGAATTTCTGGCGCGCTATCATCCCGATGTGCTGCGACTGACGGTGCTCTCCAGTTCATACCGCAGCCCGCTGGCGTTTGGTGAGGAGATCGCCGCTGATCAGGAACGCAAGCTGGCACGCCTGCGCTCGGCGCTCGAACCGCCGATTGGAACAATCGAAGCCGGACCTGCTGTTGAGGTCTTGTTGGCAGCAGTGCGAACGGCGCGCGAGCGGTTCATCGCGGCAATGGACGATGACTTCAACACGGCTGGCGCGCTGGCGGCGCTGTTCGACCTGGTGCGTTCGATCAATACCGCGCGTGATGCGGGTGTCGGCGGCGCGCCATTCGCCGAAGCGCAGGCGACTTTCCGCGAGTTGGTTGATGTGCTCGGGTTGACGCTCATAGCGCCGCGCCCGGTGACTCAGCAGGCGGCGCCATTTATCGACCTGCTGGTCGAGGTACGCAGTGAATTGCGCAAGGCGAAACAGTTTGCACTCGCCGATATGGTGCGTGATCGTCTGGCGCAACTCGGGGTGATGCTCGAAGATACGCCGCAGGGAACGCGATGGAAAGTGACGGACAAACCAAACCTGTAACATGGCTGGAACTCTCGGTTTCCTGTGAGAGCGAAGCCGTCGAACCGGTCAGCGAGTTGCTGGCGCGCTATGGCTACAATGGCGGCGTGGCAATCGAACCGCCGATCATCCCCGGTGACGATGGTCCTGAGTACCGCTACGATCCGGTGCGCCCGGCAACCGTGCGCACCTACCTGGCACTCGACGACACTGCCGAAGAGACGCGTGCGCGCATTGAACAGGGGTTGTGGTTGCTGGGCATGATCCGACCGGTCGGTCCGCTCCAGGTTCGGCGAATTGAAGAGGAAGACTGGGCGAACGCCTGGAAGCAGTATTACACCATTCAGCGAATCGGAGCGCGCATTGTTATCGTGCCGTCCTGGCTGGATTACCAGCCGCTGCCGGACGATCTGGTCGTGCGCCTCGACCCTGGCATGGCGTTTGGCACCGGTCTTCATCCGACGACGCAGTTGTGTCTGATTGCGTTGGAACAGTACGTCACACCAGAGATGTGCGTGCTCGATCTGGGGTGCGGCTCCGGCATTCTTGCGATTGCCGCTGCACGGTTGGGGGCTGCGCGAGTATTGGCGCTCGACACCGACCCGATTGCGGTGGAGGCGACCCGGGCGAATGCGGCGCTGAACCATGTGGCGGACAGGATTGTGGTTGCTGAGGGCAGTCTGGGGCGTGGCGCGTCTTTCGGGCACTGGCTGCGTCCCGATGCTGAAGGTCATGCTGAACCACCGTCGCTGCTGCCGGTGTCATTGCCTTCCGACACACCGCCACAGTTCGATGTAATTGTCGCCAATATTATCGCCAGGGTTCTCGCGGCGGTCGCTCCCGATTGTGCGGTGGCGCTGCGCCCTGGCGGTCTTCTGATCAGTTCGGGGATCATTGCCGATCGCGAACCCGATGTGGTCGCCGCCTATGCCGCTGCTGGTCTCGAAGCAGTTTTCCGCCGCCAGGAAGGCGACTGGGTGGCATTGGTGCATCGCAAACCGTAACGCATGCCTCGCCGTTCGCGTGATACTGTTCAGAGCAACACGTATCGTTTCTTTGTCGATCCTGCGGCATTCGACACGGAACGGGTGCGTCTGTTCGATCCCGAACTGGGACATCAACTGGCAAACGTGTTGCGGTTGGGGCGCGGTGAGCGCGTCGTTTTGCTCGATGGCGAGGGGTGGCAGTACACTGTCATGTTGGAAACAGTTGATCGGCGCGGGACGGTGAACGGTGTGATCGAGTCGCGCGAAGTTGCAGGCGGCGAACCGCGCCTTGCGCTGACCGTCTACCTGCCGCTCATCCGGGCGGAGCGGTTCGAGTGGGCGTTGCAGAAAGGGGTCGAACTGGGGGTAGCAGCGTTTGTTCCAACCGTATGTGCGCGCAGCATCGACGCTGCTCCCGACGAGCGCCGTCTTGCGCGCTGGCGGCGGATTATCCGCGAGGCAGCCGAACAATCGCGGCGCGGACGGCTTCCGCGCTTGGCGCCTTCCCTGACGTTCAACGAAGCATGCACACAGTTTACGCTCCATTCCCCTGCACTGCTTCTATGGGAAGGCGACAACGCCACGCCGCTTGCCGGGGCGCTCCACGCGCTACGCCGCGACACATCACCGGCGGCGCTGGGCATCTTCAGCGGACCAGAGGGCGGATTGACCAACGATGAACGCCAATGGGCTGAACGACATGGTATCATGATCGTGTCGCTTGGTCCGCGCACGCTGCGCGCTGAAACCGCACCCATTGCGGCTATAGCGATCATTATGTATGAGATTGGATGATGGTGCGCTGCCGGGGACGCCGGTGTCGGGGCCAGTCGGGGCTAGTCGGGGCCAGAGTCGGGGCCAGTCGGGGCAGGTCTCAGACCTGCCCTTACGGGGAGCGGCCAGAGTCGGGGTCAGTCGGGGCAGGTCTCAGACCTGCCCTTACGGGGAGCGACCAGAGTCGGGGCTAGTCGGGGCTAGTCGGGGCTAGTCGGGGCTAGTCGGGGCAGGTCTCAGACCTGCCCTTACGGGGAGCAGCCAGAGTCGGGGCTAGTCGGGGCTAGTCGGGGCTAGTCGGGGCAGGTCTCAGACCTGCCCTTACGGGGAGCAGCCAGAGTCGGGGCTAGTCGGGGCAGGTCTCAGACCTGCCCTCATCTCAGACCTGCCCTTACGTGACCGGGCGCCAGCACCGAGGATCATATCGCACTCACACCATCCATCGGGCATCCAGGAGTTTCGCCATGGCCTTCCGTTTTCGGTTCCTTCGTCGTCTTGCCGCTGCAAGTCTGTTCCTGCTAGCGGGGTTCGCCGGCGGTTGGGTCAGCGCGACCATTTTTGCCGACAGCATCTCGCTCACGCGCCTGGTTCCGGCGATCGGTCCAGGATTGGTTGCCAATCAGGAAACGCCGCCATCGCTCCGGCAGCAGTTCCGCGTCTTCTGGGAAGTGTGGAACCTGGTCGAGACCGAGTTCTATCAGCGCGACAAGATCAACCACACCCGCATGATCCGCGGCGCCATCACCGGCATGCTGGCATCGCTCGACGATCCGTACACCGTCTATCAGGAACCGGAGCTGGCATCACAGACGAATGAGCACATGCAGGGGCGAATGGGAGGCATCGGCACCTATCTACGGATCACCGACGGGCGCGCATTTCTCTACAAGCCAATCAAAGGAGCGCCAGCCGAAGCCGCCGGTCTCAAACAGGACGACGAGATCGTGGCGATTGACGGCGAACCGGTCGCGCCGATGATTGCCGGTCTCGACGTGAACGAAGCGGCTGTCAAGGTCGCATCGAAAATCCGCGGGCAGGCGGGTACGCAGGTGCGCCTGACTATCCGGCGGCAACCGGACGACCAGGTGTTCGACATCACTCTGACGCGCGCCGACATCGTGGTGCCCGGCGTCGAAGCCCAACTGGTCGATGGCGGAATTGCCTATATTCGCATTATCGAGTTCAAAGCCAATACCGTCCCCGAATTCGACCAGGCGCTGCGCGAGTTGCTTCCGCAAGCGCCAAACGGCATCGTCCTCGATATGCGCAACAACCCCGGCGGCTTCCTCGACCAGGCGCGTGCCGTGCTCGGGCGGCTCTACAATGGGGTCGCGCTCTACGAGCAGAACAGCAAAGGGGAAATCACCGAAATCCGCACCGTTGGCGGTGATATTCGCGCCTTCGATGTCCCCATCGTCGTGCTGGTCAATGGCAGTTCCGCCAGCGCCAGCGAGATCGTCGCTGGCGCATTGCGTGACAGTCGTCCGAACGTGACGCTGATCGGCGAGAAAACCTTCGGCAAGGGATCGGTGCAGAACATCTACCACCTGAGCGATGGCAGCAGTGCGCGAATCACGTTCGCGCACTGGCTCACCCCGGCGCGCACCGAAATCGACAAGGTTGGCATTACGCCGCAGTACGTCATTCCTTATGCCGAAGACCCTGCCACGCAAACCCTGTGTGTCGGCGACCGCCAGCCGCCGCCGGGAGCGACGACCTGCGCCGACAACCAGTTGTTCTACGCCATCCGGCTGCTGCGCACCGGCGAAGCGCCGCCATCGATGCCGGCGGCGGCACGGTGAAGAGAGGCGCGATCACCCCTTGAGCCATCGCCAACTCGACCGGCGGGACGGTCAGGTACAGCGTTGCGGCGCCGCACTGCGGGATCACCACAGAGAGCGCTGGATGAACACGCTGTCCGGCAGGGCGGGTGATGCTTCCTGACCAATCGGAAGCGGATAGTTGGAGAGAAACAACTCAGCGCCTTTTTCGGCTTTGCGCTGCTTATAATTGTTCATTCCATACTGTAGTTCCCAACGGTGCATATATGCAAAATGAAAATTTTGACGAATCTCTGGGGAGTCGTCGTATGTAATCAACCATGAGTGCCGACACTTCTTCATCTGTTCAGCAAACTCGAAATGATCGAAGATTTCGTGGAGCATGCCGTTCTTTCCATACAGCCTTGATTTTGTTGCTGCAAAGTAAGGCGGATCCAGGAAGGTAAAAACCCTTTGATCACCGTCTTGCAACAAATCTTTATAATCTGAATTGGTAATCCTGACACCTTCCAGAATTTCACCTAGCAAAGCCAATCGCTCTATTGAAGACCTTGTAAATCTTCCAATAAAAGCTCCTTCAGAATAGCCTCCTGCTTCAACCACTCCAGAAAATGTAATACGGTTTAGAACAAAGAACCTCACTGCTCGCTCAAACTCGCTCATCTTAGACGTATCCATTCCCAGCAATTCATAAAAAAGTTCCCTACCGTTTGCTCGCTCCACCTTTATCTTCATAACTTCACGCGCCAGTCTGGCGGAGTCTTCCTGAGCACATTTCCAGAAGTAGAACAACTCAGTATTGAGATCATTGATCCACATCTTTACATCAGGGTACTTTTGCCTCAGCAAGATAAAGAATGAACCGCCGCCTACAAACGGCTCACGATACTCATCGAATGAATCAGGTATCAGATAAAGCATGCGCTGTATTGCGCGCGACTTTCCGCCAGGATAGCGCAGTGGACTTCTAATCATTGCTTTCACTGGTTCGGACCTATCTGAACATGAAGTCTGGGATTATAAAAGCATTCGACTTGTAATTTTCGAATGATCTCTTTTTCCCTTCCAGTAAATGTGTTTCTGGCAAGAAACTGTTCCAATTCGCAATTACTACATGGAATCATGATTGTTTCGCACAATCCTTTACCCGTTAACTTAAGACGAACTGAAAATTCCACCTTCCGATCTTCGAGCATTAGTGCATCGATATTTGAAAATAGTGCAAGCTTGAAAATCCCATCCTTAATATCATCAAGGGAAGGCAAAGATCGCTTTGTAGCATTCTTTGACTCCTGGATAACATATCTACTTCCATCATTGATAACCTCATCAGCGGTCAGGTAATAAACTCCGCCAAGATAGTTTCTGATATTAAGTCTTGCTTTGGAGCCATCGGCGAGATGTTCATTAATATGAGTTGTACGAACCTCTCTTAAGGAAGCGCCTTTTGAGCCACTAAGTGGTAGTCCCTTAAACTCCTCAAAATCGTTCGTTATCTTGTTCAAGTAATCTTTCTGGATCGTGCTATTATGCATCGACACGCCCGTTCTGCATGATATTTCTTCATAGCTATTCAGCGCCTTGTTATAAATATCAACAAATCTTGTCTCCATGACATAGAAATTCCAGTGAAGTGCGCTGTTTTTATATTTCATCACTTCGTCAATCTGTTCTTTCACGCATTCGGACGCAAACATTTGTCTACTAATTTTGTTCTTCCCGGTTTGACCTTCTCTCTGGTTCTTTTCCGCACTATTATAATATGCGAGAATGATATAGATGTCGAGCAGGTTCATCCAGGATATTGTTGAGTACTGAATTCTGTCGAGATCGCCATCAGCCCCTTCATCCTTGAGCACAGGAATAACCGTAATCCGTTTTGGAGCATTCAAAATATCGTACAGTCGTGCGAAAGGGTAACTACGTGTTCGTTTGGGAGACACCCATTTTGTATACGCTAACGCACCATCAGGTACAATGATCTTACCGCAAGGCTTGACCTTGTTAATGTCAAATTCATTAAAGTCATACTCTGGCAACTCTGCTGCCAGGCACGCCGTGTAGTGGACATTACTGATAAAGCCATTGAATGTTAGGGATTCTTGTTGCATATGCTTTTACGCTCATACACCACCGATAACCTGGCTGTCTTTCTATAATAGATCATATGAGCGAGACGGTCAAATACACCAAATGGGCGGCTCCATCCCGCAATGCTGCGCGATGACGGCGTTGCATCCGATCTCATTTCCGACGATGGCGTCTATGCTGTGGCAATCCTGCCCGACGAGAATGGCGAGCATCGGATTGACGTTGTACCTGCGCTGCGAAGAGTATGAATCAAAAAGTCAACAGGGGTAGACGCAGGGATTGCCTGCGCCTACCCCACTGCTGGCGTCCTCCCAAATTGCACCTCAGAGACAAGTTCTCAAATACACGTTCCACAACGCTCACGTGGAGCCTTGCAGCCATGCGCTGGCTACTTGAGCAGCAGGGCGCCCTGTTCGTTTATTCCTTTCCCGTCCTCGCCACCGCTGCTTCTCGTGCTGCAATCTGCCGGCAAACGCGCGTCAGGCGCTGTACCTGCTCACGCACCGAGTCGATTGTGCCAGGCAGTAACATCACCTGGACATCCTCACCTTGTTTCACCGGTTGGAAGAGCCAGAAGCGCTGCTGCCCTAATACCACAAGGCAGCCCTCGTCCGACATCGGCGCGCGATTGTCACCATGATAGTAAATGGCCAGCATATCGCCGATTGCTTGCGTATGGACCATATCTTCCGCTAGCAGCATGCCGGTGTCTTCAGCTATTCCATAGTCACGCAACAAACCAATTGTCGCGGTTACATCGTGCTGGCGTAACGCCTGGCGAAAGACGGCGTCGGGAAGCATTCCGGTTGCCACTGCAATCTCTTGCAGATCGCTAAGATTAAAAAACGCAACACACCCCTCCATAATCGCGTCTTCACTCACTCGCGACACCACGTGAGCCACGCCGCGATCTACCCAGTGCTCATAGATGGCATCATCGAGAAAATGATACGAGAGCGCGCGCTGACCGGTCGGCGCCGATAATGTAAAACGCAGCGTAGCAGCAGCCCGGGTGAGAACGAGACTGACTTCTGTCAAAACCGGTGAGGAAACAATTGATCCATCGTCTCGAATATCAACTAATCCCTGACCAAAGAGCGCATTCCCCGCCGCCGACAACCGGCCTTGCGCTTCCTCCTTGCTCAACTCGCGCCCGATGCTGCTCACCAACACCTGCTGAGCCGCAACAGGCTGATCGCTCAACAGCAACGCAAACGCCAATTCGTCGGTGGAAAGACGAAGTGTGGACACCATACGCACTGCTCCTTGCCTGGAGATAAAAAACGTGCCGACGTATCTGTGCCGGCGCCGACATCCTTGCTCCTCAAGCCAGAAAGAGGATAGCACGAATGAGACGCTTGTCAACTTATCCTCTACCTGAACTGAAGACCCAATTTATGGCTAACCCAGCCACTCATTGCCTGCTGCACCTGTTGTCCTTGCTCCAATAACTGTTGACTTTTGTCCGCGATTGCTGCCACTTTTTCCTGGGTCTGCTCCAGGACCCGCTGACCTTCTTGTGCGACTGACTCCATCGTCTGTTGCGCTGTCTGAACGCTCTGATCGATGAAATCAGCACCCTTCTGAACGCCAACTTTTTTCAGATCTTTGTACCAGTCTTGCTCCTTTAGACATTCGCTAACCCTCTCTGCTGCCCACCCGCCCGCGAATCCACCCACTCGCGCGCCAATGGCAACGCCCAGCGGCGCTAACGTTCCGCCACTGATCGCGCCGAGCAACGCGCCACCGACTGCGCCGCCTACCGCTGTTCCGACCACTGTCCCGGCCGCCGACAATGCTGTGTCAACGGTTGCATCGATTGCGGTGCCAACTACCGCCTTTTGCCAGTGCTGCGGATCGCCCTTGTAGGCCTCCCAGTTATCAGATGCGTTAGAGGCGACGTTAAGGGCAAAGTCGAGGGGCAATACCTTGAGAGCGTCAGAAACGGCATCCTTTGTGGCATTCTTCGTAGGGTCAAGAACAAGTTTCTGAGCAATATTTTTCCACTCTCCCTTCAAATGCCGAAGATGCGGGTTGAGAAACGCCATCTCGAATACTTCGTGGCTACCTTTCAAAATCAATTGTTTGGGATAGGTAGAACCGTGGACTATTTGTAGACCTTCTCTAACCAATTTTATTTCCCGAATATATTTTGATCCTACAATTATTTTTTTAAGTTTTTGTATAATATCTGCACCCACCTCTGCATACTTCAGCACCTTACCAATTGTATCTGATGTATTGATACGCGCCGGATCGTAAAAACTCCGCCCTGCCTCTGCCAGATTGTTGGCAAATCGTTCGGTGCGCGCAGTCAAGCCTTCAAGTTCGTCGATAACAGACGCAAACTGAGTCTGGATCTGTTCCCAGACCGCCTCAGCCTGCTGGCGATTCTGCCCGGACCATGGGCTGTTCTGCATCGCCTGCATCGCCTGTCGCGCACGCTGGAATGTATCGCTCATCTCTGCTCTGCTGCGCCGAAACAGTGCAATGGTTGTGTAGAGTTGATCGATGTCAGCGCCAATGAGCATACTGTGCCTCCATTGCGGATCACCAACGAGTTCCAATGCGCAATAAAATCGCTTCCGGGAGCATACTACCAATGACGATTGACGATGCCGCATGCGTGTCATTCCGAGCCCTTCGCTTCGCTCAGGGTAAACGCAGCGAGGAATCTGCGCGGGTCGCGCACGACCCCTCGCGCTGCTCGGGGTGACCATGCCGGGTGTTCACAGGTCATTGGTATAAGGCGCAGCGTAATGGAGGTATGGAGCCTCAATCGCTACAGTGACCATGCCGGGTGTTCACAGGTAATTGGTATAAGGCTACTGGAGCATTGCTACACCTTTGCTATGATTGGAACAAAACACGATTTCTTGCAGGCTTTCGCGGATTATTCTGAGTATCGTTTGCGCACTCACATTGCACGCCTGCCCAAGATGAAACTTACATCATTCGGAGATATCGGGTTGCCATCAATCGATGCCACCTTTCCGTCTTCACCAACCCGCAGAGCGATAGTGCGCGTAGTTGGCGGAGTATGTGTACCCCAAACTATCTCACCGTTATTCTCAACAGGTTTTGCCTCACTAATGGTCACCCTCAGCGTGCCATCCGGATCGCGCTCTACTTGCTCCACGTAGGCCACATGCCCGTCTGAGGAGTAGGCTCCCTTCAATAGTCCTGCCTCGAATACCATGATCGCCCCCTTCGATCCTACTTCTGGCACGTCGCTGATCACATATCCGGCGTTGCGAGCGGCTTCGTTCCATTCATGCGCATTGGGCCACCTCTTCATATCATCCAAATTGACCCGCCGTAAAACGTAGTTGGTGCAACCGGCCGTGTCTTGCAATACGCCGGGCACGGTCGTGGGTCCGCTTTCAAACGGACGATAAGGCGGCGGTTGCTGACCATTTATCGCGCCATCACCTGGCGGGAGCGGCGATTTCGGCATCGTATCGACGCCTGGAGCGGTTGGCGCCTTAGAACTAATCGCTGCACCATCGTTAAACCGGCTGCCTGCCGCCTCAAGATTGTGAGCAAACTGCTCGGTGCGCGCAGTCAGGTTTTCAAGCGCATTGATCGCAGGTGTAAACTGAGCCTGAATTCGCTCCCAGACTGCTTCGGCTTGTTGGCGATGCCGACCTGCCCATGGGCTGCTCTGCAAGGCTTGCATGGCTTGCCTCGTCCGTTGAAACGTTTCTTGCAGGTTTGCATTACCCTGCCGAAGGGAGGCAATGGTCGCACGAAGTTGTTCGAGATCGGCGCCGATTCGAGCCATTGTCAACCTCCTTTTACTTAGTGTTAGTACAGGCTATACTACGAGCCGGGTTTCCTTCCCCATTGTCCGACCGTGTATATTCAGGTGATAATGCCATCACCTCTCCTGTATCACTGTCGCCACTCCCCGATCATAATGGCGCGTCCCTTCGAGGGAACGCTGCGACCTCCTGGAATGATGCGCCCATTACGATCAAGCACGCTGATGGTCACTTCCTGATCGGCGCCAAGCCCGCAGAGACGGGCATTGCCGGCGTTATCGAATCGCCCTCTCAAGTTCGTGCCATCGACAACAAAACTCCATCCGCTCGCATTGGTCCGAACGATGCGCATCGAAATACATCCGGGCTGATCATCTTCGTTCAACTTGTAAACGAACAGTTTACCGGGGTTCGGCGTTGCGGTTGGCGCAGGCGGCGGCACACCCTCATCGAAAACTAACCATCGCGGCAAGTAGCCGGTCGCGCCGATGACCTTTGGATCGGCAGGATCGAGCGCATTGGTGAGAATACGCACGTGAACGGCGCCGTTTTCCTGGCTCAGAATTGCAACACGGTCGCCATTACTGATGACAACATTGCCCTGACTGGCAGGCAATCGGGTGCGCAACTCCGGTTCATTCCATAAATATGCGCCGAAACTGGTGCGTCCCTGAAAGAACAGCCGTTTACCCCGATCAAGATACTCGCGTTTGACCCCGACGACGGTCACGGCATCCGCGTCCAAGTTGACGAGTGTTGCTGTCGGGAACACAGCAAACGGTTGTGCCGGCGAAGCCGCTGTCGTGGGCAACGCCGCCACTGTCAACGTTGATGGCGGCGCCGACGCTGCGGTAGCCGCAGCCGTTGGCAGCGGCGCCAGCGTTGCGGTAGCAGGCAACCCATCCCTTGCCGTGGCAGCGGTAGCCGCAGCCGTTGGCAACGACGCCAGCGTTGCGGTAGCCGCAGTCGTTGGCAGCGGCGCCAGTGTTGCGGTAGCAGGCAATCCATCCGTTGCCGTGGCAGCGGTAGCCGCAGACATTGGCAACGGCGCCAGCGTGGACGTTGGTGATCGCTCAACGAGCATGTCAGACTTTACCGTCAGCGTCGGCTGTTGCGCCACTTGTGGGGATCGACGGACACTGAACAGGATCAGCGTTGCAACGATGCCGATGGTCAGCACGACGAACACGCCGCCGAGGAGCGCGTAAAGCCGGAGACGGTTGTCCTGCTTTGTCTCTGACTGATGCGATAGCCGCCGAGTGAGAGCAGGGGTCTGTTCCCACCAGGGAGCATCAACATTCGCCAGATAGAGATTGCCACCCTGATCGTATCCCGCCTGCCGCAGCGACATTTCGCGGCTCAGGCGGCGGGTATGATCGGCGTAGAGTGCGTACTGGACACGTCGTCCATGCTGGTCAGTCGACGGCAACCTGTGCTCCTGCACTAACCGGTCAATAAGACGATAGATCGGTTCGTCTGTTGACAGTTCGACAGGCATTGACCGTCCGGCCTCAAGATGAAGGGTGTATGACTGCTGTGCCATCTATGACTGCCTCGCAACTTCAAAAAGTTATAGTCAACGTTGCTCCGTGCCAGATGCATGGTGATAAAGACTGAAAACAGAACTCTATGGCATCGCAGACGCTTCAGTTGCCAGCACCATCAGTTGCCAGACCCGCCGCCCGTACCGCCGGAGCCGCCCGTACCGCCCGTACCGCCGGAGCCGCCGCCCGTACCGCCGGAGCCGCCATCAGAACCGCCCGTACCGCCGGAGCCGCCATCAGAACCGCCCGTACCGCCGGAGCCGCCATCAGAACCGCCCGAACCGCCGGAGCCGCCCGTACCGCCCGTACCGCCGGAGCCGCCCGAACCGCCCGAACCGCCCGAACCGCCCGAACCGCCGGAGCCGCCATCAGAACCGCCCGTACCGCCGGAGCCGCCATCAGAACCGCCCGTACCGCCGGAGCCGCCCGTACCGCCGGAGCCGCCCGAACCGCCCGTACCGCCCGAACCGCCCGTACCGCCGGAGCCGCCATCAGAACCGCCCGTACCGCCCGAACCGCCCGTACCGCCGGAGCCGCCCGTACCGCCAGAGCCGCCCGTACCGCCGGAGCCGCCGCCCGTACCGCCGGAGCCGCCATCAGAACCGCCCGTACCGCCGGAGCCGCCCGTACCGCCCGTACCGCCGGAGCCGCCCGAATTGTCGGGTGAAGGTCCGGGTGAAGGTGTTGTTGGCGTTGCCGATGGACCTGGCGATTTGGTAGGCGTGAGCGACGGAGCGGGCGCTGACAACCCCGGCGTTGGCGTCGCAGACGGCGCCGGCGGATTGTCTGGCGGAGATGGCGGTTTGTCGGGAGCAGAAGGCGGATTGTTCGGCGCCGGATTATGGTCAGGCGGCGCAGACGATGAGCGACTCTTAATCCTCAGCTTGATGGGGACTCCCGAACGAACCGGCTCACCCGGCCTCGGTTCGGTTGCAACCACATGATCAGACGGCGTTGCACTATCGTCTCGAACCTCTTCGATAACAGGCGCGACTTTGAGAACATCCTTGATAATCTGTTCCGCATCGCTACGCGATTTGCCGATAACGTTCGGCATTTTCAATTCAGGCGTTTGAGTCGGCGACGGATTATCGGCGCTGCTTACTTCTGTTACTACAGTTGTTGTTACAGGTGTAGCACTGATGAGAGTTGGGCGCATGGTTGGACGCGCCTGCCGGGTAGGGGCGGGAGTCGGCGTGTCGGTGGCGGTTGGCAGAGCACCCAGGGTTACCGTCGGCAATTGAGCGAGATCCGACGGGTTGTTATGACTGCCGGGAATAACAAGGTTCTGGGCTGCTGCGGTTGGGCGCACTGCTCCGCCACCGGTATCGGGCAGTGGGTTCAAGAAGGGAAGGGCAATGACAAACACAGCAAGCAGGATAGCGACCGGCAGGCTGATGATCAGCAAGCGCAGTCGTTTGCTCATATGTGGCGATACGGATGACACCGGCGGCGGAGCATTTCGCACCACAATTGCGCTGATATTATCGTGCCCGCCGCGACGGTTCGCCAGAGCAATCAGGGCGCGCGTGGCGGCGCTGGCAGTTTTGCCGTTCACGATCTCGGCAATCTCTGTGGGCTGCACCAGATCGGTCAATCCGTCGGAACAGAGCACCACTGCATCACCCTGCTGCAACGGCAAAGAGAAGACTGCCGGATACACGCGCGGATCGCCCATCGCCTGCGCCAGCGCAGTGCTACCGTCTGCTTCCCGACGAATATGCGCTTTCGTCAATCGTTGGGGCGACTGTCCATTGCGACACAGGAATGCCGGACTGTCGCCGACATTGGCAATGGTCAGGGTATCGTTGTGGATCAGAGCAGCAACGATAGTTGATGCCATGTTGTTGCGGCGACGTTGCGCTTCAGCATGCACCCTGTTGTTGGCGTGTTCAATAGCGGCACGCAGACGTTCAACCGGTTCTTCGGGCAACACACCGGCGGGATCGAAATAGAACACGCGCATCACTTCATCCACAACCATACGGCTGGCATCGGCGCCATCGGCGTTGCCGCCAACGCCATCGGCGACGATATAGAGACGACCATACCGCTCACGCAGCGCGCGGTCAATGGGTTGATGACGATCTGTTGTCCACTGATCGGCGCGCCCGATGCTATCCTGATTATTGGAACGCTGGCGACCACGATCGGTGCGCGCATCAATATCAAAACTGGCGGTGCTCGTGCTCATACGATTCTCCTATGTTATGACCGACAACGGATGCTGCGACACCGACTCCTGCGCCTACATCAGGATCAGGCTGTGCGTTGCAGGTTGGGCGCATAACAGTTTGCGTTGCACAACAGGAATAACTTCGTACTGCCAGAAAGCGCGCTCTTGTGCTTTGTTTGATTCTGCTATCGAGATGGCGATTAGAGACAGCGCGACGTTCGGATTCCAGCCCGTGCCAGCATCACCGGTTATGCCCCGGTTGCGGGCGAAAGGGCGGCCACAATCAGCACGATCAGTGCAATCAGCATCACCACACTGATGCCGATCCAGGAATATGGGATCGATAAGCGGGCAGGTTGCGACGGCATTTCTGGAACCGGATGGATTCGCGCTGCGTCACGCACATCTTCCCCATCTTGCGCCAGCGCGCGGCGCAACCGGTCGGCAAATGCTTCACAACTCTCATAGCGATGCGCCGGGTTGTGCGCCAGCGCGCGAATCAGCACGTCGGCGGTATGGATGCGATGATCCAGCATCTGCGTTATATCGTCATAACGGGTATCGCGCCAACGCTCAATCTGTCTCAGCGCCGCCGTTGCCTTATCCGGCAGCGGACGACGTCCGGTAAGCATGTGAAGCGCCACCAGCGCCAGCGCAAACTGATCCGATGCCGGAACTTCTTCGCCGGTGTACTGTTCTGGCGCCATATAGCCAGGCGTACCGAGGGTCTTTTCGTTGATCAGGGCATAATGTGGATGGCTCGCAATGCTGAAATCAATCAGCACGGCGTTGCCAGACGCGTCGATGAGAATGTTTGATGGTTTGACATCACGATGGATAATCGGACTGTAGGTTGGATGTCCGCTGTGCAAATAGTCAAGCGCGCTGGCAATCTGCGAGATAACGCGAACCACGAAGGCAGCCGGTTGCGGGGCGCCTTTGCCTACCGGCAGCGGCATGCGATCGCCAATGATGGCGTCCAGCCCGCGCGCTCCTTCGACCAGCCGCGTCGCCAGGTAGTAGGGCGGCTGGACGAGATTATCGGCAACGTACTCAACAATGTGCGGATGGCGCCGATGATGCGTCATTTCCCGCAGGAGCGTCTGTTCGTTGGTAAAATAACCAAACACTGTCGGATCACGCTGTTTTGAACGCGCCAGCACCTTAAGTGCAACCATAGCACCGTTGCGATCACGCGCCTGGTACACCTCGCCGGTGAGACCTACGCCAATCAGTTCTATCACTTCAAATCTGCCCAGTTTCGACGGAACCGGAAGTTCAGGCATAATGGCACCTCAGCGTTGTGTCTTTCCTTTCAAACCGGAAGAAGATGTGCTCAACCAGAACATCGCACCGCTGATCAGCGTCAGAAAGAGTGAAAGGAACAGCGCAATCGGCACAGCAAACACAAAATATTGTCGCAGAAGCGCATCTCCAAGCGGCGTCAACCGGATGCCGCTATCGGCGCCGGCATATGTGAGCGGAAACTGATAGATCAGCCGGTCTGGCGCATTCACTTCCAACTCCAGCGAGTGCGGTTTGCCATCATCGATAATCTGCGTGCTGTAACGGACACGATACAGTGCAGCAGGTCGCGGCTCAGCAACACGCAGAAAGGCATCCCCTGCGGCGCGCGCGTTGGGTCGTTCAAGGTAGATGCCGCCGGTCGCTTCGGCGAGTTGTTTCAGGCGGAAGCCATTACTCTGCAACGCCTTATCCGTTCCAAAACCAAACGCAACAATCCGCACACGCCGCTGCTGCGCTTGTGCGATCAGCGCTGTGAACGTGTCGCCGGTCAGCGCGTCGCCGCCATCGCTCACCACCAGCACTGCTGCTTCGGCGCCGCGTTGCTGCGCATCACGCGCCGTTGCTTCGATAGCCGACTGAATGGCGGCGTTCAAGCTGGTTTTTTTCTGGCGAATCGGCAGACTCTGCCGCAGTGTGTTAATCACAGCATACCGATCTTGCGTAAACGCCGGCAGGGTCTCTGGCTGCAATGACTGATCCGGCTGATCGACGGGGATAAAAAGCCCGATGTGCTCTATGTTGCCTGGCGAGCGAGTGCGCGGCGGTGGCGGTTCGCCTTCCTCCAGCAAGAATGCTTCGATAGCGGCACGCCCCTCGCCAATGCTGTTGCGCGCCTGTGCACCGCTCCCATTGAGCAGTTGCGTTGCATCGAATACAATCCCGATGCTTGCGCCTGTGGTCGTCAGCATAAAGGATGCGCCGCCGTTGCTCAGCGCAACGCTCTGCACCGGCGTTTGTGCATCGGCGACGATGGACTCCATATCGAAGTCGGCGACCGGACGCCCATCTTCGGTCAGACGAATGGCGCTTCGATCAATCCCGGCAATGCGGTTGCCCGCCGCGTCACAGACGCTAAACTGGACCACGACGTTGGGAAATTCCATCTGTGCCGCATGCACCTCTATCCCGCGACACCCCTGAGATTGCGCATACGCTGATGGCGTCAACAGCGTCAGCATTCCCAGGATGGCACAGAGCGCAAACAGACGCCTCATGACTGACCTCCTGCGGGAGAACGCTCATAGATCAGTTCCACCGACTCTGGTTCGGATGGAACGCCGAGATAGATATAATCGCCATGGCGTAACTCAAACGGGTCGCCGTTCAGTTCAAACTCGCGTCCACTGCGCTTGACGAACGTGCCATTGGTGCTTCCCAGGTCGACGAGAAAGACCGTATCGTTCTTCACCTCAAGACGCGCGTGCTTACGCGACACGACCGGATCGGTGACGACAATGTGCGCTTCAACTTTGCCAATAATTGCGCTGTTGATTACGCTGAACTTCGCTCCTTGCTGCGCTCCGCCGCGTGTAACCGTGAGAACGCCATATTTTGAGTTGGCAACCCGCGCTTCACGTGACGGTCCGAAAGCGCGTGTCATCGCCTTTGAAAAACTCTGTGATATGGACTGAATGCTCTGGATTACCTGTGGCGGCGCGTACCCGCCGACCAGGATGGCGGCGATGAGCGTCACGAACGCCAGTGATGCGCCGACGATGCCAAGTGTGGCGACCTGACTGAGGTACGCACCGATCTGAAGGGCAACGGTGCGGCTGATCTGCTGTTCGCTCGCCGGCATGCCGAACCCGACGCGCGCCAGCGCATCGGTCAGGTTGGTGCTGACATAAAACGACGGCGCCACCAGAATCGTCGGCAGGCTGGCGACGCAGAGCCAGAGAAACATCTTCGGCAGCTGACGAGTGCGACGCAGCGCCAGCCACATCAGGAAATAGGCGCAGGCCGAAATGATCGTGGCCGGTAATACGGCAACAGAGTACCACCAGGCGTTGCTCATCTGCGCATACTGCTCGAGATAGCGCCACAGTTCATACTCGGTCATAACTCCCTCCGGTTGTCCGACTCTTGATTGCCGTCCGAGGATTGAATGGCAGCAGAGGCGCCATTGCTAAACGCAGTAACCGTCTGTAAATCCGGCAACTGACCGACCTCGCCACGCAACGGATGATCGCCGTCGATGCACTCCGGCACTGCGCACAGGTCGGTGATCGCCGCGCCGTCAACAAACTCGCGGCTGTCGGCTGTGCCGCTCATCGCAGAATGGTCGTCGGCAGCGACGTTTTGTGGCGGACAGACCAGCGTATTGAGCAGATCGGAGGTAGCCAGGGCGACCTGCACCAGCATCTGTTGTCCGCGCACCAGCGCCAGTCCACGACCTGGAGGAAACTGCGCCTTTGCCAGGGTTTTCGTCCACTTGACGCCAACTCCGGCAATATTCGGCGTATCGCTTCCCGCCTCAACCGGTTTGCCCAAATACAGCCCGCAGCGTTCTGTGCGAATAGCCTTGACCAATTGATTATTCTGCAAGGACGAAAAATCGGTGGCTGCCAGGATCACATGGAATCCGATATCGCTGCCACGCATAGCATAAGATGCCAGGGACGCCAGGTACTCCGGCTCCCTACCAATCATCAAGTCGAGGTCATTGACTACCAAAACCAGGCGTGGCTCGGCAACTCCATCCTTCACCCGTTTCTGCAAATCATCGAGCAGCGCCATGCACAACCCCGCCAGTTCGGCTTCAGTCGTCACGAGTGTGACCGCGCGTTGCTCCCCCTTGGCATTCGCAAATGAGGTCGGGGCAGGCACAGGATGATCGGGTATTTTGACAGGGTATTCGCCCGCAAAGGGTGATTTAGCGAAAATGTCCAGCGTTTTGCGACGATAATCAACCAGAACGAACCGGGTTTGATCCGGTGTCGAGCGCAGCGCCAGCGCACAGAGGATGGCGCGCAACGCTTCGGATTTGCCGCTATCCGGTCCGCCGGCAATCAACAGATGGTTCATACCGCCATCGAAATCGAGCAGCACCGGACGCAGCGTAAGATTATCGCGCGCAAAGGGAATAGCCGGAGGCGTCGTCTCGTCAAGGAGTTCTTTGAGTTCGATGCGTTCCGGCAGTAGACGCAATGGGTGCGGCAGAGAAAAGGAGGAAAGGGCGCGATAGCGACGCGCAGCAATCTTGATCGCATGCGCAAGTTGCTGCTCCTCGAGATTGGTATACCGCATCATATCATCGGGCTGCCTGCCGCGCGCGTACTGCTGCGTGTCGCGCAGCGCCGGAAACGCAATATGCAACTCCACCGGACCGTTGGACGTGCGCAAGAACGCGCGCCCTGGTTGATCGGCGCGAATGCGAAAAGCGACCTTTTTGCCAAGCAGAGCATCGGAGTCGTTCTCATCACTGACGCGCAAGACAATACGGGTCTCAAACAATCCCTGCCAGCGACTGACTTCCTTTGCCGTTCCTGCTGTTGCGACAAATGCGATACCGTATGATCGCGCTTCCCGAATGATGGCGAGGAACGACTCGATCGTCGATTCAGGTTGAGCGTCGACCAGATCGGCAATAGTGTCGATCACCACAAGAATGACCGGCGGCGGCGACGGCAATGATGGATTGCGCGAGTGGCGCTGACGATAGTCGTGAAGCGTATCAGCGCCATATTCCCGGAACAACCGCCGACGATCCTCAATTGCGGCATCGAGTTCAACCAGCAACCGCTCGATGCGCGCACTGTCCTGGGGAGTCAGCCTGTCAGCAAGGTGAGGCAGAACCCGGTCGCGTGGATCATCGGCAGGCTCCGTCGACAGCGCCATGCCACAACCGCGTCCGTTGGAATCGATGGTGTAGATCCAGAGGTCCTTCGGCGAATGATTAATCGCTAACGCCAGCATGAGGGTGCGCAGCAACACTGTTTTGCCCGAACGCGGCGCGCCGACCACCAGCACATTGCCGTGTTCGCCTATCAGATCGAGCACCAACGGCCGCTGCTCAGCGCGCGTTGGATAGTCGAGCAGACCGACTGGCGCTTTCATCCAATGGTCCGCCGGCGCCTGGTCGAGAAGCGTCACCAGTGGAATGTCAGCGGGCAGCGGCATCGTCCAGACACGATACTTGCTGGCAGCATACTGCGGACTGCGCGCTTGTTCCATTGCCTGCGCAATCAGAGCCAACTCGGTATCAACCTCATGTTTTCCCTGCAACTGCGCCACCATGGTGCGGATGATCGCTCGTCCTTCATCAGTCGGACTGACATCGGCGTGTTGACAAACCTCAAGATAACGTCTGAGGGCATTGTCAATAATGGACTGAAACGTCCGACGATCATCAGACACCGGCTGTGGCAGTTCACGGCGTTGCAGCGCCTGCTCATACTGATCAAGCACCTTTACCACCATAGCATGGAGTGCATTTGCATCATGATGGTAGTGGTCACATATCGAAGCCACGCTATCGACAAATCGCTCAATGCCAAGGTCTTGGGCGCTGATCACCCGTCGTCGACCGGTGATGTCAACTTCGCCATACGACTCGCCCTGTTCAAACGGTTGATAAGGAATCGTAACGCGCGCCGACTGAAAAGCGACTACCTGCTTATTGACCCGGAAGTAACCACGTCCTGGGGTTTCGGTCGTCAGATATGCCGCATCGGGGATCGACACCATCGTTTTGCTGTCGTCCGGGGAGGTGACGCGCAGAGCAATCCAATACGTCAGATTGCGGAGCAATCCTTCCTTGACCTGTGATGGTTGCTGGGTGGCGAACAAGAGATGGACACCAAGGCTACGTCCTTGTTTGGCAACCCGAATCAACTCATTGACAAAGTCCGGGTAATCGCGCACCAACTCATCGAACTCATCAATCACGATCATCAGATTCGGAATGTGCTCGAGGGAGGGTTCGCTGCGCTGCTTGCGGCGATACTCACGAATATTTGCGGCGCCAACCCGTTGTAGCCGGTTTTTGCGGCGATCAAGTTCACTGTTGATCGCCAGCAGGGCGCGTTCTGCCTGGTATCCTTCGAGATCGGTGACCATGCCGACGGTGTGCGGCAGGTTCTCAAGGTCCTTGAACGTTGCGCCACCTTTGAAGTCAATCAGCATCAGGTTCAGGCGATCCGGGCTATGCAGCACTGCCAGCGACATCAGGAAGGTGAGCAGGAATTCACTCTTACCGGAGCCGGTCGTGCCGGCAACGATGCCATGCACGCCATGGAATCCTTCGTTGAGGTTGATCAGCAAACGATCCTGATGCACATCAGGTCCGGTCATGCCGACAGGCGCCGGATGCCAGCTATCAGATGGATTTTCCGGGTCGCACCACCAACTGTCTGGCTTATAACTTTTCAACTCTCCAAGACCCAGGATGGTCGAGAAACGCACACTACGTGGCAGTTCACGGCGCGCGTCTAGCATGACCTGTGTGACGGTCGCCAGACGACGCGCCAGACGGTCGCTATCATCGCGCGATACGGTATCGGGAATGAACTTCTGATACCCGCCACCAACTCCGGCAAAAGCCAATGTTGATCGTGATGCCAGTTCGATGTAACCGTCGCAATCGCCTGGCGTCTGCCGCGCGTCGTTGACCAGGCACAACACACTGAATTTCAAATCGCGTCCGCGCACGATCAGGTCGCCAAACATGTCGTCACGGGCGCCAAAATCCGGGTAACTGTCGAGGATGACGACCACGTGCGGCCGGTTGGCGGCGCCATACTCGCTGCGCTGGCGCAGTTCACGCTGAAGGCTCTCCCTCACCTGGATCAAATGCTCAGGATCGCCATCGTAGCGCGCCAGCAAACGATATGACTCATCATCAAAAGCGCGCGTATGCGGAAGCCAACGCAGCCATGACCAGAAGGAATCGAAGCGGATACTCCAGAAAGCCGCCAGTCGAACCTCATTTGGCGCATGATGCACCACGATCTGCCAGACGAGCGCATAAACGAACGATATAACCCTTTCATCACTACCGGCAATGCCCATCGATCCACGCTCGCGCAGCGGCAGGGTCACCGGAACATTGCGGACGATGGAGAACTCGCGCGCCAGATCGAGCGCCTGCCGCAGTTCTGGCGAGTACTGAAACTGATTGGCGCGCGGCGGCTTAATGGCAATGCTCGTGGGAAGATCGCCACGCCCGACGCGGAGTCGCAGAAAGTCGTCATCATGTGGGCGGCGTTCCCAGAGGCGCGCTTCAGGCAGCGCATCAGCGCCGCGTCCGCCAGCAATATCCATTAATGCGGCAGGGTCAGGATCATTCTCTTCACGCACACGGCGCTGATCGTCATCAAGGCGTCGCAGATGGGCGCGCACCTGCGCAAGCGTCTCGGCATAGGCATTGGCGTACTCAAGACGTGCCCGCTCCTGAACACGACGCTGTGTGATATAATTCCAGACGCCAAATCCAACGCTGACAAACGAGATAATGATGATCGGGAGCGAAAACCAAACGCTCCCGCCTTGCCCGCCGCGCGCCACCAGCGCAATCAGGTAAAACACGCCGGTCACCGCCGGAATCAGAATAAAGCCGAGACTCGCCGAGAGCGCGAGGGGCGGAGGCGCGGGGGGCGCAGGAATTTCGATCTCATCGGTCGGTAGGATGCGAAGGATGCGTGGCGGTCGGTTAAATGTCTCTGGTCCGCCTGTGTCATCCTTCGAAGCCCGCATATCAGAAGGCGCCAGCATAGGTTGTCCGTGGTTGCTGGAAAGCGTAGTGCGTGTAGAAAGAAGTGATTGGCGCGAAGACACAAGACCTTCCGATGCGCTCACGGATGTAGTACCTCCGCGCCTTTGAAGGAGCGCTTAAGCGCTTACAAACGACCGGTCCACCGACTCGAACTCGTCAGCCTCGCGGCGCAACCCGTTTGCCAGACCCTGCAACTCTTCCATCATATTGCGCAGGCGATTCGTCCACTGATCCCACTCTGCCTCAAACTGCTGACGACTCTGCCCCGACCAGGTCGCCAGCACTTCGTTCACCGAACCCATCATGCGGCTCAATTCACCCTCAATTGTTCCCTTACATCCATCAAAGGTGGATGCAGTCGAGCGTGCCTGTTCTGGATCAAGACTGATCGGCGCCATCGTGATGAAACCTCCTCTGTAATGCGATGACAATATGTGCTATCACGGCGCTATGCGACCGGGAGAGCCGCTACTGCTCAATCAGTTCAACGGTGACGCTCCACCCGCCTTGCCCGAGAACAATCGTCGTTCCTGGCGGCTGAATAACAGACGTCTGTCCATGATTGAGCACCTGACCATTGACATAGGTTGGCTTGTGAGCGCGAATGTACCACTGTTCGTGCTGTCGAAAAAGATCACAATGGCGGGTACGACTGACATGCATCAAGCGCGAGTTGTACCCACTGAAGACACGCGCTTTCTCCGCAAGAACCATCGCTGACGGAAGTTTTTCCGACAGATAGTTGCGGTTCAGTTCCAGGTAATCTCCCTGCACGACGACAACACAGTTCGGCGCCAGTTGAAGCCGACAGACGTATGATCGCGACGGCGTAACCGGCAATTTACGGCGGGGCAACCGATCGGTGCCAGATTTCTGCGGCGGCGTCTCGGTCGCCTTGGTCTGCCACCAGGGCGCTGTAACATTAGCAATGTAGACACGGCCAGCACGAATCCGCGCCTGCGCCAGCGTTTGCGTGTCTTGAATGCGTTCCCGTTTCTCCTCACGGTCCCGATACAGACCATACTCAATACGTTGCTCTCGCGCATCATAACGTGGCAGGTTCAGTTGGACGACTAAGGTTTCGATAACTTCACTAATCGTTTGATATGGTGCGCGAACGACCGTTTTGCACTGAGATGGTCCCCAGCACACTTCAAATTCATATTCCATGATGCAGGTCTCTTCAAATAGAGAGTCGAACGTCAGAATAAAACGTATCTATCAAAGAACGCTGCGCATATTGCCGCAGGGCGCGATACACTCGTCACCGCACTGGCATGCGCCGCCAGACCGATACAACTATATACGCCGATTTTCGGATCGTTTTCGGTTAATTTGTCATAAGTTATGTCGGATCGGCAGCGCGACAACACCATTGATACACCGGTCACCGAGAGGAATGTGCGTTCATCCAAAGCACGACCGGGTCTTCAGCATCGGGTGGAACGCCAAGGGAGCGCAGATAGCGCCAGTACTCGCGTTTCACCTCATTGATCCGTCTCTGGCGCGCCAGGCAACGCAGTTTCCAGAGCGTGATTGCGCTATCGGAAGGATCAAACCGAAGACCCTGACGACAGAGCGCGAGACACCGGTCATCATTGCCATTCTGATACTCGTGTTCTGCCTGACGTTCGATCGCATTAAGGAACGCATTGAGTAACTCGACCCGTCGTTCCTCGATGTCATCGGCAGCCATCTTGATCATTGCCATATAGTTACCGTTGTAGAGGGCGCATGCGTGACGATAAATCGGCGCCGCCGTCGCAAGATCGCGCTCACTTTCCGTTTGTTCGGCGACATGGATTGCCTGTTCAAATGCCTGGACATCACTCGTATACGCCGTGGGTTTCAGGATGTAGCGCCCGTCTGCATACACCAGCGCGCGCTCTGCCAGTTCTGAACCGCCAAATTGTTCAATCGTGCGGCGCAGCGCAGTAATGGTGCGTGCCAGAGCGCCAGCGCTGCCGGTTGAGTCCCACACGGCTGCCAGTATTTCTTCCGACGTGGCGCCGTGGCGCCCACGATGCACCAGATATGCCAGAACAGCCTGGACTTTGCGACTACCGGCGCGACTCCCGTTTGCTTGCGCCCAATGATGCGGCAGAATCTCCTGGTTGCCGACATAGACATGGAATGTGCCCAAACATTCGATGTGAATCCCGCGAAAAGGGCGATACGCTGCGGGGTGCCCGCTATGACGCTCCAGCACGCGGAGCGCTTCTGTTGCTTCGCGGCACGCATCCGGGTCGCTCGCGCCAAGACGACGACGTAACAGAGTAAAGGCGTGGGTGCCAAAGGTCGTCATCAGGATCAGCGTCGCCTGACGCTGAACCATCTCATCAGCGTAGAGCAAAAGCGGCAGGCACAGATCAAGCAAGTCGTGTCTCATGAGCAGATGATGCGTAACCTGTCTCGATCCCGGTCATATCGTGGGAATACGCTCGTCGAACAGCAAGACGCCGCCTTCGGTATCATCGCAAGCGCCAGCGAAGCCCTCTTCTCACGTGCGGGAAGGTGCTGCGGCGCCGGCGCGCCTTGCAATGATACGATTCGAGGTCAGCGTTCATCAGCGACGAATTGCACAAAGAATGTACTGCTGTACCTGCCTTGTGCCAGTCTGCTTGCGTGAGGGAACGTAAGCAGTGCGCTACGTACACCGAAACGGGTCCAGTAGTAAAAATGGAGTGATACGCCCGCTTTTGAGATTATATCATAACAAATAGCGGTAGACAATACCTTATGTAAGAGCGGTAGAGCTTTTAAAAGAATTAATTTTTGGGTCAAATTAAGCCATCATCATTGTTGCGAAGGTAATGGAGATGCAGCCACAAAGCGTTTTACAGGCGTTCCAGGCTATCCCGTATCCACGTGGGAGGCAAGGACAGACATCGCCCCATTAGCGACCTCGCGGATGACACCCGCGTCACAACGACGCCCGAATCCACGTGGGAGGCAAGGATGTCTATAGACCCTCTATGAGCGATGGGCGATGTTGCTTTTGGCAGCCATGCACGGAGAGCGTTCCTTGCGAGGGAAGTGGTAATGGGCGCGTGAACGAGACAAGACACCACTCCCATATCCACAATTGAGATTGCGAGTGGCTGAACGAATTCCGGTACTGACCACCGTTTGGCATGCCTTGAGTCGATGGCACGGGGGAGCGCTGGAGCAGGCCTGAGTATTGCGGCAGTATCCCTCCCCTTCCATCCCCGACGCCCGGCGCGCAATTTCTGCTCAGCCTTCATTGGCTTTTACCTGATTGCGCATCTCAATGATAAGACTTCTAAGAAGCCCTACCCGCATTTTTGCGGCGCTTGACAAAAATCCTATAGCATGTTACCCTAATCATATAGGATTTATCATCGTCTCCGCACGCAATGACCGATCACAAAACTGTCCTGGCCGACACGGTCTACGAATCCCTCAAAGCCCGCATTATGGAGCAGGTTTATGCACCGTGCGAACGGCTAAATATCGATGCATTAGCCCTTGAGCTTAGCGTCAGTCCGACACCGGTGCGTGAGGCGCTGGCGCGGCTTGCAGCAGAGCGCCTGGTCACTTTCGAGGCATTCAAGGGGTATCGGGTTAGTGCGCTGCTGACCAAAACACAGATTGCCCAGTTGATGCATGCACGTCGCTTGATTGAGATTGACGCCGCCCGTCTGGCGGCAACCTCTATGCTGGTGGCGGATCTCATCGCAGTGGAACGGTTGCTCCAGCGCATTCTTGATGAAAGCGCCCACATCGAGGTTCGTTCCTGGTCACAGGGGTACCGTCAGTTTAATCAGCTTGACCAACAGTTTCATGAGACGATCGTCAGCGCTGCCGGCAATGAGTTTCTCTTCAATGCGTATCGATCGCTCAATGTGCATGTCGAATTAGGGCGCTTTTACCGCGTCTTTGGCACAATCGAGCAGACGCAAACGTGCAAGGAGCACGCAGCGATCGTTCAGGCGCTGCGCTCCCGGCAGCCCGACCGCGCTGCCGCCGCTGTTGAGCGCCACCTGCACGCCACAGAAGAGCGCATCTTTCGGTTGATCGAGAACTCTGCATCGTCATCGAACCCATTGCGTTCCGCGAATATACGAGGTGAACAATGACCGTTCGCGTTGCGCTCATTGGCGGACCAATGTACAACGCACTCTATACTCGCCTGGATCAGTTCAGTCAGCAGAGCGGCGTTCAGGTGGAAGTCGCTTTTGTCGGCGATCATCCCGCCCTTAACACGTTCCTGGCGACAGATGCTGCGGCAGACTGTCATGTGGTATCAACTCACACCAAGTACGCCCCATCGCAGCAACGTCTCCTGGCGCCCCTCGACGAACTTTTGACGCCTGCTGAGTGGAGCGACTTTATGCCTTCACTCCTCGAATTGGCGCGCATTGATGGTCGGCTCTACGGCATTCCTCGCAACATCGATGTGCGCCTGCTGCACTATCGCACCGATCTGATTGACCAACCGCCCACCACGTGGGACGAGCTGCTTGACCTGGCGCGCAGGGTCAACCATCCGCCTGAATGGTATGGCTTTCTCTTTCCCGGCACAGAGTCAGGACTCTTTGGCACGTTCTACGAACTGGTCGAGAGCGCGAATGCCAGGCTGTTTTCCCCTGATCTGACACCGAATATCGAGAATGACGGCGGACGCTGGGCGCTAGGGTTTTTGCGCACCTGTTATGCGGAAGGACTGGTTCCGCCGGAGATTGTCACCTGGCACTATGATGAGGTGCATCTCTGGTTCCGCGCTGGACGTGCCGCGATGGTAGGAGATTGGCCCGGCTATTATGCCGATTATTGCGCCACCGACTCGCAAGTGCGTGAACGCTTTGCGCTTGCACTCTATCCTGCCGGACCGTCCGGGGGGGTGCGTGTGTATGGCGGCAGCCATACTTTTGCTCTGACCCACCGCGGGGTGGAGCAGACCGATGCTGTCGCGCTACTGCGCTTCCTCACCGCGCCCGAGCAGCAATTGCTGGAGGCGAAACAGGGTTCGACGCCGGTGCGCCATTCCGTTATGCAGCGGATCGAGCAGCATGCCACACCACACGAGCGCCAGCGTTGGGCGACCCTCGCCGCCGCTATTGAACGGGTGGTCATTCCCCCCAAATTTGAGCGGTATCCGCTGGTTGAGCAGGCGCTCTGGACAACTGTCCAGCAGGCGATGGTCGGCGCCATAGCAATTGACGAGGCCTTGCATCGGTTGACAGACCGGATTACCAGAATTGTGGCAGGCAATGATGGGTGAACTTGCAGAGAAGGTTATCTTTTTGACTGGCGGCGCTCAGGGGATCGGACGGGCGTGCGCCATTGCCTACGCCCGTGCTGGCGGCAGCGTTGTGATTGCCGACATCAACCTGGACCTGGCGAAAGCGACGCTGGAGCGTGATTTGCAAGGCAACGGACTGGCCATCCAGTGTGACGTGGCATCGTCCGAGTCTGTTCGCGCAGCAATCGAACAAACACTGGCGCACTACGGCAAAATTGACGCTATCCACAACAATGCTGCCATTTCCAGGCCATCAGCGCCGCTGCACGAAACCAGCGAAGAGCAATGGGATGCGCTGATGGCAACGAACCTGAAGAGCGTCTACTATACGACGTTTTACGGTATAGATGCGCTCAAAGCAAGCCGCGGCTGCATTCTGAACACTGCGAGCATGGTCGGCGTGCTGGGTCAGGAACGCCACGCGGCATACGTGGCGACGAAAGGGGCCATGATTGCGTTGACCAAAGCCATGGCGCTCGATTACGCATCCTATGGCATCCGCGTGAACGCGATCTGTCCTGCAGCGGTCTGGACACCGTTGCTGCATGAGTGGGTGCAGGATCAGCCCGATCCTGCCGCTGCCAGACAATTCCTTGATGGCATCCATGTGTTGGGATACTGCCCGGACGGTGATGTGGTCGCGGATGCTGCGGTGTTTCTGTTGTCGGAACGCGCCCGCTTTATTACAGGAGTCGCACTGCCGGTAAGCGGTGGTGCGGAGCTAGGGTATCGGCGCATTGCCGCCGGATAACGATTGAACCCTTCAGGAGACACAGTGAGATCAACGGTCATTACCGCAGTCCATGCCCGTGATGTTCGCTTTCCCTTAAAGCCGGGCGAGGGAGTGGACGCCATCCATACCAACCCGCAGTACGCCTACGCAGTCACGCTGCTCGCCACAAATACATCCCTGCGCGGCACGGGGCTGGCCTTCACGCTTGGCGCCGGCACCGAACTGGTCTGCGATGCTATCCGCATGCTGGCGCAGCCGCTGGAGGGACGCGAGATCGAAGAGTTGATGGCCGATTTCGGTCGTCTCACTCGTCAGATCGCCGATCATCCACAGATGCGCTGGCTTGGTCCCCATAAAGGCGTTGTGCATCTGGCGCTTGCCTCGCTGACGAATGCCTGTTTTGATTTATGGGCTAAAGCGCGCGGCGTGCCGCTCTGGAAACTGTTGCTCGATTTGACGCCAGAAGCGATCATGGCGCTTCTTGACCTGAGTTACCTGGAAGATGTCCTCACCCCGTCTGAGGCGATCAATATGCTGTATCGTGAAATGACTCACCGCAACGAACGCGCAGCAATTCTGACGCAGGGATATCCCGGCTATGACACCTCGGTCGGCTGGTTTCATTACGATGATCGGCAACTGATCGAAAATGCGCGGCGTGCTGCGGATGCCGGTTTTTCGGCTATGAAACTGAAGGTCGGCTCACCCGACCCAGCCCATGATATTCGTCGGGCGCTACTGGTCCGCGAGACGGTAGGACGCGACGTGCGCATCATGCTGGACGCCAACCAGCAATGGACGTTGCCGATGGCGCTGCACGCCTGTCAGGAACTTGCATCGATGCAACCATACTGGATCGAGGAGCCGACCCATCCCGATGATGTGATCGGACACCAAACGCTTGCGCGATCAATTGCGCCGCTTCGGCTGGCAGTCGGCGAACACCTTCCCAATCGAGTGGTCTTCAAAAACTATATGCAGGCCAATGCTGCTCATTTCATTCAAGCAGACTGCACGCGCGTCGGCGGGGTTAGCGAGTTCATCACGGTGAGTCTGCTCGCCAGGCGCTTCAACCTGCCGGTAGCGCCACACGTCGGGGATATGGGACAAATTCATCAGCACCTGACACTCTTCAACCGGATTGCGCTGGGACACGAGACCGTCTTTCTTGAGTATATCCCGCACCTGCGCGATCGCTTCCGCTACCCGGCACAGGTTGAAGATGGCGTCTATCGCACACCACAGGAGCCAGGCAGCAGCGCCGATTTAATCGATTGCACCTGACAGAACACGGTCGGAAGTTCTGGAACCGGGAGCACGAGTATGTCCAACAGCCAGGCAGACTCGAAAGCGCAGCGACGTGGTGCGTGGAATAGCGTCGGCAGCAGCGTGTTCAGCGCCTTCCGTCGAAGTGACGCCAGCGTCGTGCTGGCGGTTCTATTCCTGTTTGCACTTTTTTCCCTGAGCAATCCCAGTTTTCTAACCTCCTTCAATCTCTTCAACATCTCACGCACGGCGGCATTGTTTGTCTTTATCGCTTTGGGGCAGGCAATCGTCATTGTTGCTGGCGGCATGAATCTGTCACTCGGCGCCATTGGCGGGCTGACCGTGGTGGTCGCCGGCTGGTGCATGGATACCATGGGTTGGTCGCCGTGGGTCGGCGTTTCTCTGGCACTGCTGACCGGCATGCTCTGCGGGATGTTCAATGGTTTCATTGTTGTTAAGATGCGGCTGAATTCCTTTGTGGTAACGCTGGCCAGCCTGTTTATTTTCACCGGACTGATTCAAGGCATCTCGCAGGGCTTCCCTTACTCAAACATTCCTAAAGAGTTCACCATCCTGGGACGTGGCGATTTTATCGGCATTCCCTACCTGCTCCTCCTGGCCCTTGTTGTACTGATGGTCATGGAATATGTCTTCAAGTTCCGTATCGTGGGACGCCACCTCCTGGCTACCGGCGGCAACCCAGAGGCGGCACGTTTATCCGGTATTCGCACCGACCGTGTAATCTTTCTCAGCCATACCCTCTCCGGGCTGTTTGCTGCTATAGCCGGTCTGCTATGGGTTTCACGAATGGGATCGGCGCAGCCTTCAACCGGCGCAGACTGGCTCATTATCTCGTTCGCGGTCGCTATTATCGGAGGTACAGCTCTCAATGGCGGCGCTTTCTCCGCCCTCGGCATTCTGGCCAGCGCGCTTTTGCTCACATTGATCAGAAACGGGCTGATCATGCTCAACGTCAATGTGTATTTTGAGCAAACATTCCTGGGTCTCATTGTTTTGCTGGCCGTCTCTATCGAAAGCATTCGCCAGGCATTAAACAAACATACCAATCGTTCCCCTTGAATCATAGACGCCCGCGCTGGCTGTTCAATGGCAACAGTGGCTCATATATCACACCATCGTATCAAGGAGGATCGAGATGACGAAACAATGCAGGAACACGTTGTCAAGGCACATCACAGGACTGATGGCGTTAGCGTTCATCCTGGCGGCATGTGGAGATCCAGCAGCAACCGCTCCCACACCTGCCAGCATCCAAACAGAAGCAACGGGAGCGCCTCCTACTGTTGTCCCGCCGACAACCGGCGCGTTCAAGCCGGTCTGGTATGCGCCGGCGCCACACCCCTACTTTGAAGAAGTACGCAAAGGCGTAACAGCCTTCGAAGCCGACACCGGCATTAAGGTCGAACAACAGATCGGGCCCGACTGGACCCAGGGGAGCCAGAACCAGCGCATAGAAGCGCTGGCAGCGCAGGGATTCAATGCTTTCGCCGTCTATCCAGCCGATGCCAGCGGCGCCAACGGACTCTATGAAGAGTTGACAACAGCAGGCGCGCACATTATCAACTTCGGCACATCGACGGCACAGCCAACCACTGCCTCGTTTGCAGTGGCGACCGATGTCAAGGCGGCTGCCATGCAGGCGACGGAAGAGTTGATCAAAGCAATGGGAGGCAAAGGCAACATCATCAATGTGCTGGAAGTGCTCGAAGACCCTAATACAGCACTGCGCAAACAAGGAATCGAAGAGGTGGTCGCCCGTTATCCCGATGTGACCATCATTCAAGAGGTGGCGGGCATGACCAGCATTGAAACGGCGGTGCAAAAAATAAGCGATGCCCTGTCAGCCAATGTTGATCGGGTTGATGGAATCATCGCCACCGGCTATACGCCCAGTGTGGCTATCGCGCAGGTCTTGACCGAATACCGGGCCAGGGGAGGTCAACGTCAGATTCACGCCGTTGGCATCGATACTGACGAAGCGGTCATGAAGGCGATCGCTGACGGTGTGATGGACGGCACTATTGTTCAGAATCCATTCGGTCACGGATACCTGAGCCTGCTCCTGCTCAAGTATTTATCGGAAGGCTACAAGCCGAAAGCGGATGCATACTTCGTCAACGCCGGCTTTATCTTCGTCACAAAGGAGAATCTCGACACCTACCAGCAAGATATTCTTAAGGTCACCGAACAGATCAAGTCCGAAATGCTCGATAAGTATCTCGAACGCTAGCCATGCCCCAACCTTCCAGGAACATTGCGACATTCTAAAAGGCTGACGAGCCTCATCGCTGCAATGCTACAAGTTCATCGGATCACCAAAACATTCCCTGGCGTCCGGGCGCTGTCCGATGTTTCTATCGACTTTGCGCCCGGCAAGATTCACGCGCTCGTCGGAGAAAACGGCGCTGGCAAAAGCACGCTCATCAAAATCATCGGGGGCATTTACTCGCCAGATTCAGGCAAGATCATCCTCGACGGAATGACGCTGCATCTGCGTTCCTCTAAGGATGCGCTGGTCCATCATATCAATCTGGTAAGCCAGGAAATTCAGGTCATTCCCAGAAGCACGGTGGCGGAAAATATTATGCTCGACAAACTTGACCGCTACCAGCGGCGTGGACACATCGACTGGACGCGCCTGAAGCGGGATGCTGCCGAGTATGCGCAGATGGTCAACCTCACCATCCCGGTAACGCAGACGGTCGCCGATCTTAGCGTTGCGCACAAGCAACTGATAATGATCGCACGTGCACTTTCCGCCAATGCACGTGTCTTGATCATGGACGAACCAACATCAACCCTGACACCGCACGAATCTGACAACCTGCTGACACTGCTTCGTCGTCTGAAGAACAATGGGGTCATCGTGATCTTTGTATCCCACAAACTGGAAGAAGTCCTCGCCATCGCCGACACGGTCTCCGTCCTGCGCGACGGTGTGCTTATCGGGACCCAACCGGCGACGGGGCTGACCAGGGGGCAAATTATTCACATGATGATCGGACGTGATGTCCGTGCGCTCGAATTAACGCCGCTGCCGGTCAATGCCACTGACGTGGTGCTGGAAGCGCGCAATATCTGCCAGCGAGGACGCTTTCACAACATCAGTTTTACGCTGCGGCGCGGCGAAATTCTTGGCTTCTACGGAATGGTCGGTTCTGGACGCACCGAACTGGCGCACATTCTGATTGGTGAGCAGCGGATGGATAGCGGCCATGTGCTGATCCACGGTAAACCAGCCCGTATCCGCACGATGGCCGACAGCCTGTTCACATATCGCATGGGGTATATCTCTGAAAACCGCAAGGAGCAAGGACTCATCCTCAGTGCATCGATCAAGACGAACATTGCGATAACTATCTGGCACAATCTGCGCGATCGTCTCGGTTCCATTCGACCGGCAGCCGAAACCGCTATCGCGCGTGAGTTCATGCAGAATCTGGATATTCACGCGCTCGATCCCGATCAATCCGTGAGCCTTCTGAGTGGCGGCAACCAACAAAAAGTAAGCATCGCCAAATGGCTGGCGGCACAGTGTAACATCCTGATAATCGACGAGCCGACGATTGGGGTTGATATTGGCGCAAAAGAGTATATTCATCGGTTAATTTGGCGACTGGCAGCGCACGAAGGTAAATCGATCATTCTCATCTCCTCGGACCTGCCGGAGATCACTGCATTGGCACGACGCATTCTGGTCTTTCGTAATTTCCGCATTGTGGGTGAAATCTGCAATAACGGCGAAAACAATGCTCCGGTGCGTGGCTACGATGACATCAGCCAGGAGATCGCACATCTGCTTACGTAGAAGAAACCGTCTTCCAGGGTCGCAGGCGATAATCTGCGGGATGACAGCTATCGCGCTCTGGCGCCCGGAGCGCTTCCGTTGATTCGCGGCGCACATGTGGCTCGCTGGTGCTGAGACGACAGCATAACAGCGTAAAGACATGCGTGCGAGACTACTTCACTGTCAGGTTGCTCAACTTCGGCACTGCCGCAATCCACACCTGCCCAGGGTTCATCGCGGCTTCGCTGCCATCGGCGAGGTAGAAGCGCAACGGCGCCGCTTCCGACTCCTTGCGCCAGGTAATTTCGCGCGCCAGGCCGTCCTGGAACAAGAATCCCGGACCGCTGCCAACGACATCCTGCTGGATGCGTCCCTTGGGGTCGCCAGGGATGGGGCGTTCCTGAACTTCGATGACGACAATATTGCTGGCGCGCAGTTGCTGCCCGGTGGCGGCGTCGACCGCCGGTTTGCCGCGGCGCAGGCGCAGGTACGCATTGCCGGCGGGGTCATACGTCCAGCCGACGCTGTCCTGGCGGTACATAAAGTAGTAACCGATCTCCTGCGCTGCCGGGCGCTGCTCCGGCGGCGCTTCGGCTTTGATCGGGAAACCGAGGTCAGGATCGTTGATCTCGGCGTTGCCAAAGCGTGCCGCCGCCTGATCGAGACGCGCCGTGCTGGTGTAGAGATTATGTGGCGCCTTGCGCGCGCGCACGCGGCTGAAGTAGGCGCCGCCGGAGCGCATCAGCGCATCGACATCGATGATCTCCTGCGCTTCACGCGCGCGCCGGAGTGCATCGGGCGCGCCGCCAGCGTGGATGTACATTCCGCGCATCCCCATTGCCCAGCGCACGAAGTACAGCCGCGCGCTGCGCACCGGACCAATCGCCGGAACATCGGGCGACACGCCAGGAACGTACACTGCCATGAACCGGGTGATACCCGCCTCGGCAAGCGCCTCGAAGACAACCGCCGCCTTATCGAGACCGGTCTGCGGGTAGGCGTTCGGATGGTTATCGATCATAACCACGTAAGGTCGCCGGGTGATTGTGCCGCGCTCGAAGGCGGCGGGAGCGCGGGGTGGCGCAGCGGCGACAGGCGTAACGAACGCCACCAGGATCGCCAGCGCGAGCAATCCGGTCGCCGGGCGCAGAAGAGGAAAGGTTCGCATGTGACGCCTCAAGATACCTGTCTGTGTGACGGATGAGCCAGCGGCAATGATACCATACAACCTGCATGCCTACGCATACGGATCGACCGCATCGCGCAAACCGTCGCCCAGCAGGTACAGACACAACGACGCCAGCACAATGGCGCCCAGTGGGATCAACAGCCACGGATAGAGGGTCACCGACTTGATCTGCTGTGCATCCTGCAACAACACGCCCCAACTCACGGCTGGCGGCAGCATACCCAGGTTGAGGAAACTGAGCGCGGTTTCGGCAGCAATCGCGCCCGGCACCGCGAACGAAGCCACAACGATGATATGGCTCATTGCATTCGGGATCATGTGGGTCGTAATGACCCGCCAGTGTGACGCGCCAGCCGCAATCGCCGCCGCCGTGTAATCGGCGTTGCGATAACTCAGCACCTTGCCGCGCACCTCGCGCGAAAAACCCGTCCATGTGATCAACGCCAGAATCATCGTGATCAACATATACCGCTGCACGACCGGCATGGTAATCGGCAGCGCCGCCGCAATGGCAATAAACAGCGAGATAAAGGGGAATGTCTGGATCAACTCGATGACCCGCTGAATGACATTATCGATCCAACCACCGAAGTACCCCGACGCCGTTCCGACAATCGAGCCGATCACCATACTGATCATCACGCCAAAGAAGCCGATCGTGAGCGATATCTGAGCGCCTTTGAGCACGCGAGAAAACAAATCGCGCCCCTGACGGTCGGCGCCCCAGAGAAAGATTTTGGCGTTCGCTTCAGGCGGTGCATCGACGCCAAACAAATGGATGTCGAGCGGGATAAAACCCCACATGATATACGGACTGCCGCGCACAAACAGCCGGATCGGATACGTCACATCGGGATCGGGTTCATAAATGATCTGAAAGTTGACCGAGTCGACAACCTGCCGCATCCCCTGAAGCGCCAGCCCACCATTCGCCCAGACAATTGTCGAAGGTTGGGCGTACTGGTGATTTGCATCAATCTCATTCGGGTCATACGGTGCAATCACATCGGCAAACAATGCCATCGCATACATGATGATCAATGCAATTGCGCCAACAACCGAGAGGCGGTTCTTCTTGTAGCGCCGCCAGATCAACTGGTATTGCGACAATTGCCCGACATCGTCGAACGTTCGGGGGCGACCAGTCTGAGATTGTGCTTCTTTTGCAACCGTTGCCATGCGTGTTCGCCTCGCTCAGTCACTCCAACCGCACCCGCGGATCGACCCATGCCAGCAACAGATCGGCAATCAGGTTCCCCAGCAACAGCATCATACATTGCATCATCAGAATCGTGATGCCGAGATACATATCGGTCGCCTGAAGCGCGCGCAGGTAGAGCGCGCCAAGCGTCGGCAGGTTGAGGATAACCCCCGCTAACGCATCACCAACCACAATCGCGGGCAACAGATACCCGATGCTCATCACCAGTGGGTGAACCGCATTGCGCACTGCATGCTTCCAGATAACGGCATTCTCCTGCAACCCTTTGGCGCGGGCTGTTTGAATATACTGGGCATTCAGCACATCCAGCAGGTTGGCGCGCATCACGCGCGTCAAACCGGCAGTCGCAGACGCGCCAAGCACTACCACCGGGATCCACAGATTGCTCAACAGATTGAGAAACTTGGCGAAACTCCATGGCGCGCCGATATACTGCGGCGAGAAAAACCCAAGCCCAACGTCCTGCCGCAGCACAAGCGCAGCGAAGACCATCAGAATAAGCGCCAGCGCAAAGTTGGGAATGGCGATGCCGAGAAACTGCACGAACGTGATGATATAATCCGGTATACTGCCACGGTTTGTTGCGAGGTACACACCAAGCGGGATCGAAATAAGCCATGCGAACAGCGCCGTTCCAAACGTCAGCGCGAACGTGATAGGCAGGCGCTGCGCGATGATGCCGGCCACCGGCGTATCAGTCTCGAACGATGTGCCGAAGTCGCCCTGCAATGTGCGTGAAACCCACTTCCAGTACTTGATGTGCAACGGATCATCGACGCCGTAGCGTCGCTTGAGCGCTTCAATCTGATCCTGGGGCACATTACCGCCCTGCGCGCGCAACTGATCGATCTTGATGTCCACAATCGAACCAGGCGGCAGTTCAATGAGGAAGAACCCGATGAACGACGCCAGGATCATGGTGATAATCATATAAACAATGCGCCGAGCCAGGAATGTGGTCATGGTCGTTGAACCTTCAGGTACAGACCGGTCTCAGGAGGGATCGGTCTGAGACCGGTCCCTGCCCGATGGTCCGGTCTGAGACCGGTCCCTGCCCTCAACTTGTATGCTTTGACGGATCATCCCAATACCAGGCTTCAGGGTCATAGACCGCCGGCGTGGGATGGATCCAGGGATCGGTAAATCCGCCAAGCGCCAGGTCTTCCTTCTTCGGCACGTTCATCAACCCCTTCTTCACGATGAACACGCGGTCGAAGTTGGCGACCGACCCCTGTACGAACGGTCCGTTCTCGACATGGATCTTCATCATTTCCCAGACCATCTGGGTGCGCTTGAGAAACTCCGGCTCGACCTTCGTCTTGTCGTAGATTTCATGCAGTTTGGCAATAACCGGATCGAAGTCCTTGTCGGACGGCACAATACGAGCCGGCGCGCGCTGCCAGGGATCTTTGTCCAGTTCCTCTTTTTCACTGGCAGTGCCGCGCAACTGATACCCCTGACCGTGGAGGGGCGCCCAGCGTTCCGGTTCGATTGGCACCAACCACTGCGGGTAGACCAGATGGTTCGGTCCGTCGCCAATACCCCAATCGGCATTCGACATCAACTTACCCGCGAACCAGTCATCGCGGCGACCCTGCGGCGGCACCGGAGTAAGCGTCGCCTTGATGCCGATCTGCCCCCAGTCGCGGATCATCTGCTCGTTTTGAGCGATAGTGTTCTTACTCGTGTTCGATGCGACGATCACCTGAATATCGAGCGGCGAGCCGTCCGGGAAGGTGCGGAACCCGTCAGCGCCAACTTTGACGCCAATTTCGTCGAGCAACGCCTTCGCCCGCTCCTGATCGAACGCCACATAACTATCGCGCCATTCGCGGTAGCGTGCATTGGCCCGATCCGGATTGCCTTTCTCGTCGATATTGTACTCGATCGCTTTCGGGCTGAAGGTGCCGGTCGTCAACTCACCGGTGCCGAAGTATTGCGTCTTCTGCAATTCGGCGCGGTTGAACGCCAGCGACAACGCCTGACGGAACTTCGGGTTGCGGATCAGTTCGCGCCACTTTGGATCGTTGTAGTCGTAACTGAAGAAGAACGACGTGCCCGAACCCGACCCGCTCTCCCAGAAGCGCACCTCATACCCGCCAGCATCGGCATTCTGGCGCAGGTTGGGCACATCATCGAGGCTGAGCACCCAGTGATGGGTAAAGTCGCTCTTGCCCTGGATCACGTTCAGTTTTTCGACCTCGCTGTTCTGGAAGGTGGTCGAGATAATGCGGTCGATATAGGGCAACTGATTCCCCTCAGCGTCCACGCACCAGTAGTACGGATTGCGCGTATAGACACCGCGCACACCCTCCTCGAAACTCTCACACTTCCAACCGGTCATCGTCGGGCAGTCGGGGTTGGTGACGAAGCGAATGCGCTTGGTGTGCTCATCCCAGTCTTTGTACTTATCGGGATTGAGGACGGGGTTAAACTGCTCCATATGGTGACGCGGCGCCATCCAGCGCGGCCCAATGCCGGCATTCACCCACATCGCCAGACGATCCGCCGTCAGCGGTGCGGGGGCGTCGAACTTCATCGTCAGCGTATAGTCATCGACTTTGATCAGCGTCGCCAGCGTTCCCGTACCGGAGCGCCCTTCGTCCGGCGGCGGCTCGATCGGTTTCAGCCCTTCGGGGAACTCCTTCTCCTTGCCGTTGCCGCCGACCATGTACTCCCACCAGTAGAGAATGTCATCAACTGTCCAGGGATGCCCATCCGACCATTTCAGCCCTTCGCGGAACTTGAACGTCCACTCGCTGGCATCGGCGTTCGCTTCCCAACTCTCGGCAAGACCCGGACCGATCTTCAGGCCATCATCGAGCCAGCGCAGGATTGAGTGACCATACTGACTCTCCTGCACAATCGTCGCCATACCGTCGGGTCCCCAAGAGTTGGTAAAGTTGATCGTTCCGCCATACTTGCCGACGGTGAGCCACTTGTGCGGTACGACATACGGGTTTTTCGGCAGTCGCTCGTCAACGGGCGGCAATTTGCCTTCGGCAACCAGCTTTGCCAGTTCTGGCGCCTCCTTATACTTGCTGACCGTCTGGGGAACAGCGGTCGCCTGCGGCGGCGTAGTTGGCGGAATAGCGACGGTTGGCGCTTGCGCCGTGGTTGGCGCTGCCGTTGGCGCCGGCGCCGTAGTTGGCGCTTGCGCGGGTTGCCCGCCGCCGCAAGCAGCAATCGCGGCGCTGGCAGCGGTCATGGCTGAAAGTGTCAGAAATCTGCGACGACTCAGGATGCGTGACTTGGACACAGGCACCTCCTTGTAGCGTGTCGAATGGTGTCGGGCATCTGTTTGAGCAACGCTTGTAGTATGTGGTCCGATAGCGACGATCACTCAGTCGGATGATCACCTCCTTTGTGTCAGGAATCTGCGTTTGATAAATTGCTGGGGGTTTTTGGAGTTAGGCGTCATTCTACAAGTTTGTTTTGCATTTGTCAACCGGGGAAACGGAAGGTCGGCACTGCCCCTTGCACCACGAACATTTATAATGTTCAAGGAAGCGATCGTAAACTGACGACGCGGATCAGTTTGTCACCCGTCATCAGATTGCAGGCAGGAAGACGACCGTGGACGAGGGCGTAACGCCAGGCATCGGGATGTCGCCAGTTTGGCTGCGCCTCGATCCGCACATAGATAGAGGTCGGATATCCATAAAAGGGATGAAAGACGCTCTCGACCGATAACCGGTCGTCGCAGGCGCACCCAAGAGCAATGCAACGCATGCCAGTATCACCATCGCGCCGCGCCAGGGCGAAGAGGTCTTCGACGGTGCGCCCGTCGCGCGTACAGCGCTCAAGCGGCGTCACCCGCGCCACGCGCCCGCCGGCGACCTCAATCTCGACCATGCAATGGAGTTCTTCCAAAATCATGACATAGTGCGAAAACCCGCGCCTCCGCCAGCGCGCCTCGGCGTCGGCGATTTCTCGTTCAGGCGCGTTGTTGGGGGCCATAACAGCAATCGCTGCGCCGCCCATGCAGAGGAGCGGCACGACGATGACGATTGCAAACGCAATGCGCACGCTTCCAGAAGATTGGCGATGCAGATGCATGGGTGCATGCCACCGATACGGTCAGTATGATGAACATTCATCAACAGGGAAGGGTGGTACTGCTTACCATTATCGGAATGGATCACCCGCCTGTCAAGAAGACGGCGGGATGCGAGGGTTCAGGCGTCATGGGACAGAACTCAGCGCATCTCATCAATCCCTCGCCTGCTGCCGCCAATTTCGCCTCAAACCGCGCTATACTTCTTCTGCCTGAACGTCGATCATTATGCTCCAGGAGTACACGATGCCTCGCTATCAACCTGCCGACTCGCTTGCCTCGCCACGTTTTGTCGGCGTCCGCACCTTTGCGCGCCTGCCCTGCATTCAGACGACCGAGGATGTGGACGTTGCCGTTGTTGGGTTGCCGTTCGATACCGGCGCGACGTTCAAGGTTGGCGCACGCTTTGGACCAGAGGCGATTCGCAGCGCTTCGGTGCTACTGCGCCCCTACAACCCGGAACTCGATGTCCATGTGTTCACAACGCTCTCATGCATCGATTATGGCGATGCGCCGGTTGTTCCTGGTTTTATCCAGGAAAGTCACGCCGCCATCACCACGACGCTGCGCCCGCTGGCAGAAGCCAGGGTTGTGCCTCTCTGCCTGGGTGGCGATCATAGCGTGGCGCTGCCGGAACTCCGCGCGCTAGCAGCGGTGCACGGTCCGCTGGCGCTCGTGCAATTCGACTCGCACGGCGACCTGTGGGATAGTTACTATGGTGGACAAAAGTATACGCACGGCACGCCATTCCGTCGCGCTGTCGAGGAGGGATTGATCCTCCCCGAACGCTCGGTTCAGCTCGGTATGCGTGGTCCGCTCTACGGGCGTGAGGACCTGCAAATGGCGCGTGATATGGGGTTTACCGTGCTGACGACCACCGAACTCCTCCGTCGCTCACCGCAGGAAATCGGCGACCTGGTGCGCGCGCGCGTGAGCGGCTCCCCGGCATTTCTGTCGTTCGACATCGATTTCTTCGACCCCGCATATGCGCCAGGAACCGGCACGCCGGAAGTTGGCGGACCGACCAGTTTCCAGGGGCTGGCATACCTGCGCGCCTGCACCGGCGTGGATTGGGTTGGCGGCGACGTGGTAGAAGTGCTCCCTGCCCTCGATCACGGACAGATTACGGCGCAACTGGCAGCGCAGGTCGGCTATGAGTTTTTATCGCTGGTCGCGCTTGAGCGCCGGGGATCGTAGTACAATGGTTCCCGGTTGCTGGCGCCTGCCAGCACGTGAGATGAGGATGCTCCGATGGCCGCAGAACTTCCTCCCGAACAGTTGCGCCGCACCTTCGATCCTGGGCAGATGGTCTTTCCTACCACCGAAGAGCCGCCAGGAGACGGCGGCATCATTGGTCAGCAGCGCGCGGTCGCCGCACTGCGCTTCGGTCTCAATATGGTGGACGGCGGCTTCAACATCTATGCCGCCGGCCCGCCCGGCATCGGCAAGATGACCGCTGTTCAGGCGTTTATCGAAGAACTTGCACAGCGTCGTCCAACGCCGTCAGACTGGTGTTATGTCAATGATTTCGATGATCCGTATCAACCGAAGGCGCTGCGCCTTCCTCCTGGACGCGGACGACGCTTGCAGCAGGATGTCCATCAGATGATTGCGCATCTGCGCGCCGAGCTGCCGCGCGCATTCGAGAGTGATGAGTATGCAATGCGGCGCGACGAGGTATTGCACGAACTCAATTCCCATCGTGAAGCCTTGCTCAGCCAGATCAGCGAACGCGCCGCGCAACAGGGATTCGTGCTACAGGCCGGTCCTGTCGGCATCATGATCATCCCAATTCGCAACGGTGAACCGCTCAGTGACGCGGCATTCCAGGCAATGACCCTCGACCAGCGCGAGGAGTTGCTGCGCCATCGCGCAATGTTGCAGGAAGAACTCAAGAACGTGTTGAAACAGGTGCGCGCAGCGGAACGGATTGCGCGTCAGCGCATGGAAGAAATCGACCGCCAGGTCGTCGAGTACATCGTCGGCGGACTGATCGACGATCTTCAGGAACAGTACGCCGACCTGCCCGATGTCGTCGCCTTTCTCGAAGCGATGCAGAAAGATATCCAGGAAAATCCTGACCCCTTTCGCTCAGGCGGACAGCAGCAACCTTCCGGTGAAGCGCAGGTCGATCTGGCGTCGATCCCGTGGCTCAGAGAATTGCCGTTCCGTAAGTACCAGGTGAATGTCCTGATCGACAACAGCCGTCAGCAGGGTGCGCCGGTGGTGGTTGAGTACAATCCGACTTATCCCAATCTGTTTGGGCGTATCGAGAAGGAAACGCACTTCGGCGCACTCTATACCGACTTCCTGATGATCAAGCCCGGCAGCCTGCACCGCGCCAATGGCGGGTTCCTCGTCATTGAAGCCGAAGACCTGCTCCGCGATTATTTCAGTTGGGACGGGCTTAAACGCGCTCTACGCACGCGCGACATTCAGATCGAAGAACTGGCTGACCGCCTGGGGCTGACAACCGTCAAGAGTCTCCGTCCGCAACCAATCCCGCTTGAACTCAAGGTTGTGCTCGTCGGACCGCCGCCGCCATACTATCTCCTTGCCGCTTACGACGATGAGTTTTCGACCCTTTTCAAGGTTAAAGCCGATTTCGACATCAGTATGCCGCTGAATGACGAGAACCTGCGCGGGTCGTTGCATCTGTTTCGACGCTTCTGCGAGCGCGAAAAACTCCTGCCGATCACCGAGGAAGCAGCGGCGCGCCTGCTGGAACACTCGCTCCGCCTCGCCGATGACCAGGAGCGCCTTTCGACGCACTTCGGCGCGCTGACCGATGTGGTGCGCGAGGCGAACTATTGGGCAATCCAGGAGCAGTGCAATGCTATTCTGGGGCGGCATGTGCTTCGCGCGCTCGATGAAAAGGTCTATCGCTCGAACATGATCCAGGCGCGCATCCAGGAATTGATCGACCGCGGGATTATCCTGATCGATACAGAAGGCGCAAAGATCGGTCAGATCAATGGGTTGTCGGTGCTGAGCCTGGGGGATTATATGTTTGGCAGACCAAGCCGTATCAGCGTCAGCGTCGGACCAGGGCGCGGCGCCATTCTCGACATCGAACGCGAGGTAAAACTGGGAGGACCAATCCACAGCAAGGGAGTGCTCATTCTCAGCGGACACCTTGCGGAACGGTACGGGCAGGAACGTCCGCTGACCCTCTCAGCGCGGTTGGTCTTCGAGCAGAGTTATGAAGGGGTTGAGGGGGACAGTGCTTCGGCAGCAGAGTTGTTCGCGCTGCTCTCGGCGCTTGCTGAACTGCCGTTGCGCCAGAGTATCGCCGTTACCGGGTCGGTCAATCAGCGTGGTGAGATCCAGGCGGTCGGTGGGGTCAACCAGAAAATCGAAGGGTTTTTCGATATCTGCCGGTTACGCGGTCTAACGGGTGAACAGGGGGTGCTCATTCCTCGAGCGAATGTGCAGAATCTGATGCTGCGCAGCGACGTGGTGGAAGCAGTGCGTGAGGGACGGTTCCACATCTGGACAGCAGCCACCGTCGATGAAGGCATTGCCCTGCTGACCGGCGTGCCGGCCGGCGAACGCGGCGCAGATGGCGAATACCCGCCGGACAGCGTCAATGGCCGGGTGATGACGCGGCTGCGCGCCTTTGCGGAACGTCTGCGCGAAGGAGGGAAGGGTAATGAGAAGGAAGCGCAGTGAGGAGAACTGTGAACCGAGAACCAGGAACTGAGAACCGAAAACTGACCACTCCTGAGTCCTTTCCGCACGCATCCGTCACGATCCGCGCGCGCGCACTATGTTCCTGAGCGAAACCGGGAACTGCGTGACTCGACCTCCATCCATGTCCTTGATGGCAACGTACACACAGCAGAGGACACGGAGGAAACCTATGCAAACCGCACTGATCTGGGGCGCGGCCGGCGGGATCGGTCGCGCGCTAATTGAGATTCTGAGCAAGAATGGTTGGCGCGTGCTGGGCATTGCGCGCGATGCAACGGCGTTGAGCGGCACAGCAGCCGAAGTCTACAGCGCCGACCTGGCGCGCGACGCGGATATGGCGGCAGCGGCGCTGTGGGCAGCACAACAGTCGGATGGCGTGGTGCATCTCTGGGTCTACGCAGCCGGCGATATGCTCGGCAAGCCGCTGGCAGACACGACTCCCGCCGAATGGGATCGCATCCTGAGTGCAAACGTCACCGGCGCGCATCTGGCGGTGACTCACTCGCTGGCTTTGGTTCCGGCGGGCGGGCATCTGGTGTTTATCGGTGCGTATGTCGATCGGATTATGTTGCCGAAACTAGGGGCATATGCCGCTTCCAAGGCGGCTCTCGACGCCTATGTGACGGTGCTTGGGAAAGAGGTGCGCGACCGGCGCATCACCAATGTGCGGGTTGGCGCGGTGGACACGCCGCTGTGGCGCAAGGCGCCGTTCCGTCTGCCGAAGGGTGCGCACACACCCGCCGATGTCGCCGCTGCCGTGCTGCGCGCGCACACTGAAGGGCACAGGGGGAATCTGGATTTGTGAACGCCGGGCGCGATCCCGCCATCCCGCCGGGCGCGCCGCCGGGTGTGATCCCGCCATCCCGTCGGGCGCGATCCCGCCATCCCGCCGGGCGCGATCCCGCCATCCCGCCGGGCGCGCCGCCGGGCGTGATCCCGCCATCCCATCGGGCGCGCCGCCGGGCGTGACCCCGCCATCCCATCGGGCGCGCCGCCGGGCGTGACCCCGCCATCCCATCGGGCGCGCCGCCGGACGTGATCCCGCCATCCCGTTGGGCGCGCCGCCGGGCGTGATCCCGCCATCCCGTTGGGCGCGCCGCCGGGCGTGATCCCGCCATCCCGCCGGGCGCGCCGCCGGGTGTGATCCCGCCATCCCGCCGGGCGCGATCCCGCCATCCCGTCGGGCGCGATCCCGCCATCCCGCCGGGCGCGCCTGAGGCGCGCCCCTACGCCATTACGCCATTGGGCGCGCCGCCGGGTGTGATCCCGCCATCCCGTCGGGTGCGATCCCGCCATCCCGTCGGGCGCGCCGCCGGGTATGATCCCGCCATCCCGCCGGGCGCGCCTGAGGCGCGCCCCTACGCCATTACGCCATTGGGCGCGCCGCCGGGTGTGATCCCGCCATCCCGCCGGGCGCGATCCCGCCATCCCGCCGGGCGCGATCCCGCCATCCCGCCGGGCGCGCCTGAGGCGCGCCCCTACGCCATTACGCCATTGGGCGCGCCGCCGGGTATGATCCCGCCATCCCGCCGGGCGCGATCCCACCATCCCGCCGGGCGCGATCCCGCCATCCCGCCGGGCGCGCCTGAGGCGCGCCCCTACGCCATTACGCCATTGGGCGCGCCGCCGGGTATGATCCCGCCATCCCGCCGGGTGCGATCCCGCCATCCCGCCGGGTGCGATCCCGCCATCCCGCCGGGTGCGATCCCGCCATCCCGCCGGGTGCGATCCCGCCATCCCGCCGGGCGCGCCTGAGGCGCGCCCCTACGACGCCATCTCTGTATCCATCCATTGCTGGTACGATTCCATCGTTCCGTTGAAATATACATGCACCACCTGGTTATGCGTGATGCGGGTGATCGCCTCGAACACCTCGGCATCATCGGTGCTGTGTGCCACCAGCATCCCATGTTCGGGGGCGAAGTCGTCTTCGCTGGGAGGAATGACGAAGACCAGCCATTCGTTCGGATAGCGGCGCTCAACATCGGCGATTAACTCGACTCTGCCCTTTTCTTCCATGCCGGTGTACGGGCACCCGCAATCACAATCAATGCCACAATCGCTGTGCGTGCCGCATGAGCGTGACGTGCCACCGTGTTCGGCGGATGTCAGGTTGATCATGATCGGCATACCGCATCTCCCCTCGCCCTACATATGGATTGCTGCACCCTCAGCCGCCGCGTGCGCCGCTTCGACAATCGCTTCGTAGAGGGTCGGATGGGCGTGGACGGTGCGCATGATCGACTCGGCGGTCGCTTCGTGCGACAGCGCCAACCCGCCCTCGGCGATCAGTTCGGTGACGCGCGGACCGATCATATGAACGCCGAGCACCTCATCGTACTGTTTGTCGGCGACGATCTTGACAAACCCCTGCCGCTGACCCAGGATCGTCGCCTTGCCGTTGCCGGTGAACGCAAACTTGCCGATCTTCACGTCGTATCCCTGTTCGCGCGCTTTCGCTTCGGTCAACCCAACGCTGGCGATCTCCGGGTTGCAGTAGGTGCATGACGGAATCTTACCGTAGTCGAGCGGCTGCGTATGATGCCCGGCGATCGTTTCAGCAGCGATGATGCCCTCGGCGGATGCCTTGTGCGCCAGCCACGGGGTCGTAACAGCGCAATCGCCGATGGCATAGATTCCTTCGACATTCGTGCGCATATAATCATCCACCTTAATGAACCCGCGCTGATCCAGAGCGACGCCCACCTCTTCCAGCCCGATGTCGCCGGTATTGGGCACAATACCGACCCCCACCAGTGCGCGCTCGAAGGTCAGCGCGTGCTCGGCGCCCTGCGCATCGACCAGGCGCGCAATCACGCCGCCATCAATCTTTTCGAGATGATTGAGTTTTGAACCGGCGAAGACTTTAATGCCACGGCGGTTGAGCGCGCGCGCGAGTTCGGCGCTGACCTCCTCATCTTCGAGCGGCACGACGCGCGGCAGCATTTCGACCAGCGTCACCTCTGCGCCGAACGAGCGGTACATCGACGCGAACTCAACGCCAATCGCACCTGCGCCGACGACCAGGAGCGACTTTGGAACGCTGGGAATACTCAGCCCACCGGTTGAGGAGAGAATCCGGTCATTGTCGAACACCGCGCCGATTGCCGGGATCTCACGGGGACGCGCGCCCACGGCGACGATGATATTCTTTGCCGTCACCGTGCGATGCTGACCCTCAGGCGTGCTGATGGCGACCTGCCCGCGCCCGGCGAGACGGGCAAAGCCATTGATCACATCGACCTTATTTTTCTTCATCAGGAAAGAAACGCCGCTGGTCATCGTCTTGACCACCGTATCCTTCTGGCGCAGCGTCGCCTCCCAATCGAGCGACACGCCTTCGACAACGACGCCGAAGCGTTTCGCTTCACGCAGTTCCTCGAGCAGATCGGCGGTGTGGAGCAGCGCCTTGGTCGGGATGCACCCGACATTGAGGCAGACGCCTCCCATCGCCTGACGCTCGACAACGGCGGTTTTCAAGCCGAGTTGCGCGGCGCGGATGGCAGCCACATAGCCGCCAGGACCACCACCTACAACCACCACATCGTAGAGGGTATCGGTCACGAGAGTCGCCTTTCTATCGCATCCAGAATGGAGACATGAGCATACAGATCAATCCGCAAGTGGTGCCGGCGCACCGTCATATGTCTTGTGCCGACTGTGACGAGTATTGTACCATGGGTGAGGGGAAGCGGTGAGGAACAGATCTGCGTCAAGCGATTGCGAGGTTCTCTTCCATCTCTTTCAAGACTTTCATTTGGAAAATCAGAATCTTGTAGGAGAAACGGCTTGACTAAAATCTGTTCAAAAAAACTCTCCAAACATTGAAATCCTGAAAGTCTGCGAGACTCTTACGGAGGTTATATAACTGATTGTTCATTGATTTTAAATTGCTTTACTGTTTTACACGGGTGTGCCCAACGGCCTGCCGCTTCAGCCGCACGCAGAGCGAGCGTAGCGAGGTGAAGCCGTCAGGTGGATGCGCGTGTTAGCCCGCATAAACTCTTTCATAGCGCGCAATATGATCTTTACCATAAACCGTAACAAGCAAAACTGCGACCACAGAATACACAATCGCCAGTGCGATGACGAATACACCCGATATGATGACCCCAAATGTGTTCCCAAAAATGTGAAAGAGCGCCACAACCAATAAGCTGCCTTTGGTACTGTTATAAAGCCAAGTATAGACGAAGGAGACCGCAACCGTTCCAATGAACCATGCAAGAAAAGGGTGCTCAGCCATTGGATTGCCAATCCAGAAAAAGATCGGCAGATGCCACAGCCCCCACAAAACACCGACCACCAACGTAGCCACCAGTGCATTGTGATTTTTCTGCAATCGCGACAAGGCAAACCCACGCCACCCAACTTCTTCCCACGGATTGGCAAACAACGATAGCACAAGAGCCGAAAAAGCAACTGCAACTATATTGTTACCCTGTGGTGCTAGTGTTACTGCCAGGTCCAGCGTATTCGTCACTATTTTCCCCACAACAAGAAGTAGGGCGGGCGTGATAATGGCAAGAATCAACCAGATTGCACCCACCTGCCACTGCAAAAGTGGTTTGAGCAACAGATTGACACCTGCTTTTCCGTCGCTTGCGGCAGTCACAATGATTGCCGCCAATGCAGGACCTATGGCAGGAAGGATGAGCAGAAACTGGAAGACCGGGCTATTGAACGGCGAAACACCGCGGGAACCGGCCACTATGGGGAGCCAACCGAACCACGAAATTACAAAAGCCAGGACATAAAACCAAACGACGGGATGCTTTGTCATCTACTGCTCACCTTTCACGGATATACAGGCTAACCGGTGCATCCACCAAGTCACCGAACACTTGACGAAGAGCAACACATCGGTGGCACGATGCATGTTGAGATTGTCCATAATCGTATAGACATGCTCGAACTCAGCGCCAACCCATGCGTTTACACGCGTCAAGAAGTCCACCCAGTTGACAATCGTCCGGCCGTCATAGGGACGGGTGTCGGCATCCCCGGCGGCCGGGCGGAAGGCGCCAAAGACGTCGCCTTTGCCGCGCCATCCATAGTCGGCTTCCTGGGTCGCCCGCTCCGCTGGCACGCAGCGTCCGTCTGCGGACTCCTGGCATGCGGCCGCACCAGTGCCTTCCCGCGATGGCTCTTGGCACTCTCTGGCCCCATCTGGTCGAGACAGACTACCGCACTTTCTTCGGGCGGGGCGGTGTAGAGCGTGGCGATGCGCCCCTTTTTTCGGCGAAGTCGGGATCGACCCGCTCGCCGAACCAGGTCTCCTGCTGCCGCCAGCGTAATCCCTCAGCGACGAGGATCTCATCGATACGCGAGCGCTTCGTGCCAATGCCTTTGTGCTCGTGCAGATACGTCTTCAGCCGATCGAGCGTCCGGCTGCCAAACGGCAGGTCCAGCGCCTCCGGCTTGGTCAGTGCCGTCGCAATCACCTCCGCGACGACATCGGGCGGGTACGTCGCCGGCCGACCGGAGCGCGGCTAGTCCGTCAAGCTATCGAGCCCATCGGCGTTGAAGCGCGTCAGCCACGTGTACACGGTCGTCCGCGTGCAGCCGAGACGGCGCGCGATATGGCTGGACCTTCGCCGTCAGCGAGTCCAGAATGAGTGTGGCCCATTCAACGAGCCAGGTCTCCTCGGTCCGTGAGCGGGACAGCTTCTCCAGCGCCGTTCGTTCCTCGGGCGTCAGCACCCGCAACTGTCGTGAGGCACACGGTCACACGCTCTTTGTCAATCATTCATGCACCAAAGCCGGTCTTAACCAAAAAACGTCGTTATAGATTCTTCTCCACCGCCACCCGATTGGCCGCTTCTTCCATCAACGCCAGCTGGCGCGCCACTTCTTCCACGGCGATGCGCTGCTTGCGGTACAGGTCGGACTCGCTCATCGCCAGGCGATCGGCGGTCTCACGAATGCGCCGCCCTTGCAAGAAGCGCATCTCCAGAATATTGTACAGCAGCCATTCCTGCGCTGATGGATCGAGTTGCGCATCGGGGCGCAGGTTCTCAATCGCCTGGCGTAGCACCGCCTGCAACGCGCGCGTCGGGCTGCCTCCTTGCTCATCGAGTATTCGCTGCACCGTTCGCAACCCCAACAGGGGACTTTCCGACAGTTTCGGTCCTCCCCAGTAGTGTGCCAGCGCCTCCTTGACCAGTTGCGGAAACTCGGGCAGCAACGCAACATCCGCCTCGAGCGTTTGAAGCGAGGCCGGTGTTGCCTGCTCGAGTTGGGTGCTCAAATGCTGGAGCGACTGCATATCCGGTCCCAACCCGCGCAGCGTGTTGAACAACCGCTGCTGCATCTGCACCGTTTCGAGCGCCAGTTCCATACGGTGCGCCAGCGCCCCAATGAGACGCCGCGCATCGGCGCCAAGCGTATCATGCGGGTAGGCAACACCGAGACATCCGATCAACTCGCCGTTGGGAGCGCGGAGCGGCAGCAGCCAAAACCCTTCAACACGCAGAAACGTCTCGGCTGGCGGCGTATCGCCGGCCGGTCGCGGCGGCAACCGCGATAATCGCTCTATCAGATCGACCAGTGGGTGATCATTGACAAATCGCCGCACTACCTGGCGCGACCCCACCAGCATTTTCACAGTATAGCCGCCAGCATCGTCCGGCGCAGCAACGAATCCGGTCTCTGAACGCAATGCTCCGCAGACGACAACCAGCGTGTTCTCCAGAAGGCTGCGCAGGTCGGTCTGGGTGAAGGTGTTGCGCGGTAGGGCGCGCAGGTAGTCGATCTCGGCGTGATCCTGTGCATACACCAGCGCATCGAGGTATGGCTTCAGGCGGTTGACAAACAGCGGCATCATTACGGTCATCATCACTACGCCGGCCGTCAACAGCACCTGCTCCGGCAAACCGAGCCAGCGCGCCAGCACCGGCGTGGCGCGCAGGAACAACGCGATGCAGACGCCAACGAAGGGACCGTACAACACCCAGCGGATGAAATCTTGCTTGATCAGGCGGTCTGGCAGCGGCAATCCCTGGAATGCGATACTGTAGACCATCACCGTTGTCATCAGCATAACCGCAACGTTTCCCACCGCTACTAGAAAAAGGACGAGCGCAAATGGAACGAAATACTCCGGTCCTGGAATGACGAGAAACGGGTAGACCGCAATCGCCGGACCGACAAACGTCAGGCTCAGGTAGGTCATACGCCGGCGCAGGGTCGGCGTCAGCGCCGCCTGGCGCACGCGCAGCGAGGCAGCCAGCCCGATGAGACAGGCGATTGCGAAGTAGACAGTAAACAGCCAGAAGAGGGGACCGGCGTTGAACTGCGCGACCGGTTGAACCTGCACACCATTGCGCAACACCAGGTCCGTGCCCCACGCGAATACCAGAAAGACGACACTTATCGCATATGCGACCGGAACGCTCCAGCGGCGCCGCAGGTGGCGCTGCCCGCTGAAATCGAGCAACGCATCCGCCAGATGGATATACCCTGCCGGCACGCCAACGATACCGAGCCATTGCGCGCGCAGCAGAATATGAAGCGTTTCCTCGCGCTGCACCTGTTGTGTCAGCACGTCGCCGCCGAACACCACAACGATGCTCCCAAGCAACACCGCCAGCGCGCGTGCAATCGGCGTGTAGCGATTCTGGAGCACAAGGTAGACCAGGAGCGAGAATGAGACTATCAAAACGGCGGATGTCAGGAGATCGTTGATGGCAAGCAGCAGATTCGTCAGAAATGGCAGGTCCGTCATACGTTTGCGCGTCTCGAACAGTATCCTATGGTGTAGTATTGTACACCATCAAAGTTACGGCTCCGAAGGACCGCCACATCACCGTGCAAGCGGACTTATGCGCGATGCCCTGAGTCGGCGGGACGCCGCTCATTTGCGACAGTTCGTTCATTTAGCCGCCGACTCTGCTCTTTGGGAGCCTCTCCCAAACCCTGGTTTTGAGTGATTGACGGATTCTGTTGATCCCAACTGTAAGCATGTGCAACGCTGCCCAGGCAACGAGCGCCGCCACCGGAACGATGATCGGCGCTCAGATCAGGCAAATCCTACAGGGAGTCTCGCGTTGTCAGCAAAGGTTTTTCGCCTGCAACTCTTTGCGCTTCTGCGCCTTTGTGTGAGATGTTCCCTTCCAAGAAGGCGCAGCGCTCACGTGCGAGGGATGGCAGACACGAGCAGTTCCTTGCTGTGTCATGCCTGCTCCCCTAGCTTGCGCACTTCGTCCTCGATGCGCAGACCTTCGATCTGCCCCGCCGCCGTTGGAGCAATAAGATTATACGAGGCAATCTGGCGTTGCAGGTTCGTGAGCATCTCCCGATACTCAGCGCGCAAACGGGCACGAATAGCAGGCGGGAGGCGTGACCAGCGGCGGTTGGCGTTCTGGAGCCATGCGGAGATGCGTGCACGCTCGGCGTCGATGTCGCGGCGCGCTTCGATCCAGAGCGGCGCAAAGCCAGCGTTCTTCAACAAACGAAACCCGGCGCGCATATCTTCGGGAGTGAGGGCATCATCATCGTAGCGGAGCGGTTTGCCGGCGCCGGGAAGGTTATCGAATGCGCCATCCGCGCGCGCCTGCTCGATCAGACGGTCGACCAGCGTCTCAAAATCGTTCTGGTTTGGCGCGCCGCGCTGCGGCTGGTTGGCAGCGCGCGCCTGCTCGATCAGTCGCTCGAATAGCGTTCCGCCAATCACCTGGCTCGACGCTTCACGCAATGGATGGGCTGTATTGGAGTCTTCCGGCAGTGGGTCGGTCATGCTCTTGTTTCCAGATAAATGCCAGGCGCCTGCCATCATAGTGTGCGCAACATCGCATCTCCTGGCGCGCGGCGAGACTCTTTCCCCCACCAGGGTGACATATGTTCGCTACGCACATCTACCGCGCGGCAACGCTTGCTGCGCTGCTGATTGTTCCCCAGATCAGGTTCGGCAGCAATCCGAGCAGCACCACCAGCACCGTCGAAAGAATGATCGCGGCATTGGCGACCGGTGGCGTCTTGAACGGTGTGATTGCGGGCGCCGGCAAGATCCACATGGCTTTGAGAAAGCGCAGATAGTAGTACAGACTGACGACCGTCATAATCACGGCGATGGTCACCAGCGGCACGGCGCCCGCCTGGTAGCCGGCCATGAACACGAAGAACTTCGCCCAGAACCCGGCAAGCGGCGGAATCCCGGCAAGCGACAGGATCAGGATCGTCATCATCAGGGTCAACGACATATTGCGTCGCCACAGCCCCTGCATCGCGCTCAGGTCGTCGCTGCCCAGTGCATTGGTCAACACCGCCAGCACGCCAAAACTCCCCAGGTTCGTGAGCGAGTAGACTATCAGGTAATAGATCAGAGCAGCCGTGCCAAAGGTGCGATCCACCGGCGAAGCCGATGCCCAGAGCAGTACCGCCAGCAGCAGGAATCCGGCATGCCCAATCGACGAGTACGCCAGAAGGCGGCGCGCATTCGTCTGTGGCAGCGCCGCCAGATTCCCGACGATCACAGTCACCAGCGCCAGGATCGCCAGGATACTCGTCCAGCCGTTGAACTCTTCCAGGCGTGGCGCACCAACTGCTCCCGGAAACGCCGTCGTCAGCAATCGGTAGAGGAGCAGGAACCCCGCTGCCTTCGACGCTGTCGAGAGGAAGGCAGTGACGGGCGGCGGCGCGCCCTGATAAACATCCGGCGCCCAGGTGTGGAATGGCACAACCGAAATCTTATATCCCAAACCGGCAATGATAAAGAGCATGCCCAGGATCAGCAACGGGCTGCCGGCGGCATCGCCGGTTGCGAAGCGCCCGACCTCCGAAAAAAGCGTAGCGATGATCGGGGCGCCACCCGCCTTCTGGTTCTCACTGGCGACGAACCCATAGGTCAGGCTGATGCCATAGAGGAAGATTGCCGATGAAAGTGAGCCAAACAGGAAATATTTCAGCCCTGCTTCCGGTGAACGTTCACTTTCACGGAAGTATCCGGCGAGCACATAGAGCGAAAGCGATGACAACTCCAGCGCCAGGTACGCCAGAATGAACTCCGTCGCCGCTGCCATAATCGACATCCCCAGTGTCGAAAAGATCAGCAGTGCATAGAACTCACCGGGGTTGGCGGTCAACCGATACCCCATCGCCAGCAGAGTTGTCAAGAATGCGGCGCCAATAAAGGTCAGGCGCGCAATCATCGTGAATTCGTCGGTCGCAAACGCGCCTAGGATCGGTGAACCGCCAGGTCCGCCAGTCTGCAAGTTGCGCCCCAGCGTCAACAGCACATCCAGCGGTCCGCCAGCCGGATCAGGGACGGTAAACAGGAAGCGGCTTTGCACCAGCCCGACAATAAAAACCAGTCCCAAACCGACGGCGGTCAGTTGACCGGCTTCTCTGGCGCGTTCGAGTTGTGCCGCAGGTCCGCGTCCCCAGCGTGTCAGAACATCGGAGCCGAGCACCAGCAGCCCCAGCAGCAGGAGCATCAACTCCGGCAGAATCCGCGGAATATCGGTGATCTGGAACGACATATCACCTGTAACCTTTCTTGAGACCCTTGAACGTCATCCGTCGGGCGCGACCCCCGCCGGGCGCGTATCCGTTGGGCGCGACCCCCGTCGGGCGGGCATCCGTCGGGCGCGCCATCCGTCGGGCGGGACACCGTTGGGTGCGTATCCCGTTGGGCGCGACCCCCGTCGGGCGGGCATCCGTCGGGCGCGCCATCCGCCGAGCGCGTATCCGTCGGGCGGACCACCGTGGGGCGCGTACCCGTCGGGCGCGACCCCCGCCGAGCGCGTATCCGTCGGGCGGACCACCGTTGGGCGCGTACCCGTCGGGCGCGCCATCCGCCGAGCGCGTATCCGTCGGGCGGACCACCGTTGGGCGCGCCTGAGGCGCGCCCCTACCGTGCCACCGTGCCACCGTGCCACCGTGCCACCCCATCCGTGATTCGTCGGGCGCGACCCCCGCCGGGCGCGTATCCGTCGGGCGGACCACCGTTGGGCGCGCCTGAGGCGCGCCCCTACCGTGCCACCGTACCACCGTGCTACCGTACCACCGTACCACCGTGCCACCGTGCCACCCCGTCCGTGATTCGTCGGGCGCGTATCCGTTGGGTGCGTATCCGCCGGGCGCGCATCCGTTGGGCGGGCCACCGTCGGGCGCGCATTCGTTGGGTGCGTATCCCGTTGGGCGCGTACCCGTGGGGCGCGTACCCGTCGGGCGCGCCCCCCGTTGGGCGCGCCTGAGGCGCGCCCCTACCGCATCCCCAATGTTCCGGCGCGCGCCAGCGCCTCGGCGATTGGCTGCACGCTCGCCTCGATCGGCTCGGTCAGGTACGCCGGGTAGATGCCGCTGATGATCAACACCACGACCAGAATAACGCCGGCTGCATACTCTTGGGCCGTTAATTTGGGGAGGGTGCGAAATTCGGGGTTTTTCAGTTCGCCAAAGAACACCCGGTACACGGCAATCAGAATATACCCCGCCGTGATTGGAATCGAAATGCCTGCCAGCACTGCGATCAGCGGAAAGCGTTGCCACATGCCCATAAAAATGTTGAACTCCGCCCAAAATCCTGCCAGCCCCGGCATACCCATCGATGAAAGCCCGGCGATGATGAAGACAATCGCTGCAAATGGCATGACGGCGAACAATCCCCCGAGTTCAGGAAACTGCCGGGTGTGCGTCCGGTCGTACACCATTCGCCCAACAACCGCGAAGAACAGCGCCGTCATCACGCCGTGCGCGAACATCTGAAGCACCGCGCCGGTCATACCAATCGTGTTGGCCGCCGCCAGACCCATGAGCGTCAATCCCATGTGGCTGACGGACGAATACCCGATCATGAACTTGAAATCGCGCTGCGTCATCGCAATGGTCGCGCCATAGACTGCATTGATCAGTGTAGCGATGGCAATCGGCAGTAACCAGTAATTGGCGCCTTCGGGAAAGATCCACATCGCCACACGCAGACAGCCATACGCCCCCAGTTTCATCAATACGCCCGCATGGAGCATCGAAACGGCCGTTGGCGCAGCGACGTGACCGGTTGGCGACCAGGTATGGAACGGAAACATGCCCGCCAGCACTGCGAAGCCCAGGAAGAGCGGTACGAAGAAAATAATCTGCACATCGCGGGTGAACAACGCCGATTGCGCCAGCAGGCGCATGTCGAAGGTGCGCAGCGTGCCACTGAAGTAGACAGCGACCATCCCCAGAATGATAAATGCCGACCCGCCCATCAGATAGAGCGTCAGTTTCATCGCACCATACTCTTTGCGCGTGCTCCCCCAGATGCCGATCAGCAGGTACATCGGCAGCACCGCCAGTTCGTAGAAAATGAAGAGCAGGAAGAGGTCGAGCGACACGAAGACGCCGTACACTCCTGCAGCCAGCAGCAGCAGTAACGCCCAATACTCGCGTGTTCGTTCCTCGATATTCCAACTGATCAGCGCGCCGGTAAAAATAACCAGTCCATTGAGCAGCAGCATTGGCAGGCTGATCCCATCGACGCCGAGAATGTAGTTGATGCCGAGTTCCGGTAGCCAGGGGGTTTCTTCGAGAAACTGAAACTTTTCCGGGCTGCGGTAGTCATACGCAAGATAGACCAGCAGCGTCAGCGCCAGCGAGATAAACGCGAAAACCGCGCCGACGATGCGAATCTCCTGCTTCTGCTCCGGTTTCAGCAGCGCAATGATAAGTGTCGGGATCACCAGGCTAAGCCATATCAGGCTGAGCCACGGCACATTGGCCGGCAGATCGATCAGGTTCATAGAATGACTATGCTCCTCCCACAACCCGGGTGAACACTTCCACCAGTGCGGTCGCCGTCCGGTTCGACAGGTCCATAATGGGCGCTGGGTACACGCCCAGAATCAGGAGTGCAATCAGCAGCGGCGCAACCGCCAGAAACTCGCGCCCGGCGAGGCGCATATCAGGCATGGCGCTACGCTCATTGGTTTTGCCGTGGAATAGCTGCCCATACATGCGCAACAGCGCCAGCGCTGTCACGACCAGCCCGATCGTCGCCAGGAGCGCAAAAAGGGGCAACGACGCCCATACACCACGGAAGATGAAGAATTCGCCGACGAACCCGGCAAGACCGGGCAACCCCAGATTGGCGAACGTCGCCACCCCCATCGCTCCGGCGAAAACCGGCATCGTGGTGCGCAAACCGGCAAGCGTCCCCATCTCGTCGGAACCGCAGCGTTCAGCGAGCATGCCCGCCAGCAAGAAGAGCGCACCGGTCGAAAGACCGTGCGCCACCATCTGAAACAGCGCGCCATTGATCGCCGTCGCTCGGGTGGCGCTATCCGCCGACCCGACGGTCGCCGCCGCTGCAATCGCCAGACCGACATACCCCATGTGGTTGATCGAGGTATAGGCGATCAGGCGTTTCAGATCGCCACCGACCTGACCGAGCGCGCCGAAGGCGCCTGCCACCACACCGATCAGCGCCAGCGCACCGATTGCCGGACCAAAGTACTGCGCTGCGTCGGGAACGAAGGGCAGCATCAGGCGCAGCATGCCGTAAGCGCCCATTTTCGACATCACCGCCGCCAGCAGGATGGATGCTGCCGTCGGCGCTTCGCTATAGGCGTCGGGCAGCCAGGTGTGGAAGGGCCAGATGCCAAGCTTAATCGCAAATGCGATGAAGATCGCCCAGAACGCAATCGATGTATAGAGCAGCGGGTAGCGCCCAAGTACAGCGGCAATCCCCAGTTGCTCGACATAGTTGAAGATGATCTCGCGCAACGTCAAATTCACCGGATCGAGCGCCGCGCGTTCGACGGTCAGCCCCTGTCCCAGACGCGCCAGTGTGATCAGGTCGAACGTCGGGATGCCGGCCGCAGCCGTGGCAACATAGAAAAACTGGAAGAGCAGCAGCATACCGATCGACCCGGCCATCGTGTAGACGAAGAACTTGAGCGCAGCATCACGGCGGCGTTGCTCAGGATCGGCATCGGCGCCATGACGACGACCCCATCCCTGGATGAGGAAATACGCTGGCACGAGGCTGAACTCCCAGAAGATAAAGAAAAAGAAGAAATTGAGCGCCAGGAAATATCCCAGCATCGCCGCTTCCAGCAGAAACATGAGCGCAATGTACAGTTTCACCCGCCCAGTGATGCCAAACGATGCCAGCATTGCCACCGGCGCCATCGCCGCCGTGAGAATGACCAGCGGCATACTGATTCCGTCCACTCCGACGAAATAATCAACCCGGATCGCCTGCACCCACGGAATCTTCTCGACGAACTGCACAACCCCCTGTCCATCGGCAGTCGCATTCGGGTCGAACCCCACCCAGACGACAATCGCCAGCGCCAGGGGAATGGTCGACCACGCCGTAGCGCCGATCTTCACCGTCCGGTCGTCGAGCCGCAGCGCACCTGCCAGCCCGGTCAGCGCCAGCCCGATCAGCGGCGACAGGATCAGCAATGTGAGCCAGGGTGTTGAGGCATATGCCAGGTAGGTCATAAGTTCACCATAGGTGTCTTCTCTGCCCGTAACTGCTTACGCTTCTCCTGGAAGCACGGGCGCCTGCCCGTGCGAAAGGTCTCTTGGGTCGGCGGAACGCCGTGCACCGGCGCCTGTCACAACCATATCCGCCGCCGATTTTTTCTTTTGGGGGCAACCCCCGAATACCAATGACGATTGAAGATGCCGCATGCTGGTCATTCCGAGCCCTTCGCTTCACTCAGGGTAAACGCAGCGCGGAATCTGAGCGGGGCGCGCACGACCCCTCGCGCTGCTCGGGGTGACCATGCCGGATGGTCACAGGTCATTGGTAGAACCCCCTCAGGTTTTGACAGGTTCTTTGCGCCTCTGTGCCTGTGTACACGAATCTTCCCCGCATTCCACGCTCAACGCACCAGGTACAGGTACAGGACGCCGAGCACGACCGCCCCGGCGAACGCCAGCGCCACATAATCCTGCACCTTACCGGTCGTTGTGCGGCGGGTGCGATCACCGGCAACCTGCGTGCCGGTTGCCATCAGGTCGGCGCCATCGTTCAGCAGCGCATCGTCCAAAATGAAATTGACCTGTCCCAGGAACCGGGTAAAGCGCCCGGTTTCGATCACCACACGGTCGATCACCTGCTCGTCGAGCCAGGTCCAGATGCGTGTCAGCACGGCGGCGGCGGCGCCGACCGTCGCAGCGTACAGTTCATCAACATAGAACTTGCGGTTGAGCACGGTGAAAACGCCGGGCATCATCCGTTCCAGCGGGTCGGCTTCCTCAGCGGAAGATACGAACGCATTGCGGTACACCAACCATCCCAGAACGATGCCACCGATGGCAATCGCGCCGGAAATCCCCATCACCAGCAGGTTCAGTTTTCCGGCTTCCTGCCCGAAGAAATCCGCCAGGTGATGGAAGCCATCGAACGGCAGGTTAACCACGCCGGCAAACACTGCGAACAGCGCCAGAATGACCAGCGGCGCAGTCATCGTCCAGGGGCTTTCGTGCGGATCGTGCGCCTCGTGGCGATGATCGTCGTGCGACACAAAAGCATACGGCTGCTGCCGCGGATGATGCCCGCGGAAGGTTCCAAAGAACACCACCATGATCTGGCGCGTCATATAGAACGCCGTCAGCAGCGACGCCAGACTGAGCACACCCCACACCAGCGTATTGGCGCGGAACGCATCAGCCAGGATTTCGTCCTTGCTCCAAAACCCGGCAAAACCAGGGAATCCGACGAGCGCCAGGAAGCCCGCCATGTACGCCAGGAACGTCACCGGCATAAAGCGGCGCAACCCGCCCATGTTACGAATGTCCTGAGCGGTGTTCGAGTCATGCCCGACCGTCGCCTCCATGCCGTGGATGACCGAGCCGGAGCCGAGGAACAGCAGCGCCTTGAAGAAGGCGTGAGTGAGCAGGTGGAACATCGCCGCCACCCATCCGCCAATGCCAAGCGCCGCAACCATGAACCCCAACTGCGAGAGGGTTGAATACGCCAGAATGCGCTTGATATCGAACTGCCCGACGGCGATCAGCGCGGCGAAGAGCGCCGTAAACGCGCCAATCGTCGCCACCACCGGCAGGGCATCGCCGACCTGGAAGATCGGGAAGGTGCGCGCCGTCAGGAACACACCCGCCGACACCATCGTGGCAGCGTGGATGAGGGCGGAAACCGGCGTCGGACCCTCCATCGCATCGGGGAGCCAGACGTGGAGCGGGAACTGCGCCGATTTCCCGATCGTGCCGCTGAAGATCAACAGCGCAATGCCGGTGGCGGCGCTGATCCCGATGCCGGTTGTCGTTGCCGCCAGGCGTTCGAGCAGTGCGGGATTGAACACCTGCCCTGGTCCTGTGCCGAGTTCGAGGGTTCCGGCTTCAGTCCATAGCCATGCCAGACCAATCATGAAGAGCACATCACCGATGCGTGTGGTGATAAACGCCTTGATCGCCGCCTGGCGCGGGGTGATCTGGTTTGGGTCGGCGTAATTCTTATCGTACCAGAAGCCGATCAACAGGTATGAGCACAGACCCATAATCTCCCACGCCATAAAGAAGAGGAGCAGGTTGCTCGCCATGACCATCGCCAGCATCGCGGCAGTAAAGAGCGAGATGAACGAGAAGAAGCGCGCCTGGCGCGGATCGTGCGCCATGTAGCCGACCGAGAACAGATGAATGCAGGTGGCGGTGATCGTGACCATCACCAGCATCGCCGCTACTGCCGGGTCGATGATATACCCCATCGTGAAGGACACGTCGCCGCCAGCCGGCGCCCAACGAATGGTGCGGACAATATTCGGATCACGCCACTCGAATCCGTGCCCGGCGCCTTTGTCGGCAGCGGGTTCAATGGCATGCCCCTCTTCCGTGTGCGCGGCAACCGCGCCGTCCGCCGCGATCTTCACGCCACCGGCGACTTCGACAGTTGTGCCGAGTGCAATGATCGTTGCACCGACCATCAACAGCGTTGCCAGCCAGGCGCTCGCGTTCCTGTTGCGCTGGATCGGCGTCAGAGTAATGACGACGAACCCGATCAGCGGCAGTAGCGGGATCAGCCAGGCGTTCTGGAGGAACCAACCCATATACTGCCCCTCTGTTCCGTATTGAGAACCGAGAACTGAGAACTCCCGTGAGTCCCATCCGCCTGCATCCGTCCCAATCCGTGGCGACCCGTGCGCCCGCTCCCGCCACGCGCCTGCGCAGAACCGGAAACAACGGCGCTTCCCATCCGTCCCAATCCGTGGCGACCCGTGCGCCCGCTCCCACCACGCGCCTGCGCAGAACCGGAAACAACGGCGCTTCCCGTCCGCCCGCATCCGTCCCAATCCGTGGCGACCCGTGCGCCCGCTCCCGCCACGCGCCTGCGCAGAACCGGAAACAACGGCGCTTCCCGTCCGCCCGCATCCGTCCCAATCCGTGGCGACCCGTGTTCTCTTGCTCACCACGCGCCTGCGCAGAACCGGAAACAACGGCGCTTCCCGTCCGCCCGCATCCGTCCCAATCCGTGGCGACCCGTGCGCCCGCTCCCGCCACGCGCCTGCGCAGAACCGGAAACAACGGCGCTTCCCGTCCGCCCGCATCCGTCCCGACCCGTGTCTATCCGCGCGCCTGCTCCCGCCACGCGCCTGCGCAGAACCGGAAACAACGGCGCTTCCCATCCGTCCCAATCCGTAGCGACCCGTGTTCTCTTGCTCACCGCGCGCCTGCGCAGAACCGGAAACAACGGCGCTTCCCATCCGTCCCAATCCGTGGCGACCCGTGTTCTCTTGCTCACCGCGCGCCTGCGCAGAACCGGAAACAACGGCGCTTCCCGTCCGTCCCAATCCGTGGCGACCCGTGCGCCTGCTCCCGCCACGCTGCTCCTGCGCAGAACCGGGAACTTCTGAGGCGTGCTCCCATCTTACCCGCGCAAACTATCGACTTCATCGGCATTGACCGTCTGGCGCGCGCGATAGATCGCAATGATCATCGCCAGACCAATCGCGGCTTCTGCCGCAGCCACCGTAATGACGAACAGCGCGAAGGTTTGCCCGGCGACAACATTCGGCTCCAGGTAGCGCCAGAACGCGACCAGATTGATATTGACGGCATTGAGCATCAATTCGATACCAAGCAGAATGCCGACGGTATTGCGCCTCGAGAGCGCGCCGAACAACCCAACGCAGAACAGCGCACCGGCCAGTGTAAGCACCCAGGAAAGCGGAACCGCTTCAGTCATTGACGGCATAACACGCCTCGATGCAGAACCACAGAAGAGCAGAACGAACCAATACCGTGATCGTCACGTCTCACCGCCAGTCGCTTCCGACGCCTGGATAGCCGTCGCAGCCGGTTCGGGGCGCGGCGCAGGTTGCGGTTGTTGCCGTTGCTGCTGGCGCAGGCGCACCTGCTCCGCCAGGGTCAGCACACGGCGCCGGCGTTCGCGTTCCTCGAAAGCGATGACGATAGCACCGATCATCGCCACCGTCAGCAAGATCGCCGCCACTTCAAACGACAGGAGATACTCACGCATAAATGCCGTACCAATTTGCTGCGCACCCGAGATAGCCGGCGGTTGACCGGTTGGCGGCGGCGGCGGGAGTTGCCAGGCATGGGTCATGACCGTCGGCACAATCAGAAGGCCAAACAGCGCCGCCGGCACAATCAACGCAATCCACCAGCGCGGCGTCAGTTGCCGATTCTGGCTTCCTTCCAGATCGCGCGTCAGCATAATGGCGAACAGGATCAGGATCGACAGCGCACCGACGTAGATCAGCACCTGCGCCACGCCGAGAAACTCCGCCTCCATCAACAGATAGAGCGCGCCGACCCCGAAAAACGACGAAATCAGCCAGAGCGCCGCATGCACAATATTCTTCACCGTAACGGTCAAGATCGCAGACGCCAGGATGAGCGCGGCAAAGATCAGAAAAAGAACCGTAATCAGCGTATTCATACAAAGCACCAATAACGCCGTCGTGCATCAGGGAGCGACAATCCCTTCCTCATCCCATTCCACCTCTGCCGGGCGCTGATTGATCGAGAGGATCCAGTACGCAGCAGCAATATTAATGATCGCCGTCACCAGAATGGCGATCAACTGACGTTGCCAGGGCGAAACTCCGTCCAGGCTGATCAATCCGCCCCACTGTGCGCTCGTCCACTGGGTCAGCCCTACCATCAACGAAGCAGACACAATATTGACCAACACGAGCGGCAGCAGCAGTTTCCAGGCAAAATCCATCAACTGATCGACGCGCAGCCGTGGGAAGGCGCCGCGCAACCAGATCATCACGAAGAACAGGAGCCAGATCTTGGCGAGCAGATAGAACGCCGAGAGCGCCGCCGCGACATGCACCCACGGACCTCCCATATTCGCCAGCGCCGCGACCCCCGGACCCTGCCAACCGCCAAGGAAAGCGACGGCGGCGAGCGCCGACAGCGCAAAGTTGAGGATGTACTGCGCGATATAGAACGTCGCAAACTTCATGCCGCTGTACTCGGTCATATAGCCTGCGACAATCTCCGAATCCGCCTCGGGAATGTCAAACGGCGTGCGCTCACCTTCCGCAAGCGCCGCAATAAAGAAGACGATGAAGCCGAGCAATCCCACCGGCGTAAACACCCACCACCCCAAGCCGAGGTCGAGCGCCTGCACCGGTTCAGTCGTTGAGCCGGGGAATGATGTCATCGTGGTATACAGCAGCGGCGAGCAGCCTGCCGGATCGCCACACAGAATAGTCGCCCCCATCACCGGCACACCTGCCTGGAGATACGGCAACTCCATCAGCGACATGCCGCCGGCCAGAATGACGACCGTCAGCAGCGCCGTGACTGCCGGGATTTCGTAGGAGACCAATTGTGCCACCGCGCGCATCGCACCGAGGAGCGCGAATTTGTTGTTCGATCCCCAGCCCGCCATCATCAACCCAACGCCCGATACTGCCGATACCGCGACCATGTAGAGCAGTGCGACGTTCAGATCGATCGGTTCCCAGCCGCGACCCCACGGAACCACAGCGAGCATCATCGCCACCGGCGCGAGTGAAACGATCGGCGCCAGCAGGTGAACCCAGCGATCAGCGCTGCGCGGAACGATGTCTTCCTTGGTGAACATCTTGACCGCATCGGCAATTGGTTGCAGCAAACCAGCCGGTCCGACCCGGTTGGGACCGAGGCGATCCTGCATACGAGCCACTACGCGCCGTTCTGCCCAGACCATCACGATAAAGTTCCCGACGGCATAAAACAGCACAATAACCGTCACCAGCAGATAGGCGATCAAGACGATCAGCCAGTCCGGCAGGGCGCTGCCAATCCATGATCGCAGGATGTCCGTCATAGGGCGCTCACCTGTTATTGTTCACTTCCGTCATTTTGCGCCGCCGCTTTTTTTGCCGCATTCGCGGCGCGAATGGCTGCCAGGCGGGCCGCCTTATCGGTCGGCATACTGCCGGCGAGCGGCGCAGCGTCGGTTGTCGGATCAGCGGCTTGTGTTGCAGGAGATGGAGATGAGACATCAGCGCCCCCGGCGACAGGCGCATGTTCGACCACAGAAGGCGACGGAGCAACGTCGGCGCCGCCAGCAGCGGGCGCGCCTTCAGCCGCTTTTTTCGCTGCGTTCGCGGCGCGAATGGCCGCCAGGCGCGCGGCTTTGTCGGTCGGTGCAGCGTCGGTTGCCGGAGCAGCAGGTTCGCCAGCGCCCGTTTCCGTCTTCTTCGCTGCGTTCGCGGCGCGAATAGCCGCCAGGCGCGCGGCTTTGTCGGTCGGTGCAGCGTCGGTTGCCGGAGCAGCAGGTTCGCCAGCGCCCGTTTCCGTCTTCTTCGCTGCGTTCGCGGCGCGAATAGCTGCCAGGAGCGCGGCTTTGTCGGTCGGTGCGGCATCGGTTGCCGGAGCAGGGGTTGTTTCAGCGGCTTTTTCAGCGGCCCGCGCGCGCGCAGCCGCGAGGCGCGCGGCTTTATCGGCGGGCGCAGCATCAGGCGTTGCAGAAACAGGAGCAGGCGCCTGAGCAGCGGCAGTTTCGGCGCGTTTCGCCTTGATCTTCTCGACCATCTGCGGCGCAACGCCGATCAGGTCAGGACGGCGCTTCACATTGCTCTGCAACTTCTTCAGTGCACTGTCCTTCACCTCTGCCCAGAACGTCGGCGCGATCTTCTCGTAGTACGAGATCGGACGGTTCAACGCCGCCTTGTTGATGGTTAATCCGCCATGCACATCCGTCGAGTATTCGAACTCGTGATCCATTTTGATGGCGTCGAACGGGCAGACCTCAGCGCACAGACCGCAACTCATGCAGGCATCGTACTCGATCAGAAACTCAGCAACCGCCGGAACCGGCTTGCCGGTTGACGGGTCGCGCGCCTGCGTCATATGAATGACCTGCGGCGGACAAATACGCTGGCACTGAAAGCACGACGTACACAATTCCTGGCCGGTTTCGTCATCATAGAGCAGGATCGGAAAGTTGCGGAACGCCTCTGGAAGTTTCAGGCGTTCTTCGGGATACTGAACGGTGAACACGCCCGTCTGCTGGCTTGGTTTTTCCAGTTTGCGCGTCAGCGCATCGCGGAAGTGACGAAAGACGACATCGAGACCCGTCAACAAGCCCTGACCGGCGCGCAGTTTCGTTTGGCCACGGTCAATGACATAGACCTTACCCCGCGTCGTCTGAGTCTCCGACGTTTCTTGTTCTATTTCAGTCGTCATCAAGGCTGCACCTTTACCCTGCGTTCAGTCACACGCCTGACATGTCGCATTTTGCACATGCGTGGTGCATCTCGATCGATGGATATGCCGGTCGGTCGGATTCCTTCGCATTATCAGGCTGCGAGTTTCAAACGAAGACGACCACATTCACCATTCAGCCGTCTACCGATCCACCTCACCCATCACAATATCGATACTGCCGAGGATAACCACCACATCGGCGACCTTATGCCCACGGCACATATCGCCGAGGGGCGTCAGGTTGATAAACGACGGCGCGCGCACCTTATAGCGATACGGTCGCTCACTGCCATCGCTCACCAGGTAAAAGCCGAGTTCCCCCTTAGGCGACTCAATGCGCGCATACGCATCACCCGGCGGCGGGCGCAGCGCCTTCTGTTTACCGATGTTCGCCATCGCCGGGTTGATATGTCCGCCAGTGGTATCGGGCAGGCGCTCGATCACCTGTTGCAGGATGCGATAACTCTGACGCATCTCCTCGATACGGATCAGGAAACGATCATACACATCCCCCACCGACCCGATCGGAATGTCGAAGTCAAGATCACCGTACACGCTATATGGTTCAGCGCGGCGCACATCATACGGAATACCCGACGCGCGCAACACCGGGCCGGTGACGCTGTACGAAACAGCAACTTCTTTTGGCAAAATACCAACATTCACCGTGCGCGACAGCAGGATTTCATTTTCTCGCAGCAGGCGCTCGAACTCATCGAAGAACGATGGCAACCCTTGCATCAACTCCTTGAGTTGCGGAATAAACTCCGGCGGAAGGTCGCGCCACACGCCGCCGAAGCGGAAGTAATTGCACATCATCCGCGCGCCGCTCGCCATCTCGAACAGGTCAAGAATCTTCTCTCGCTCGCGCATCCCAAACATCAACGGCGTCTGCCATGCGCCCATGTCGTTCAGCAGAAAGCCAACCGCCGAGGCATGGTTGAGAATGCGGGTCAGTTCGACCATCAGCACGCGAATATACTCGGCACGCTGCGGCACACTGATACCGGCCAGTTTCTCGACTGCCAGCGCCAGCGCGTGGTTATTCGCCATCGAATTGAAATAATCGAGCCGGTCGGTGTATGGCATCGACTGAATATACGTCGAGACTTCCGCCAGTTGCTCGTGATTGCGGTGCAGATACCCGAAGACCGGCTTGAGATCGATGATCGTCTCACCATCAACGGTGACGATCATCCGAAAGACCCCGTGCGTCGATGGGTGCTGCGGACCGATATTGATCTGGAGTTCCTGCGTTTGCAGCATCGTTCACATCCCGCAATGCATCACTCTTCACTCTCGCCAAAGTATTTATCACCTTGCTTGGGAAAATCTTTGCGCATCGGCCACCCCTCGAACTCATCCCACATATAAATTCGAGTCAGGTTCGGATGACCGGGGAAGACCACCCCAAACAGATCAAACGCCTCACGTTCCTGGAGGTTTGCCCCGGGCCACTCATCGGTCAACGACGGCACAACCGGATTGTCGCGCGGCACGCGGGTTTTGATGACCAGTTCGGGACCACCATCGAGATGAAAGAAATGGTAGACCATCTCAATCACGCCGTCAACGAGATAATCGACCGCCGTGATATTCGAGAGCAACTGATAGCCAAGGACATCACGCACATAGCGCGCCACTTCTGGGAGACGATCAGGATACACCACCGCATCGTCAGTCGCCAACAGGTCGACAGGCGCGTGCTCGCCGCGCTTGGGACGCGCCGTCTTCCCATCGCCAGCCGCTGCTTCGCCCCCGTTGCTCGTTGGCGTGCGGGTGCGTGTCGGCATTAAAACGCCGGGTAGATCGCGCGCCAGCCGCTCTTTGAGTTCAGCGCTGCTCATCACGGGCATGATCCACCTCGACAGCAGGGCGTTTCAGGTCGTTATGCCGAATCTCCGGCGCAACACCTTTCGCCTTGTTGGGCGATTCCAGTTCGACCGTTTCGTCCATAATCGGGAAATGGCGCACCAGTTCCGGGTGTTCGATCTCGCCGGAGCGCATTTCGCCGTGAGTTGGCGACGTATATGGGCTGATAAGCGGCAACCCGCCAACCGGATCGACCAGTTTGCCATCGATCTCCAACCCATGTTTACCAAATGCCGGCACCGGATACTCTTTCGCCTCGCGTTTGCCATACCAGCGCACCCGGTTCAGGCGTTGCGCATCGATCTGCTTCTGCAATGTCATCAAGGCGTGGAGCAGAGCTTCGGGGCGCGGCGGGCAACCGGGAATATAGACATCAACCGGGATCAGAAGATCAATGCCGCGCAACACATTGTACCCATCGCGGAACGGGCCGCCGGATGTCGCGCAGGCGCCCATCGAAATGACATAGCGCGGTTCGGGCATCTGATTGTAGAGACGCACCACCTGCGGCGCCATCTTCTTCGTGACCGTCCCCGCGACGATCATCAGGTCTGCCTGACGCGGCGACGCCCGAAACATCTCAGCCCCAAAGCGCGCCAGGTCGAAGCGCGCCAGACCGGTCGCCATCATTTCAATGGCACAGCATGCAAGCCCAAACGATAGGGGCCAGACTGACGAACGCCGCCCCCAGTTATAAAATCGCTGCATGGTCGTCAAAAAGACGCCCTGCTTTTCCGCTTCGAGCTGGATATCACGATCATCAGACATTGCTCATCTCCCTCCCGCCCCGCGGAGCCGTTGCAATGCAACGTCTCTCCATTGGCAACCCCTCACCCCTCTCGCCTCTCTCGCCGCGCCATAAAGGCGAGATACATCTCGCGCTACGCCATGGTCGGGCGTCTCGCGCCTCTCTCGCCGCGCCATAAAGGCGAGATACATCTCGCGCGACGCCATGGTCGGGCGTCTCGCGCCGCCTCGCCATAAATGCGAGATACATCTCGCGCGACGCCATAAAGGCGAGATACATCTCGCGCTACGCCATGGTCGGGCGTCTCGCGCCTCTCTCGCCGCGCCATAAAGGCGAGATACATCTCGTGCTACGCCATGGTCGGGCGTCTCGCGCCTCTCTCGCCGCGCCATAAAGGCGAGATAAATCTCGCGCTACGCCATGGTCGCGCGCCTCGCGCCTCTCGCCTCTCGCCTCTCGCCTCGCACCTCTCGCCTCTCGCCTCACCTACACCCACTCGAGCGCACCCTTCTTCCATTCGTACACCAGACCACCGACCAGAATGACGAGAAAGATCGCCATTGCAATCAACGCGAACAGCCCAATCTGCCCATATGCGACTGCCCATGGGTACAGAAAGACCACTTCGATATCGAAGATAACGAACGCCAGTGCATACAGATAGTACTGAATCTTGAACTGCACCCGAATGTCGCCCACCGCTTCCAGCCCACACTCATACGTGTCGAGCTTGATCGGCGTAGGGCGTTTGGGTCCAAGGAAATACGCGGCCACCAGCGGCACGAGCGGAAAGATGACCGCACCGATGAAGAACACGCCAATAAACGCATAATCCGCCAGCATTGAACCGCGCTCCTTGTGGGAAATATCTCTCTCAGGCGCAATGACGTTGTTGAGTATATCACAACCCTTCGTGAAATCGCAAACAAACTGGTAAAAAGATTACAACCGGAAGTTACAGGTCGCCGACAGGCGCAGGTCTCAGCCCTGCCCACGCACGGGTCGCCGGTTGCCGGCAGGCGCAGGTCTCAAACCTGCCCGCACGGGGCGCGTCTCGCCGCGCGCGGTCACGCATGAGAGGAAACGTTCCCCGTTGCGCAGGACACGAGGCGTATTGATAGTGGCGGGTAGGGGCGCACGGACAGTGCACCGGGGTGCATGATCGTCCTTTGAGATGTTGAACATGCAACGTGGCAGGTTGAATGTGAGTAAGGTTGCAGGCAGAACGCAGGGAAGACAGGGGCGCACCTTGTAAAGCGCCCACCGCAATGATGATGGTATCTTTGCATCTATGTGACCTTGCGCAGGATCAGGCATTCCAGGGAATCAAAGCATCACTCCAGATGGATGATCTGCGTTGTTTCGCCGTGCGACGTATGGCTCTCAACAGGGAAGCCGCATTTCTGGATAAGTCGATGAATCCCCTCATTGTCCGCCAGAGAGATGCCGCGCAGGCGCTTGATACCACGCACCAGCGCCAGCTGAATGAGCAGGTCAAGCATCATTGTCCCCAACCCCTCGCGCTGATAGTCATCACGCAGCACAATCGCAAACTCAGCAGTGTCGGGGTCATTCTTATCGAGCACCAGACGCACAACGCCAATTGCGCAATCTTTTCCACCCTCACGCGCCAAGGCGATGAATGCCGCCTGTTTCCGTTCGTTGAAATCCGCATAGCGCCGCGCTTCGCGCCATAGAATATCGTCCGGCAGATCGGGCAGCGCGGTAAAGAAGCGAAAACGCCGCGTCTCCGGCGACAGATGGTGAAACAGATCAACCAGCAATGCTGCGTCGGTCGGACGGATGTGCCTGATCCGCACGGTGCGCCCCTTGCGGGTCGTGACAGTTACGGAACCATGTCCTCGGACAAAGCGGTTCGACTCGGTCGATGTCTTCATCTCGACTCCTGATCGCTCATTCATCATATGGTATGATACACCTGATCAGGCATGAACGGAGTTGATTTTTCTTGACTGTGTAACGCGATGCGTTATACAAACACCCAAAGGCGTGTCGAACCTCGCAAACAACCGGGCACTGCCGTTCTGCGACGTGGACAGCGCCATTAGCAATCGATAGTCAGGAACAAACCGATGACCCCTGGAGTTTCGACCTACCGCCTTGCCCTGGTGGGATTTGGCAGCGTCGGGCGCGGTCTCGCCGAGATCCTGTCGTTGCACCACCGGCGTTTCGTTGATCGCTACGGGGCCGATATACGCATCGTCGCCGCCTGCACCCGGCGCTGGTGCGTGTACGACCCGAACGGAATCGACGCCGCAGCGTTGTTGCGCGCTGCATCACCGGACGCAATCAGGGCATTGCCGGGTGCGTGCGCCTGGAAGACGGATCAGATGATCGCTTCAGTAGACGCCGACGTGCTGGTGGAAGCATCGCCGACCGATATGACAACCGGCGAACCGGCGACGACATATGTCCGTTCGGCAATTGGACGAGGGATGCACGTCATCACCGCTAACAAGGGACCAATTGCGCTCCACTTCGCCGAACTGCGCCGCCTTGCGGAAGAACGCGGCGTGATGCTCGGCTTCGAAGCTACGGTGATGGCGGGAACGCCAGCGTTGCGCCTGGGATGGAGCGACCTGGCAGGGTGCGACATCCAGGAAGTGCGCGGGATTGTGAACGGCACAACCAATTTCATTTTGACCAGAATGGAGCGCGGCATGGACTATGCCAGCGCCCTGGCGGAAGCGCAGCGTCTGGGATATGCCGAGGCGGACCCGACCAGTGATGTGGAGGGACACGATGCTGCGTGCAAAGCCGCTATCCTGGCGAACGTCCTGATGGACGCGCGCCTGACCCCAGCGGATGTCGAGCGTGAAGGGATTACCGGCATCACCCGCGAGATGGTTGCCGCCGCCGCCGCGACCGGCGAACGCTGGAAACTGATTGCGCGGGTCTGGCGCGACGGTTCGACCACGCGAGCAGCGGTGCGCCCAATGCGGTTGATGGTCGAACATCCGCTGGCCGGCATCGATGGTGCGACCAACGCCTTGACGCTTTCCACCGATCTTCTCGGCAATGTAACGATTATCGGCCCGGGAGCAGGCGGGGTCGCCACAGGCTTTGCGATTCTCTCCGATCTGCTGGCGTTGCATCGGGTTCGGAGAACTGAGAACCAAGAACCGAGAACCGAGAACTGATACTAATGAGCGGTCATTCGTGCAATACTGCCGATGAACGTTGCTTATTGCTCCACACAAACTGGCGCTCAAACATCTTGTATGACGGACCGCCATTGAGTATGAGAACTGAGAACCAAGCGCATCGCATGTCTCGAACGCATGACTGCGCATTGGCATCAGCAGCCCCAGCGGGGCTTGCACGTACTCAGCGAGGGCTTCAGCCCGCAGCGCCACTATGAAATATCGGCTTTCAGCAATTTCAGGGCTTGCACGTACTCAGCGAGGGCTTCAGCCCGCAGCGCCACTATGAAATATCGGCTTTCAGCAATTTCAGGGCTTGCACGTACTCAGCGAGGGCTTCAGCCCGCAGCGCCCCGGCGTCTCGCCGCGCATACCGGCAGTATCGTACCAATGACCGCTGTGCAGTGGACTCAATAATGGTTTTTGAGAAAATAATCCAGTATCGCTCGGTAACCCGCTTGCCTCGCGCCTCGCATTGGCATCAGAAACCATCATCGCCCCCATGACCGCGCATTGTATGAGAATTGTACAACAGATGAACACGCTGTTCGGTCTCCGACATAGCAGGCGGCATACGATATGCGTGGCGCTTGTCTGCGCGTTTCTCGGTCTGACCGGCGGCGCAACGATTGCAGGGCGGCCGGTTGGATCGCAGAGCGCCTCCTTCTCTGTCTATTTGCCGCTGGTGACGATGCCAACAACGCCGCTGACGAATCTTCCTGCGATTACTGCAACATACATTGGCGGCGCCGATGCTGATGAACTGAATGGCGCCGGCATTGCCCCCGATGGAACCCTGATCGTCGCCGGCGTGCTGCCCGGCTATTCGCCGCCCGGAGCGGACCTGATCACGCTGCCGGGCGCTACTGGCGGCGCCGTGGTCCGCCTGAGCGCCGCCGGCAGCGGCGTGCTGTCAGTTCTGCGGTTCGGCAGCATCGTGCGTGACCTGGAGATCAACACGGCCGGTCACCTGATCGTCTGTGGCGACGGTGGCATTGCACGCCTGAGCGCTGATGCCGCAACCGTCGTCTGGAGCGCATCGCCCGGGAATGTTGCGCGCTGCGCCGTTGGCGCGGATGGAACCGCAGCTGCATTGACCGACAAGACGGTCTCTGTGTACGACGTGTATGGCGCGCTGATTTTCTCATGGACCGTGGATGGGACAGCGGCTAATGATCTGGCGATCGACTCAGCCCGTGATCAGGTAATCGTCGGCGGCTATACGCAGATCAGCAGCAACCTGCAATTGCCGTGGATGCGCGCATACGCCTACAACGGGGCACTGCGCTGGCGCAGCTACGATTTCGCTGCCGCACCCGGGTTTGGCGCCGATAGCCGCATTGAGCGCCTGACGCTTGGCATGGATGACAACCTGTACGTCGCCGGATCGATCAATGGCGGCGTTGGCGCGTCGGTCTTCTCGCGCGACCCGCAGGACCTGTCGATCCCCTTGGGGGCGCGCCTGGTCCGGCACGATCCGTACAGTGACTCGACCAACACTGGCAGCGTCAAGATCGGGTGGTTTGGACGCTTCAACCCTGCGGACGGTTCGCTTACCCTTGCACAGGCGCTGCTGACACGCCGCGTGAGTGACAACCGGGGAAATTCGGTCACTATTCGCGCCATTGCTGCCGACGTGCGCGGTCAGGTGTTTCTGGCGGGCGACGCAGCCTGCTGCATGAAGAACCGCGACCAGCAGCGGATCGCCGGAATTGCCGTGGGTCCGTATGAGATCGGTGAGGGGTATGTGGCGGTCATCAGCGCCGATTTCCAGCAGCGTCTGCTCTGGACGACCTACGCCGGACCGGATCGATCGGGCGGGAGCAGCACGGCGCGTGCGCTTGCCGTGCGTGACAGGCAGGTGCTGACCGTGGCGAAGTTGAACCTGGATCAAACGAAACCACGGAGCCTGATAACGATCAATGCCGTGCAACCTGTGCTCGGCGGACCAGCAGGTGCAGAAGGGTATCTGATCCTCTGGCGCGCGCCGTAAGCACACGGAAGGCGCCAACAGTGCGGGAGGCGGTTATACCGCCATCCCCAACGCCAGCAGGAGACCGAATGCCAGGTGCAGCCGGGCAGTGCCTTTGAGCGCCGGATTGAGCGCCCGTCCCTCGCCGGTGAGCATGGTGCGCAACGGCGCAATCGCCAGCGGCGCCGCAAGCCACGCCAGCATCACCCCCGGTCCGGTCACTCCACTGAGCCAGAAGATCGGCAGCGCCAGGAATGCGCCAATGACAAGGAACGCATACTCGGCGCGCGTCGCGCGCGCACCGATGATCACTGCCAGCGTGCGCTTTCCAGCCGCGCGGTCGGTGACAATATCGCGCAGGTTGTTGACCACGATGATCGCCGTGACCAGCATTGCCACCGGTATGGATGCCGCCCAAGCCAGCGGCGGAACGGCGCCGACGTGCAGGTACGCTGTCGCGGTTACTGCCACGACTCCAAAGAAGATGAATGTGAAAAGATCGCCCAATCCATGATAGCCGAGGGGCCAGGGTCCGCCAGTGTAGAGCACGCCAGCGGCAATCGACAGTACGCCGATGACCAGAATGGGCCAACCGCCGACGACGATTAGATAGATGCCGATAAGCGCCGCCATGCCGAACGCGATGATCATGCCATTACGCACGGTTGCCGGCGTCAGCAGTCCCGCCTGCGTCACCCGCAGCGGACCCAGGCGTTCAGCAGTGTCGGCGCCTTTCCGAAAGTCGAAGTAATCGTTCGCCAGGTTCGTCCCGATCTGGATCAGGAGTGCTCCGGCGAGCGCTGCGAGAAATGGCAGCCAGCGGAAGCTTCCAGCAGCAAACGCAGCGGCTGAGCCGACAATCACCGGCGCGACAGCGGCAGGAAGCGTCTGCGGGCGCGCAGCGAGCACCCACGCCCGAAGACGACCCGGGCGGGACGGGGAGAGGGAGAGGTTCATGGACAAGTGTTGTTCGTCATCTCACAGATTTCCGTACTCTCTTTCTCATGATACCATGCCCGCCATCCCTGCGTCGCGCGCCCCAAGACCCTTGAGTTTATGCGACGTTGCTGGCGTGAGCGTCGCCTATGCCGCCGCTGGCGCGCAGGTGCGGCGTGTGGTCGGCAGCGAAGACCTCAAGGGTCGGGGATGTCGGGTAGATGCCCGATGTTCCCCTCCCGCCTGCACCTTTCACCTTCACCCTTCAACGTTCAATCCTCGCCCCTTTTACCAATGACGATTGAAAATGCCGCATGCTTGTCATTCCGAGCGCAGCGACTGGTCATTCCGAGCGCAGCGACTGGTCATTCCGAGCGCAGCGACTGGTCATTCCGAGCGCAGCGACTGGTCATTCCGAGCCCTTCGCTTCGCTCAGGGTAAACGCAGCGAGGAATCGAAGCGGGTCGCGCACGACCCCTCGCTCCGCTCGGGGTGACCATGCCGGATGGTCACAGGTCATTGGTATTTCACCTCGCGCCGCTTGCCTGCTATTCGACATTTCCGCTCATCTGTCCTATACTCGCAGTATATTGCTGGACAGAGGGGGTCATCTATGCCATTCGATCTGACCGAACTGAGCCGTCAGGTGCGCGAAATGAGCAACACCCTGAACCATAATGCGCCAGATCAGGCACAGCGCCGCGCGCAGGCGCTGACCCGCTATCGGCACGAGTCCTTCGCCTACGAGAAGTGGGCGCAGGCGGTGGATCTGAGCCGCGATGGATTCGCCTGGCTGCTGGCGCGCCCGGTCGAGCCGCTCAACACGACGCGCAATGCCCCGTCGCGTCCGCCGGAGTATGCGGTGATCGCCACGGATGGATCGCACATCGACATTGATCGGCATGGCGCCGCGCTCTGTTATGTGCTCAACATCGGGCGGGTCTCCCTGCGGTATGGCGCGCGTCCAACGGCCAACCTGTCATCGCGCCCGATTCTCGGCTTCCGCGAAGATGACCTCTACCTGACCGATGGCATGCGGCGCATTCCCGTCGAGGGCAACTACCTGAGCGCCCGGCGCGATGTCGCCGAGGGGGTCGAACTCGTCACCCTGGCACAGGAGTTCCTCAGGGACGAGGAGACGCCGGCGCTGGCGCTCCAGGATGGGACACTGGTGCGCTGGACACTTGCCGGCGCCGAAAAGGTGGTGCTGGAGCATTTTCTGCGTCCCTATCTGGACTATCTCACTCAAATGCGCGATCGAAAGATTCCAGTCGCGTCGTACATCAGCCGTCCACGGTCGCCTGAGGTGGCCGGGATGATCCGGTTGATGTTGTGCCCTGATGTGGACATGGACAAACAACGTGGCGCAAAGTGCAACGCCTGTAGTGATGCCGCCGCCGGACGCGCGCCGTCGTGCTTTGTCTGCCAGGGGCTGAGCGACGCCGATATTCTGGCGGATCTGCTGGACGAGGGACAGCGGGGACCATTGTTCGTCTCAATGTCGCGGGTCAATATCGAGTCCTACGCCGATCATCTGATCCATTTCTTTTATCTGCGGGTCGGGCGAGAAGTAGCGCGGGTCGAAATACCGCGCTGGGTTGCGGAAGATGCCACACTGCTCGACCAGGTGCATGCGCTGGTGTACGATCAGTGTCTCAAGGGACAGGGGTACCCCGTCGCGCTGGCGCGCGCCCATGAGCAGGCCGTCATCCGCGCCGCCGACCGCCGCGCCTTCGAGCGGATCGTCGAACGAAGCATGATTCAGGCGAACCTGCCTGCAACCTCGTCGCGCAAGGCGGCGTCGAAAGAGCAGCACGCCGTATGACGATCTTCATAGACTGCGCTGCAAATGGACTTCCTTCTCACCCTTCTTGATCAGGAGGACTCTGATGGCGCCAAGCGTGAATGTCCGGGCGATGGCCACCCCGGCTGCCGGTCGCGTCTGGTCCTTTTCCCTCACGCTCTCACTCCTTTCCGGGATGTTGATCGGGGCCTCGATGCCAACAATCCTGGATTGGGGACTGCTCGGCTGGATAGGCGTGGCGCCGCTCCTGATCGCGCTCCATACCCAACCGCTCCCGCGCCACTTTGTGATAGCGCTTCCCTTTGGCATCATCTGGTCCGCCATGGCACACCTCTGGTACCCGGCGATGTTCGGTCCGGTGTTGGGCGTCGTCCTGATCATCGCGGTCGGATGCTTCTATGCCGGGCTGGTCCAGGCAGGAACGGCGCTTCAGGAGCGACTGCCGGAACCGCTCAGCGTATTGGGTGCGCCAATCGCCTGGTCGGCGCTGGAGTTCCTGCGGTTCATCGCGCCCATTACCGGCGACTGGTGGATTGAACTGCTGGCAAAGAGCCAGTGGCGTTTCCCCCCGGCGTTGCAAATCCTCACCCTCACCGGCTTCCCCGGCCTCGGTTTTCTGGTGATGCTGGTGAACAGCGCCATCGCGTTCCTGATCGTGAATGCCTGGCGGAGACGCCGGGCGCATATGCCGGCGGTCGTATCCCTGATCGTCGCAGCAGCGATTATCGTCTGGGGCGCGCTGATCATCCCGCCCGCGCCGGATCACCGGTTTCGCATCGCAGCGACGGTCGATCTGACGAACCAGGACCGTTTCATTCAGGCACTGAGCCGTCTGCCCGTCGAGCAGGAAGGGTACTACGCCGATACGCCGGAGATGTCGCAGGCGATCTTTGATGTGAATGCGGCGCTGACGCGCAGCGTCGCCGCACTGCGTCCCGCCTTCATCGTCTGGCCCGAAAACGAGTTCGCCAGCGCCGACGATCCTGTATTCACCGCACAGGTCGGCGATCTGGCGCGCGAGATGAACGCCTACCTGGTCGCAGACATGGTCTGGCGCACCTCAGATGGCATGTATGATACCGCCGTTATGTTTGGACCAGACGGAGCCGAAGTGGGGCGGCGCGCCAAGATCAACGTCACCGATGGTGAAAAGGAGTTCGGCTTCCTCCCTGGACCACGCGACTTCTCAGTTGTCGAGACACCCTACGGTCAGGTCGGATTGGGCGTCTGCTGGGACCGCCATCTCCCCTGGATTGTGCGCGAACTGGCGAGCGCCGGCGCGCAGATCGTGCTGATGCCGGTTGACGACGACTTCTCCGGCAATCGCTGGTTCCCGCCGGCACATGCGTCCGATACGGTCTTTCGGGCAGTAGAAAACCGGGTTGCCTTCGGATTGGGCGCCACCAGTGGCATCGCTATGGTCATCGATCCGTATGGGCGCATCACGGCAGAGAGCGACATCAACCAGCGCGGCGTGGTGACGGGTGAGACGTTCGTGGTTGCCGAACGAACACTCTTCACCCGTTTTGGCGACTGGTTCGGCTGGCTGGCTGTGCTGGCGATGGTCATAGGGTTTGTGGCGCGGCCAGTATGGCAGGCGATAAAAAAACCGCCCAGAACCCTGTGACAGAGATCATGGAACTCGCTGATCTCGCATCGTCTAGCCGCCACGGAACAGCGACCAGAGACCGCCCAGGATCATCGCAATGCCTATCCCTCCCGAGATAAGCCCGGCAATTGGCGTCAGCGAAGCCGTGGTGCGCTGATAAGCAAGATACTGATCGCGTGTGCCGCCAAACATCAATTCCGCCTCAATGCCACGCCCTTCGAGTTCGTCGGTGACTCGTCCGAGCGCCGTAACGGTGTTGCCTTCCTCGAAGCCGCGATACCGTTTCGTCCCTTCGCCACTGAAACTATTCCATTCCAGGCGGTCCGACTCCTGCCATTGTACCGGTGGTTCTTCGATCCGATACGCATCATTGGCTATCCGTACAACGCCATCGGCGACCTGAATGAGCAGCGGCGGCGTCCAGCGTTCATCCTCCCTCCATATCTCCCGATTATCGGTGGTATCAATGCCGCGATACTCTTCGCGCACATATGTAACAAAATTGTGCACGCGCGTTGGATTGCGCGCATCAATCACGCCTTCGACGAGCACTTCCGCGCCAACGGCGCTGCGCTCGACGTCCTGCGCTGTTGCAGCCGGGAGGCGTGCAGCGCGCTCTGCCGCCTGTTGCGCCGCACGTGTGGCGAAAATGCCAACGCTTATGCCGCCGATAACAAAGATGAGACCGCCTAATATCAATAAGAAAGCGCCCATATGCCGCGAACAACCCTGCATAGTGCAACCTCAACCGTGTATGGCAGCGATGATGTGCCAGCGGTTCCGCCGGCACTAAAGATACCATATTTCAGTGATGTCGACCAATGCAAAGGGACACAAGTCGTGCGGCGACTGTCGCAGGCAGCGAACGCTTTGTGACCTGTGCACAAGGCGGCGGGATGCCCATTCCGCCAGGGATCGGCGCCGTCACCGGCGCCCACGCAGACGTTGATTGCTGGGAAGCAATGTCAGATTCACTCCGTCTACACCCACCGGTGCAAGCGCAATGTGATGCCAAGCCACACGCCGACGAAGACGGCGGCGCCAAACACCCACCCCGATAGCGCAAATGCAGCGATACCGGAGAGCAGCGTTCCCACCGTGCAGCCAAGCGCCGTCATCGCACCCCATCCCATCAACACCCCGCCGAGCAGCGCAGTGACACTCCCCCAAGCGCGCGGCAATGCCGGCTGAAAACGCCCGGCGAGCAGCGCAGCACTGAACGCTCCCAGCACCAACCCGCCGATCAGCCAACCGTTGTCGGTGATGGTCTGCACCACCTGCGTGGCGCAACCGGCGAAACTATCCAGACCGTTGAGGCGGTCCGGCAGCCATCCCGCCCAGTTCATCACCGTTCGCGTCGCACTGCCGAGTTGCGCTGTAACGCCAAGCGGTTCAACCCGCAGATATGCTACAACGCTGATGATCCCGACCATAGCGCCGGTCACGAGCGGGTTCCAGCGGTCACGGAAGAGCGCTTCGCGCAAATACGTTATGTCGAGTTGACGGGCGGGACGGGGCGGCAGCGGCGGGACGAAGCGCAGGAGCATCAGCGCCAGGATGCCAAGAACTGTCAGGTGCAAAAGGAGTGACCCGCCGTAGCCGACCCAATGCGGCAACCAGACAACCGGCGCATCGGCGATCACCATCGCATAGAGCCAGTTCCATGTTCGGAATCCAAGCCCAAAGCCGATCAGCGCGCCGATGAGCGCCGGCGGCGCATAGCCTGATCCCTCTCCCAGGCGGTACAGATGGCCGCTGATACACGCACCCGAGAGCGCCATCCCCAAGCCGAACATCAGACCGGCAGCCACCAGCGCCGGACTGACCGGACCGATATGTGCATCAGGCGCCAGCCGACCGCCTGCCGGGTTGGGCAGGAATGCGCCGAAGACGATGGCATACCCGATACCGCTCACCGCCAGCGCCATCAGGATCGCAGAGAGCGGACCTGCATTGCGATACTCGATGAAATCGCGGAAGATACAGAAGAAACAGAACCTCCCGCGCTCGAAGGCGACACCGAGCGCGGCGCCGATCAGCAGGGAAAGCGCCGCCGCCGAACCACGCCCCGGCATCGCCTGGAGCAGATATGCGCCACCCAGCAGAGCAGCAACCATCAGCAATGCACCGCCATACCGCAGAACGTCCGCCGCAGTCAATTCAGTTTTGGAAGGAGCAGCCCGATCAGTCGGGCTGCTCCCTGGCAATGCATTCGACATCGTTGTCTACTTCACGCCCCAAATCGTACCGGCGGGGTTGGCGATCGGCACGCCGACGCTGTTGCCATACTCCGTCCAGGACCCGTCGTAGAGCGCCGCTTGATACCCCAGGATTTCGCTGAGAACGAACCAGGTATGGCTTGCGCGTTCACCGATCCGGCAGTACGTAATGACCGGCTTACTGCCATCGACGCCGGCATCAGCATACAGTTTGCGCAGTTCCTCAACGCTCTTGAATGTGCCATCGTCCCTGAGCGCCTGCTTCCACGGCACATTCACCGCACCGGGAATGTGACCCGCGCGAACTGCCAGTTCCTGGAACCCTTCCGGCGCAAAAATCTTCCCACTGAACTCATCCGGCGAGCGAATATCAACCAATACCCGATTGTCCTCGCCACGCACGACTTTCAGGACATCCGGCAGAAACACCCGCAGATCGCTACGCTGCCGGACGGTAAAATTGCCCGGCGGATAGGTCGGCGCGCGCGTCGAGAGTTCGCGGTTCTCAGCCTCCCACTTGCTGCGACTGCCATCGAGCAATCGCACATCCTCAGCGCCGTACTGGCGGAAGACCCACGCGCCCCAGGCGGCAAACCAGTTGTTGTTATCGCCGTAGAGCACGATGGTTGTGTCGTTGTCGATACCGGCGGCGCGCGCCAGTTCCTGGAAGCGCTCCGGCGCAATGATGTTGCGCGACACCGTATCGACAAAATCGGTAGTCCAGACGAAGTTGACCGCGCCGGGAATATGACCCCGTTCGTACACCCCCGGCGCCACGCTGACTTCAATCACGCGCACCTTCGGGTTGTCGAGGTTCTGCGCAAGCCATTCGGTGCTGACGACGACATCCTCGAATTTGCGCGGTTCACGGGGCGACGGAGCAACCACAGGAGCGGCAGGAGCGGTCGGCGCAACGGTTGGCGTCGCCTCTGGTTGCGGTCGAGTGGAGAACGTGATCGCCACGATGATGAGCGTCACGAGTGCGCCGGCAACGGCGGCGCCGGCAGTCCGCAACAGCGTTCTGTCCACAAGGTCCTCGCTTTCGGTCGGTGATACAGTTGCTCGAATGCACCGGTGCGAGCAGAGTATAGTCGATATTTATGAGTTTGTCAATCTATTTAGTCAGGAAATGGAGGAATACGGGACTATGCAGCCAGCGTCGCCCCACAATGCGGGCAGCGGCGCGCGCGCGGCGCCACATAGCGATGGCAGCGTCCGCAGGCATAGCGCACCGGCTCGCGCGGCACGCCAATCACCTCCGGCATCGAGATGACTGCTGCGCCATTCCGTTGTTCGTCAGGCGCCGGCCATTCTGCCGGAAACGACGAACATCGCGCCGGCATGCCTAATGCCGCTGCAATCTGAAGGGCCAGCGCATCGACCGATGGCGGCTCATCGCGGGTCAGGCGCAGCACCGGTACGCCGGCGCTGATCAGTGCAGCATCGATGAATGCAGCCCGCCGGGCTGCGCCGGGCTGCGCAAAGAGCACCGCCAGGCGCGGTGCGGTTGTCTGCGCATCACAGAGCACAACATCGAGAACGACATCGCGGATGCGCTCCCGGTAGCGCTCCGGTTGCGTCGTGTGTGGTTCGACGGACAGAATATCAGCCAGGCGCACGTGGGGCAGCACGGCGAGATCATCGGGCGCAGCGGCGTTGAGCGCCGCAAACAACGCCCGGTGGTCGCCCGTCAGCAGATGCGTGGTGCGCGTATACGGCAGGCGCGACAAAAACTCCGGTTCGCCCGAGATGCGCGGCGCCATCGACGACAATCGCGGGAACGCAGTGCTGCCCGACGCCGCTGTGCGCCTGCGCGGGTACATCGCCGCCAACGCCACACCGCATCCGGCAACCACCAACAGGACTGCAATCGTGGCAGCAAGTGTTATGAGCGACTCCATAGCATCATCCTCACCATCAGACTTCGAGTCCTCGACTATATAACCCCCATCCCCTGACCGCTCATACCAATGACGATTGAAGATGCCGCATGCGTGTCATTCCGAGCCCTTCGCTTCGCTCAGGGTAAACGCAGCGCGGAATCTGAGCGGGTCGCGCACGACCCCTCGCGCTGCTCGGGGTGACCATGCCGGATGGTCACCGGTCATTGGTATAACCCCTACTCACAACAACGACTCCTTTCACATACCCCCACATACACCGCCATGCCTGTCAGCGAACCGTAATCTGCGTGGTATACTACAGAGCGCACTTCACCGAGGAGCCATTCTGAAACGTAGGGCAACCAAAATCGATGGCGCATGCATGATGCGCATCGTATGTAATGCGATGGGAGTCGAATGTGGAGATCAGCCGCATAACTGGCGCGCCGGTGATGGAGTTTCACATCGCCCGCAGCGCGCGCGACCGCTACCATTTCGATGAGTCGCTGTTCCAGTTCAGCGGCAATGTCATCTTTGCCAATTTTCACGCTGCGCGCGTCTTCGCGCAGAAGATGAACCAGAAACGCGACCTGGCGCGCTTTCCAGAGCAGGCGGTGCGCGCCGGGCAGATCAGCGCGATGGGGCTGATCGACGAAATCCTGCACTATGTCGCCGCCACGTACCGCAAACGCACCCGCGAACACATGCTCGCCGACGCGCTTGCCTGGCTCAATGAGCGCCTGGGAGCGGAAAAGGTCGAGACGACGCTGCGCGCGTTCTGCGATGCGTTTCCGCCGCTTGCCGTCTACCGCCGGGAGCAGGCGCTCGATGCGTACCTGGCTGACGAAACCGGCGGCATGCCCCATCGCGAAGTTGCGCTCGAAGAGATGCTCATGCTCTGGCTGGAGAATGTAAATCCAGCCTTCAATCCGTTCCTCGAACTGTTCGACGACGCGCATCTTGAGCACGATACCGTCTATCTCAAGATGATCGAGGAACTGGATCGTTTTTTCGCCACGCAACCGCCGCCAGCCGCCGTTCTGCCAGGCATCACCCAACGCACCCTCATCGAACTGCTGCGCGCGCCGGCGCTGGCGTCGCCCCACTCTCTCGAAGGACAGCTCAACTATGTCCTTGAACACTGGGCTGGCTTCCTCGACCGCTCCTTCCTCTACCGCCTGCTCAGCAGTCTGGACGTCATCAAGGAAGAGGAGCGGGCGCGCTTTGGCGTCGGCGGCGGCGATCTGACCGGCGCCTATGTGCCGGTCGCCGATTATCGCTATCTGGAGGCGGAACCCGAACGCTACACGCCAGACCGCGAGTGGATGCCGCGCCTGGTGCTGCTTGCCAAGAACACGTTCGTCTGGCTCGATCAACTCAGCAAATGGTATGGTCGCCCGATCAAAACCCTCGACCAGGTGCCGGACGAGGAACTCGACACGATGGCGCGCCGTGGATTCACCGGTCTGTGGCTGATCGGTCTGTGGGAACGCAGTGAGGCGTCGAAACGCATCAAGCAGATCATGGGCAACCCGGATGCGGTTGCGTCAGCGTATTCGCTCTACGACTATCAGATCGCTGCGGCGCTCGGCGGGCAACCCGCGCTCGACAATCTGCGCGCGCGCGCCTGGCAGCGCGGCATCCGCCTCTCCGCCGATATGGTGCCGAACCACGTCGGCATCGATGGGCGCTGGGTGATCGAGCATCCCGACTGGTTCATTCAACTCCCCTATCCACCCTTCCCGACCTATACCTTCAACGGTCCTGACCTGTCGAGCGATGAGCGGGTGGGCATCTTTATCGAAGACCACTACTACGACCGCACCGATGCTGCTGTCGTCTTCAAGCGCCTTGATCGCTGGACCGGCGAGGCGCGCTATATCTATCACGGCAATGATGGCACCAGCATGCCGTGGAACGACACTGCCCAACTCAACTACCTCAAACCCGAGGTGCGTGAGGCGGTCATTCAGACAATCTTGCACGTGGCGCGGCTCTTCCCGATCATCCGCTTCGATGCGGCAATGACGCTGGCGAAACGCCACTACCATCGCCTCTGGTTCCCCGAACCGGGAACGGGTGGCGATATTCCATCACGCGCAGGCTTCGGCATGACCCGCGCGCAGTTCGATGCCGCAATGCCGGAAGAGTTCTGGCGCGAGGTCGTCGACCGCTGTGCCGTCGAAGCGCCCGATACGCTGCTGCTGGCGGAAGCCTTCTGGCTGATGGAAGGGTACTTCGTGCGCACCCTGGGTATGCACCGCGTGTATAACAGCGCCTTCATGGTCTGCCTGCGCGATGAAGAAAATGCCAAGTACCGCCAGATTATGAAGAACGTCCTTGAGTTCGACCCGGAAGTGCTGCGCCGATTTGTCAACTTCATGAACAACCCCGACGAGCGCACGGCAGTCGATCAGTTTGGCAAGGGCGACAAGTACTTCGGGGTCTGCACTATGCTGGTCACAATGCCCGGGTTGCCGATGTTCGGGCACGGACAGATCGAAGGGTTCGCCGAGAAGTATGGCATGGAGTACTACCGCGCCTACTGGGACGAGAAGCCCGATGAGTGGCTGATTGCGCGCCACGAGCGTGAAATCTTCCCACTGCTCCACCGGCGCTACTTGTTTGCCGGCACGGACAACTTTCTGCTCTACGATTTTTATATGCCCGACGGTCATGTGAACGAAGATGTGTTCGCCTACTCAAATCGTCACGGCGATGAGCGATCACTGGTGATCTACCACAACCGCTATGCCCACACAAGCGGTTGGGTGCGCCTCTCGGCGGCATTCATGGCGCGCACCGGCAGAGGCGACGAACGCGCGCTCGTGCAACGCGCGCTTGCCGAGGGGCTGGCGCTTCGTGCTGGCGACCACAACTACACCATCTTCCGCGACCATCGCAGCGGTCTGGAGTATATCCGCCACAGCCGCGATCTTGCGGAGCGCGGGCTGTACGTGGAACTTGGTCCCTATGATTGTCACGTGTTCATCGATTTCCGCGAGGTTACTGAGCGTCCCGATGGACGCTACGGCCAGATTACCGCCTACCTGGGCGGGCGCGGCGTGCCGAGCATCGACATCGCGCTGCGCGAGATGTTCCTCCAACCGGTGCTGATCCCCTTCCGTTCCCTGGTCAGCGCCACAATGCTGCGCGAACTGGCTGCCTGGGCGGATCGACGCGCCATGCAGCGCGGCGCTTTGCCGGATCGTGATGGCGAAGAAGAAGTCATCGACAGCATGCTCGAAGGACCTGACGCAATGGACGAGCCGACGCCGGAGGAACTGGAGGCGCTGGCACAGCGTCACGCCAATATCAAGAGCGCCATTCCGTCAACCGGCGCGCAAACCGTCACCGAACCGGAAGCGGACGAACTCCCGGCGATTGAACAGTTCGAGCAACAGTTGCGCATCTTCCTGACCGAGTTCGCCACGTTCAGCGGCGGAACCGCCAATACCGAACGCATCATTGTCGATATTCGCCGCCGTCTTGAAACCGTCATCGAACTGCTGGTGTGCGCCGATGCCCACCACGCGCAACTGATCGGCGCGCCGCTGGCGGACGACCCGGCGCGCTGGGGGACCGCCATTGGCTGGGCAGTCTTGCACCGCCTGGGGCTGGTGTTCAGCGACGATGAAGCGGCAAGCCGGAGCCGCAGCGTGATCGACGAATATTTGCTCGGACGCGCGCTTCAGGCGGCGCTGGTGGAGTTTGGCTACAGCGATGATGTGGCTGCCGATGCGGTGCAGTTGGCCCGGGCGCTGACGGCGCATCAGAACTGGCACGAGGAATACGCCAACGATGGGCGCGCGCTGGCAGCGGCATTGATGGCAGACGGCGATGTGCAGGCATTTACACGGGTCAATCGTTTCCAGGGGGTTCTGTGGTTCAATAAAGAACGCTTCGAGCGTCTCCTGCACTGGCTAAACTTGATCGCCGCAGTTGCTCTTCAGGTCGCCGAACCCCACGACGCCGATACGATCCGCGCTGCCTGTGCGCGCCTGATTGCGTCGCTGACGGAAGCCGCCGAACAGAGCGGCTACCGCGTCGAACAACTACTGGCGGCGCCACAAAGTAAGGAGCCTTTGACCTTATAGAACCCGCCGCAAGCCGCCGCACTTGAGTGCGAGCGGTTAGGCGGGTTTCTCGTCGGCTTTAGCCGGAACATCGGTTTCGTTGGCCTCCGCGTTTGGAGCGTGCCACGAAGCCGATGCGTGTTCGCGCCAAATCTTCTCACTCATCGCATCACGCCCCCATTGATGCACGGAGCGGTTCGTCGGCGCCGCTGCGATCTTGAGCGCTTGATGCTCAGCATCCGGCAGATCACGCGGAACCTTTGTGCTCATGGGTTCGCCGTGTGTTATACTTAGAAACGGAATAAAACCGAGGAGAGCGCATCCGCCGTCCATATGCTGAAGACCTTCGTCTATCGCCTGTATCCGAGCAAACCGCAAGCGCGGCGGCTGGACAGCACGCTCGAAACCTGCCGACGCTGGTACAACCAGTGTCTTGCCGAGCGGCGCGATGCGTACCAGCAGCGTGGCGAGACGGCGGGCAAGTTCGCGCAACTGGCGAAGGTGAAGGAGTACAAGGCGCTCAACCCGCATGCTAAAGGCATCCATAGCCATGTGTTGCAAGTGGTCGTGTCTGATCTGGACAAGGCGTTTCAGGCGTTCTTCCGACGCGTGAAGGCAGGCGAAACGCCGGGGTATCCTCGCTTTCGGGGGCGTAACCGCTTCGACTCGTTCGGCTTCAAGGAGTATGGGAACGGCTTCAAAGCGGACGGGAGGCGGCTCCGCTTGTCGGGTATTGGGCGGGTTGCAGTGCGCTGGAATCGTCCGCTCGAAGGCCAGATCAAGACCGTTCGCATTTGGCGCCGCGCCGGGAAGTGGTACGCCTGCTTCGCCTGTGAGACGGAAGCGACTCCGCTGCCAGCGACCGGGCGCGAGATTGGCGTGGACGTAGGCATTGCGAGTCTGATCACCACAAGCGAAGGCGCGAAAGAGCCGCACCCCGGCTGGTATCGCGCCGCACAGCGCATGCTACGCGTGCGGCAGCGATGCGTCGCCCGCCAGAAGAAGGGAAGCGCGTCCCGGCGCAAGGCCGTGCTGGCGCTGCAGCGCCAGCACGAGCGGATCGCCAACGCCCGCAAGGACTATCTGAAAAAGCTAGCGCACCGGCTCATCACGCAGTACGACCGGATCGCGCTTGAAGACCTCCGCATCACGAACATGGTGCGGAACCGACGCATGGCAAAGAGTATTCTGGACGCCGGATGGGGCTGCTTCGTTCGGCGCCTCACGAGCAAAGCGGCTGAGGCTGGCCGTGTGGTGCTGTTGGTGGACCCGAGGAATACGTCCAAGACCTGTAGCCGATGCGGGCATATCTTCGCGACGCTTTCGCTGTCGGATCGGCGGATTGATTGCGGCTGCCGACTATCACTCGATAGAGACCACAACGCCGCAGTGAACATCCTAAAACGGGCTGGACAAGCCCGTTGGGGCGTAAGCGGGTCACTGGACTCGTTGCCCCAAGAAGCCGCGCCACTTTAGTGGCTGCGGAGTGTCACCGATACAGGAGCAATGTAATGCGTGCAATCCGTGTTCACGAGCATGGCGGACCAGAAGTGCTGCGTCTGGACGATATTCCCGTTCCAGAACCCGGACCGGGCGAGGCGCGGGTCAGGATCGCAGCGGCAGGAGTAAACTTCATCGATATTTATCACCGCAGCGGGCAGTACAAAGGCGCCCTGCCGATGACCCTCGGCATGGAAGCCGCCGGGGTTGTCGATGCCGTCGGTCCCGATGTCAACGACGTGCGCGTCGGCGACCGGGTGGTGTACGCCATGCGACAGGGCGCATACGCCGAATATGCGATCGTTCCGGCAGCGATGCTGGCGCCGGTTCCTGAAGGCGTCGATCTGCAACAGGCGGCAGCAGTGATGTTACAGGGCATGACGGCGCACTACCTGGCATATAGCACCTACCCGCTGCGCCAGGGTGATGTGGCGCTGATCCATGCTGCGGCTGGCGGCGTCGGCTTACTGCTGGTGCAGATTGCAAAACGGTGCGGTGCACGGGTGATCGGCACGGTTTCAACGGAGGAAAAGGCTGCTCTGGCGCGCGCCGCCGGCGCCGACGACATGATCCTCTATACGCAGGAGGATTTCAGCGCGGCAGTGCGTCGCCTGACCGACGGCGCCGGCGTTCACGTCGTGTACGACTCGGTCGGCAAGACGACCTTCGAGGGAAGCCTGAACTGTTTGCGGCCACGCGGCTACATGGTGCTGTTCGGGCAATCGAGCGGCGCCGTTCCGCCATTCGATCCGCAGGTGCTGAATGCGAAGGGGTCGCTCTTCCTGACGCGCCCGTCGCTCGGGCATTACCTGCTGACGCGCGACGAATTGCTCTGGCGCGCCGGCGATCTTTTTAAGTGGATGGCAGCGGGCGAACTGAAGGTGCGCATCGACTCGACCTATTCGCTGGAACAGGCGGCGGAGGCGCATCGCGCCCTGGCGAGCCGCGCCACAAGCGGAAAGTTGCTGCTGCTGCCATGATGCCATCCTCATCCGCCTATTGGCGACGATCACATCGGAATTGCGTGTGACCGTCGCCTTGACACATTGCGAGTTGTGAACCGCCGCTCATTGCTCAAACTCCTGTTGTCCGCGCTGACGAGCGCCTCGCTCCCGGCTTGTGCGGGCATCCCTGACCCTCCAGACGCACTGCGTCCAACAGATGTGCCAGGGTCTATCCATCCTTCTGCTCCGCCGGCGCAGTCCACTGCTGACGTTAATACCGACCCTGCTGCGCGCGATGTCATTATTGTTGGCGCAGGCATTGCCGGGCTACGCGCCGCTCAAACGTTGCAGCAGCATGGTCGGCGCGTCCTCGTCCTCGAAGGGCGCAATCGCATAGGTGGACGCATATGGACTGATGAGTCCACCGGGATGCCGCTCGATCTGGGCGCCTCATGGATACACGGCACACAGGGCAACCCTATCGCCACGATTGCCGATCAATTGAACGCAACGCTCATTGCGACCACTTATGACGACGTGCAGCGATTTGATCCTACTGGCAATCCGCTCACCAACAACCTAAACGACCGCATCGATGCGCTGCTCGAGCGTTCCTTCGCACGTGCGCGCGCGCATGCGGAAGAACAGAACAGTGATATTAGCCTGCAAGCGGCACTGGAAGCCGTGTTGGACCAAGAGCCGCTCGACGCGCACGATCTGCGTCTGCTCAACTATGCGATCAACACCGTTTTCGAGCATGAATATGCGGCAGATTCCAGTCAGTTGTCTATGAGGCATTTCGATCATCAAAAAGAATTGAACGGCGGCGATGCCATTTTTGGAAGGGGCTACCGCGTCATTATCGATTTTTTAGCGCATAATCTCGACATCCGTTCAGGTCATATCGTGCAGCGCGTCGCATATGCCGATGACGGCGTTACGGTTGTCACGGCGCATGGAGCATTGCGCGCACACGCCGCCTTGATAACCGTTCCCCTGGGAGTGTTACAACGAGGTGGCATTGTCTTCGATCCGCCGCTTCCATCGAGCAAACAACGTGCTATTGAACGGATGGGCATGGGACTGCTGAACAAGTGCTACCTGATTTTTCCTGAGGTCTTTTGGGGAAATACCACACTGTTGGGCTATGTGGGCGAACGCAAGGGCGAATGGGCTGAGTGGCTCAATCTGAATACATTGCTGGGCATCCCGGTGTTGCTGGGGTTTAACGCTGCGACGTTCGCCCGCACCATCGAAGCGCAATCGGATGCATCCATCATTCAATCGGCCATGCGAACACTGCGGATCATATATGGCACAGACATTCCACAACCCGTTGATTACCGCATGACCCGTTGGGCTGCCGATCCCTTTGCATCTGGTTCGTACTCTTTTCTGGCAACAGGCGCCGCCCCCAACGACTATGATACACTGGCACAACCGGTGGGCAAACGACTATTTTTTGCGGGTGAGCACACCCATCGCGACTATCCCGCAACCGTTCATGGCGCATACCTTTCCGGGGAGCGCGCCGCGAACGAAATGTTATCTACCAATGACGCTTGACGATGCCGCATGCTGGTCATTCCGAGCGCCGCAAGGAATCTGCGCGGGTCGCGCAAGACCCCTTGCTCTGCTCGGGGTGACCATGCCGGATGTTCACAGGGAATTGGTAATCGTTATTGGAAACGGTCAAGACCCATTAAGATGGTTCTTTGACTTCTTCCGCTCGATCCAGCGTCGTATCCTGAAACGACGCCGCATCCTCGATTGGCTCCAGGTGGGTGAACACCGTGGTATTTGGCAGCGCGTTGCGCACATCGCGCTCAACGCGCTCCAGCAACATGTGCCCGCGGCTGACGCTCCAGGCGCCCGGCACCAGCACGTGGAACGACACAAAGCGCCGCGCCCCCGATTGCCGCGTGCGCAGCGCATGAAACACAATTCCTTCATCACGGAATGGCGCCAGAGTCGCATGCAAAACCTCGCGTTCCGCCGCCGGTAATGCCGTGTCCATCAATCCCGCAACCGAACGGCGCAACAACTGCACTCCCGACCAGACAATATGCCCGGCGACCGCCAGCGCAATCAGCGGATCGAGGACATACCATCCGGTCAGATCGACCAGTGCCACGCCGACGATGACGCCGGCTGAGGTGTAGACATCCGTCATCAAATGGTGGGCGTCGGCTTCGAGTGTGATCGACTCATAGCGCCGACCGGCGCGCACCAGGATCTGCGCCGCCCCCAGGTTCACCAATGACGCGATCACTGCGATTGTCAGACCCAACCCCGGTTGCTCAATCGGTTGCGGGTGCAAAATGCGCTGCACCGCAGCGAATGCGATGCTCAACGCAGCAATCAGAATGAGCGCTCCTTCGACGCCGCTGGAGAAGTACTCCGCTTTCTCGTGACCATACATGTGGTCTTCATCAGGCGGCTGTGCAGCAACGGTCAGTGCGATCAGCGCGATCACCGCTGCCACAAGATTGACCAGCGACTCCAACGCGTCCGACAATAGACCGACCGAGCCGGTCACCAGATAGGCGCCTGCTTTCAGCCCAATCGTGACGATCGCGGTGGCGATCGACAGCCAGGCAAAACGGGTCAGCGAAGAACGTCCATTCATTGCGTCTCGCCTCTCACTGCCAGAGACACCATCTGCACCGCACCTGTTCGAGGCGCAACGCGCCCGGTAGCGTTGCACCCTCCCACCCGCAGGCTGATGGCTCGCACCCCTGCAGGAGGATGGTCCACTCCTGTGCCGCGCGACTCAGAGATCGGTCCACCTTCGGCAGAGCAAAACCAGCGGAAGCGTTTCGGATGAGCGCTGACGTTCACCGAATCAACCGGTTCGGGCGCCCCGCCCAGCATCCTCGGAGGACGCTGGGCGCACCGGCAAACGCCCAACACACTGCAACCGCAGGACTCTCGCAAGGTATGGTACACTGAAATTATGAACCTCATACCAACGGAAACCATTGCGGCAATCCACGATACGCCGCACCGACTGGTGTTCGAGTTCGCCGGCGCCGGCAGCCTGGCGCTCTATTGGCTGCACAGCGTGCCTGGCTCATCGCGCACTGTGCTGGAAGCGACCGACCGGTACGCAGCGACATCGCTCACCGACCTGATCGGCAAGACGCCGGAAAAGTTTGTTTCTGCCGACACGGCGCGCATCATGGCTGAGATGGCGTACCGCCGCGCCATGCGCCTGACCGACGGCGCCGCTGCGTGCCTCGGAGTCGCCTGCACCGCCGCGATTGCCACCGATCGCGCCAAACGCGGCGCGCACGGCTGTTCTATTGCCGTGTACGACGGCACAACGATGCGCGCGTTCAACCTGACGCTCGCCAAAGGCGCGCGCGACCGCGCCGGCGAGGAACAGGTGATCAGCCTGCTGATTATACGCGCAATCGCCAGCGCTTGTGGCGTCGCTGCGCCCGATCTTGCGCTGGAACCTCCCGAAACGCTGGAGGTGGATGAGGAGACGCGACCCGATCCGCTGACGCTTCTTGTGCAGGGGGATGTCGAAGACGTTTTTATCGACATCGATGGGCACGCACATCTGAAAGGGACACCGCCGGTCGCACTGCTGTCCGGTTCGTTCAACCCGCTCCACGCCGGGCACGAACAACTGGCACAAGCAGCCGCAGCCTTCCTGCGCGTACCGGTTGTTTTTGAGCTCCCCATTCTGAACGCCGACAAGCCGCCACTCGGATATGCCGAACTGGAACGCCGCCTGGAGCAGTTTCGCGGACGTTACCCCGTCGTGCTCAGTCGCGCACCGCTCTTTGTGCAAAAAGCGAACCTGTTTCCAGGATGCACCTTCGTCATCGGATACGATACCGCAATTCGAATCATCGATCCGCGCTACTACGATGGCGAAGCCGGACGCAACGCCGCCTTCGCCGCTATCGCCGCCCATGGATGCACATTCCTGGTCGCCGGGCGTATCAAGGATGGCGTCTTCCGTACCCTGGCAGATATCGACCTGCCGGCTTCATTGCGTCCACTCTTCCGTGAACTGCCTGAGCGCATATTCCGCGTCGATCTCTCCTCGAGCGCCATCCGCAACGCTTATGGCACATAAGAGCCTATCTGAGCCGCTGTGATAGCAATGCAGGGAACCGTATCACAATGGAGAACTCGACAAGGCATCAGAGTGCTTGAACTGGCGTGCTCGAACCCTGCGCCCACCCCATCGTGGTCACATATCCACCTGGCGCGGCATGATCGGCAATTCATCGATGCGCACTGTTGGTGGAAGCATACAGACCCACAGAATGACCTCCGCCACATCAACCGCCGTCATCAACCGGCGACGAAACTCCTCCGGCGGGTTGAGCGGTTCCAGTTCCGTATTGATCAGACCGGGGAAAATGGTCGTCACAAATACGTTGTACGGGCGCAATTCCGCACCAAGCGCCTGGCTGAGACCATCGAGCGCGAATTTCGCAGCGCAGAACGGCGCAATATTGGCGACACCAACCTTGCCGACACGCGATGCAATGGTGATGATCGTGCCGGAGCGCTGCTGCTTCATATGTGGAACAACCGCGCGCGCAGCATAGAACGTTCCATGCAGATTGGTCTCGATCACCACACGAAAATCATCGTTGCTAAACTGCTCGAGCGGCGCAATTTTGTGCGTCACGCCAGCCGAATTGATCAGGATATCGACCCGCCCAAACAGGTTCACCGCACTTTCAATCAACCGATCAACCTGTTCCGAATCGGTAACATCGGTTGGAATAGCAACCGCCTCGCCTCCCTCCCGCGCAATGTCCGACACCAGCATCTCAAGCCGTTCCCGACGACGCGCCGCAGCCACGACCTGCGCCCCTTCGCGCGCCAACCGTCGCGCTGTTTCGTATCCCACGCCGCTCGACGCGCCAATGACGACTGCCACCCGCCCTCGAAGTCGCATACACTTCTCCCGCATTGGTGCACGATTCTCTTGAGAAGATTATACCCGGCGCCGTCCAACGCGGCAACTCAGTTTTCAGTTCTCCGTTCTCAGTATGCTACAATAGCGCTGCACCCTGAAGCGTCTGGTTGACGAGAAGGAGAACAGCCATGGCGAAAAAGACGATCCGCGACATCGATTGGAGCGGCAAACGCGCTCTTGTTCGCGTCGATTTCAATGTGCCGCTGGAGAACGGGCAGATCACCGACGATACCCGCATCCGTGCAGCACTTCCAACGATCCGCTACCTGCTGGAACATGGTGCAGCCGTCATTCTTATGTCGCACCTGGGGCGACCGAAGAATAAAGTCGTCGAAAGCATGCGCCTGGCGCCGGTGGTGGCGCGCCTGGCGGAACTGCTCCCCGAAGCGAAGGCGGTCAAAGGCTCACAGGCAACCACCGGTCCTGCGGCTGAGGCGGCTGCGCGCGACCTCAAACCGGGCGAGGTGCTGGTGCTCGAAAACACCCGATTTGACCCGCGCGAGGAAGCCAACGACGAAAGTATGGCGCGCGAACTGGCAAAACTTGGCGATGTCTACGTCAACGACGCCTTCGGCTCGGCGCACCGCGCCCATGCCTCGACTGAAGGCGTGGCGCGATTCCTCCCCGCTGTCGCCGGCTTCCTGATGGAAGCCGAACTCGCCGCGCTCCAGGGAGCGCTGGAAAATCCGGCGCGGCCATTTGTCACTATCATCGGCGGCGCCAAGATCAGCGACAAAATTGGCGTGATCGAAAACCTGCTCGGCAAAGTCGATGCACTGCTGATCGGCGGTGGCATGGCAAACACCTTTCTGCTTGCTCAGGGGCACGAGATGGGCGACTCGCTGGTCGAGCCGGACTCCGCTCCCATTGCGAAGTCCTTGCTGGATCAGGCGGCGCAACGCGGCGTGCGCCTCATGCTGCCGACCGACGTCGTAATTGCGGATGCCTTCAGCGCCGATGCCAACCGCAAGGTTGTGCCGGTGGGCGAAATTCCGCCGGGCTGGCGCGCGCTGGATATCGGGCCTGAAACGATCCGCGCGTACACCGAGGTCATCACGGGCGCACAAACCGTCATCTGGAATGGACCGATGGGGGTGTTCGAACTGGCGCCATTTGCCGAGGGCACCCGAGCGATCGCACAGGCAATGGCGAATTGCCCGGGGATGACGATTATCGGCGGTGGCGACTCGGTTGCAGCGATAGAACAGATGGGACTTGCCGATAAGATTCGCCACATCTCGACCGGTGGCGGCGCGTCGCTGGAACTGCTGGAAGGGCGTATCCTGCCAGGCGTCGCAGCGCTGAATGACGCATAACTCTGGAAGCAGCGAAGATGGGTAATACCCAATGACGATTGAAGATGCCGCATGCGTGTCATTCCGAGCCCTTCGCTTCGCTCAGGGTAAACGCAGCGAGGAATCTGAGCGGGTCGCGCAAGACCCCTCGCTTTGCTCGGAGTGACAATGCCGGATATTCACAGGTAATTGGTATAACCTCCGGTCTTCGCTGCTTCCAGATTGCGAGCAGGCGTTTACGTCAGCCCTTCATTCTCGAGCCAGGCGCTCACAGCCGCATCATCGGCTGCGGGGTTTCCGCCCGGAATATAGCGAAACCGGTCGCCATAACTGTCCATGATCAGCGCGCTGAGTTCCTGGTTTGCCTGGCTCTGATCACCTTCAGTAATGGAAACAACGTTCCCGGTTTGGAGATCGAGAAACGAACTGACCGCCGGATCTGTCAGCGCCAATGCCGCGCGAATCTGATCACGATTGTATGTCACTGCCACGCCTTTTCCTCCCTTACAGCGCCGCCCGGTCTGCGGCATTTCCGGCGCCGCCCGCCGGCACGTGGTGCACGATACGCAACAGGCGACGCCGCTCATGGTATACGATAGAGGTTCGTATTGCAAGCGCCGGCGCTCGCGTAGTGCAAGCGCACGATCAGGCGAAACCCTGCGCGGTGGATGTGCGTACTTCTTGCAGAATGGTAAAGGCGCATGGTGGCTCTCTCTGACGAAGACGCCCTCATCCAACGCTCCATCGAGGGGGATCACGCCGCCTTTGCGCAACTCGTGGAACGCTATGCGGGAGCGGTGTTCAATCTGGCGTATCGCATGCTGGGGAATGCGCAGGAAGCGGAGGATGCCAGTCAGGAGATATTCTTGAAGGTCTATGCGAACCTGGCCCGTTTCGACCGGGAGCGCAAGTTTTCAACGTGGCTGTTGTCAATTGGTTCAAATTATTGTATTGATCGGCTGCGGCGGCGGCGCTTCGCCTGGTTGACCCTGGACGACACGGTGCTGACGATTCCCAATCCCGGGAAAGGACCAGAACACAGCGCCATCGAACGCGAGGAACGCGATGCGGTTCAGCGCGCGCTCCTACGCCTGCCGCCCGCCTATCGCGAAGTCGCTGTGCTGCGTTACTGGCACGATCTTTCGTATGAGGAGATCGTTCAGGCGCTAGGGTTGCCGGAGAGCACTATCAAAACACGCTTGCACCGCGCACGTCGTATGCTTGCCGATGCACTACGCTCTGAGGGCGTGGTTCAGGAAGAAATGCCATTGCAAGAGTGAGCAGCACTGTATGTCTTCGAATGATTTTGATGACACGTTCCGCAACGTATTGGCACGCAGCGGCGCGCTGGAGCATCACGAACCAACCGTCGATCTGGTGGCGTCCACGATGCGTCGCCTGCCCAAAGCGCCACCCCGCGTCGTTGCGCAGCGCGCGGCGGCGCGCCGGATGCTCAGCCGCGCAGTAACACTCCTGGCACTCGCGCTGCTGATTGTCCCGGCGACAACCGGCGCATTCAATTTGATACGCGGTGTTGAAACCCCGATAGGAACCTTTGCCGGCGCTGCTGGTCAGGCGAACATGCGCGCCGCCCTGCTTGCAGCAACGGCTCAGCGTCTCGACCTTTCATTGGTTCGCGGGCTGGTTGTGGCATTGATCTGGCTGGCGCAGATGGCGGCGATTGTGTTGGCCATCGGCTTTTGGCCCCGCCGAAGCACAGCCGCAGGAATGACCTTGCTGGCGGCGCCCCTGCGAGCACTGGGAACCGGTTTGCTGGCAATCGCTGCGTTGGGTGTTGTCCTTGCCCTATTGCTGCCTCTGCTGACTGCCACTGTTATCGGGCTGCCGGTTGCTGCCGGGTTGGTGTTGTTGGCGCACGCGCCCGTCGTTCTGGGCATCGCAGTGAGCGCGCGCGCCCTGGGGCTGCATCTTTCCGGGCATCATCCACCCCACGATTTTGACCGAAACCTGATAGCCGCAGCCGCAGTGCTGGCGCTACCTGCCGCAATTGCGGCACTCTTCTCTCTGCCGGCAGTGTTTCTGGCGCTCTACCTGCTGTCAATGCCGGGCATCGGCGCCCTGGTTCGCAGTCAGGGGGGGATGCGTCCGGTCCTCGCCGCTCACACCTCCCACAACCTGCGCTGAAAGGTCGAGAGAAACTCTACGCCTTTGTCAGTCACCAGCACATCTTCCTCGATGCCGATATACCCTGCCGCAGTGACGACACCCAGTTCAAGGGTGTAGACATTCCCCGCCTCGACATGCATTTCCGGCGTTTTGCCGTAGCGAGGCCAGCGCGGACCGAGCAACGGACCGCCGTCGTGACAGGCGCGCCCCAGACCATGCCCCAGTGCGTGGCGGTACTCGTCGTATCCCGCTGCAACAATGACCTGACGCGCCGCTGCGTCCACCGCGTATCCGCGCGCGCCGGGGCGCAGCGCCGCTGCGCCCGCCTCGATCGCCCGCACCACCGTCTCGAAAGCGCGCTGAACGTCCGGCGGGGGCGCCGTTTCACCAGGACGACGCACATACCACATGCGCTGAATATCCGAGCAGTACCCCTCGCGCTGAACGCCCAGATCAATGTGCACCAGATGCCCCGGCTGCACCACGATGTCATTACGCGGACCGCCATGACCGACTTCTGATTCGGGACCGCTATTCACAATCGGGCAGGCATCCCATGACCAGGCGCTCGCCAGATTGCGGCGGCGAAACTCCTCATGAACGAAAGCGGCGATCTGCGCCTCACTGACGCCAGGGCGAATCTGTTGTGCAACCAGATCGACGATCTCTTCGGTGACGGCGACGGCAGCGCGAATGCGCTCCACCTCGGCTGGCGTCTTACGCGAACGCAACTTCGCCAGCAGGGGCGCGGCGCTCACAAAACGTGACGGAAAGGGCGTGTCTGCCAACAGGTCGCAGAGATGCAGAAACATGCCGTGAGTCAGTCCATCGGCTGTCGGGTCGTCGAGGCTATAGTTCAACCCGATAGTCAGCGGATCAAGGCGGCGCAGGACATCGATCAGATGATCGCGGATGCTTTCATCATAGCCAATGATCGTCGGAAACAGCCCCGACTCGCGCACACCGGCGACGTCGTAACGCCCCACAAGCGCGACGCGCTGCCCATTGCGCCCAAAGATGAATGCCGAGTCCCACGTCACATCAACACCAACAACGAGTTCGATGCCTGGGTCAGGACGGATCACGCTTTCACGTGCGAAGATGAGCCAGGCATCGAGATTGGTTTCGGCAAGCAATGCCTCTGCCTGAGCAGCTTTCTGATAGTAGAGCATGGACGAGTCCCTTCTCTGGTTTGCGATCCACAAAGCACACGAAGAATCGCTGACAATCTTTGACTTTCGACCTTCCACCTGTCACCCGTGATCACCCGCGACGCGGAGTGCAGAAGGTCACACGGTCACACGATCATGCGCCTGAGCACGCCACCGCCTTACCCCTCTCGCCTTACCCCTCTCGCCTCGCCCCTCTCGCTTCGCCACCAATGCGAGATACATCTCGCGCTACGCCATTGTCGGGCCCCGCTCGCCTCTCGCCTCACCCCTCTCACCTCACCCCTCTCGCCTCGCCCCTCTCGCCTCTCATACCAATGACCTATGACCATCCGGCATGGTCACCTCGAGCAGCGCGAGGGGTCTTGCACGACCCGTTCAGATTCCTCGCTGCGTTTACCCTGAGCGAAGCGAAGGGCTCGGAATGACACGCATGCGGCATCGTCAATCGTCATTGGTATCACCCCTCACCCCTCTCACCTCACCCCTCTCGCCTCGCCCCTCTCGCCTCTCATACCAATGACCTATGACCATCCGGCATGGTCACCTCGAGCAGCGCGAGGGGTCTTGCACGACCCGTTCAGATTCCTCGCTGCGTTTACCCTGAGCGAAGCGAAGGGCTCGGAATGACACGCATGCGGCATCGTCAATCGTCATTGGTATCACCCCTCACCCCTCTCGCCTCGCCCCTCTCGCCTCACCCCTCTCGCCTCTCATACCAATGACCGATGATCATCCGGCATGGTCACCCCGAGCAGCGCGAGGGGTCTTGCACGACCCGTTCAGATTCCTCGCTGCGCTCGGAATGACACGCATGCGGCATCGTCAATCGTCATTGGTATCACCCCTCACCCCTCTCACCTCACCCCTCTCGCCTCACCCCTCTCGCCTCACCCCTCTCGCCTCTCATACCAATGACCGATGATCATCCGGCATGGTCACCCCGAGCAGTGCGAGGGGTCTTGCACGACCCGTTCAGATTCCTCGCTGCGTTTACCCTGAGCGAAGCGAAGGGCTCGGAATGACACGCATGCGGCATCGTCAATCGTCATTGGTATCACCCCTCACCCCTCTCGCCTCGCCCCTCTCGCCTCACCCCTCTCGCCTCTCGCCTCTCATACCAATGACCTATGACCATCCGGCATGGTCACCCCGAGCAGCGCGAGGGGTCTTGCACGACCCGTTCAGATTCCTCGCTGCGTTTACCCTGAGCGAAGCGAAGGGCTCGGAATGACCAGCATGCGGCATCGTCAATCGTCATTGGTATCACCCCTCACCCCTCTCGCCTCGCCCCTCTCGCCTCACCCCTCTCGCCTCTCATACCAATGACCTATGAGCATCCGGCATGGTCACCCCGAGCAGCGCGAGGGGTCTTGCACGACCCGTTCAGATTCCTCGCTGCGCTCGGAATGACCAGCATGCGGCATCGTCAATCGTCATTGGTATCACCCCTCACCCCTCTCGCCTCGTCCCTCTCGCCTCACCCCTCTCGCCTCTCATACCAATGACCTATGACCATCCGGCATGGTCACCCCGAGCAGCGCGAGGGGTCTTGCACGACCCGTTCAGATTCCTCGCTGCGCTCGGAATGACCAGCATGCGGCATCGTCAATCGTCATTGGTATCACCCCTCACCCCTCTCGTCTCGCCCCTCTCGCCTCACCCCTCTCGCCTCACCCCTCTCGCCTCTCGCCTCTCATACCAATGACCTATGACCATCCGGCATGGTCACCCCGAGCAGCACGAGGGGTCTTGCACGACCCGTTCAGATTCCTCGCTGCGTTTACCCTGAGCGAAGCGAAGGGCTCGGAATGACACGCATGCGGCATCGTCAATCGTCATTGGTATCACCCCTCACCCCTCTCGCCTCACCCCTCTCGCCTCACCCCTCTCGCCTCACCCCTCTCGCCTCACCACCAATGCGAGATACATCGCGCGCGACGCCATTGTCGGGACCCTCTCACCTCTCGCCTCTCGCCTCACCCCTCTCGCCTCGCCACCAATGCGAGATAAATCTCGCGCTACGCCATGGTCGGGACCCGCTCGCTTCGCCACCAATGCGAGATACATCGCGCGCGACGCCATTGTCGGGACCCTCTCACCTCTCGCCTCTCGCCTCACCCCTCTCGCCTCTCGCCTCTCATACCAATGACCGATGATCATCCGGCATGGTCACCCCGAGCAGCACGAGGGGTCTTGCACGACCCGTTCAGATTCCTCGCTGCGCTCGGAATGACACGCATGCGGCATCGTCAATCGTCATTGGTATCACCCCTCACCCCTCTCGCCTCACCCCTCTCGCCTCGCCCCTCTCGCCTCACCCCCCTCGCCTCTTGCCTCACCCCTCACACCTCACTCCAGTAACCGCGTCACACTGCCCCCCTGCCATGCGCGCTGTTCGAGGCGCTGCGCAAGCCAGTTCTGGTGGCGCAGGCGACGCCCCAATGATACTGCCAGATTCTGCATCAGGCGCATTCCCAATGCTGGATCGTCTTCCGCCAGCGTATTCAGCGCCTCGCGCGTCAACACCAGCACCACCGTTGGTTGATCGCCCGCGCGCAGATCGGCGCTCCGTTCCACATCTTCGAGCAATCCCAATTCTCCGGCGACTTGCCCGCTCTGCATGAAGGCGATCCGCACCGGCGGCTGTCGTACCCCGCCGACCGGCACAGGTTCAAGCCAGACTTCGAGCAATCCGTCCTGCACAATATACATCTCATCACCGCGCGCGCCAGCAGCAGTCAGGCGTTCACGCGGCATCAGCACACGCCGCTGCAACAGCGACGCGATACGCATACGCTGCGCTTCGTTCAGACGTCCACCGATCTCTGAATTGTTGAGAAACTGTGCTGTAGCGTGCAGTTCAGCGATGTCGCGCGCGTCGGCAGATGGCGCGACACCCGCAGGCGGCAAGCCAAGAAAGAGCGCAATGTGGCGCAACGTCGCATCCGGCTGCTCGAATTGGGGCCAGTGGCCGGCATTCGGAATGATCCGCAGATCGGCAGCGGGCCACTCGGCAGCGACCGCGCCGGCATCGCGCAACGGTACAATATCGTCTTCCGCGCCCCAGATAACAAGGGTTGGCGGTTCGAGCGCTGCAAGCCGACCGCGCAGATCGCTCTGGCGCATTGCCTGAAAACAAGCAGCGCGTATACGCCCCTGACCGGGACGGCGCGCATCGGCGCGGATGCGCTGATAATCCTCCTCGGATACCCGCGCCCGTTCGGCAAAATTCGACGGCTTGAGCAGATAATCGGTGTAGTCGAGCGGCGTTTTTGCGAGCAGGTGCAACAACCATTCGAGCGGCAAAAAACGCTCCGCCAGCACATGGGGCCCGATCAGCAGATTCACCCGGGTCGAGAGACGCCCGCTCAACGCCGGGTTGAGCAGCACCATGCGCTCAACGAGCATTGGATAGCGCAGCGCCAGCGTGGCGCCAATCTGCCCGCCCATCGAATGACCGAGGAGCAACACCGGTTGACGAGGGCTGAAATACTCGATCAGACACGCCACAAGATCGGCGTACCCCGCAATCGTCGGCGGATGTGATGGCGCCGGCGACTGACCAAACCCCGGAAGATCAATGGCAACACAACGATACCGGCGACTCAGTGCAGGCAGGAGCGGTTTCCAGGTGTACGACGAACTCGCCCAGCCATGGACGAGAAACGCACATGGCGCATTCTCAGGACCGGTCTCTTCGAGATAGATTGTTTGATCCTCAATCGTATACAGCGCCATAGGGTCGTCCTGTTCACAACGAGGCGGATCGGCTGCCGCCTCCTGAATTGTAGAAAATTGCCCGCCTTGCGTACAGGGTATCGGCTTACAAAACAATGAATGTCATCAGTGAAGAAGCGACCATGTTGTCGTTCAACAACGAAGAGGAAAGCAATTGCGACTTGAAGAGAACCCTGCGATCCCGCATACTGAAGAAGCCGATCCGCGCAAGGCTTAGATCGAGGTGTTGACCATGACCGATTTTCGGACGACCTATCTTGGTTTGTCGTTGAAGAATCCCATTGTCGCTTCGTCATCGCCGATCTCGAAACGTATCGACAATGTTCGTCGCCTGGAGGAAGCCGGCGCCGCTGCCGTCGTGCTCTTTTCGTTGTTTGAAGAGCAGATCACCCACGAGGCGCGCGAACTTGACTACTACCTTGATCGGGGCGCCTACAGTTTCGCAGAGTCGCTGACGTACTTCCCCGATCTAGAACAGTATAACCTGGGAGTTGAACCGTATCTCGAGCACATTCACGCACTCAAGCAGCGCGTCAGCATTCCGATCATCGCCAGCCTCAACGGACCGTCGGACGGCGATTGGGTGGAATACGCGAACAAAGTGGAGCAGGCAGGCGCCGATGCACTAGAACTGAACCTCTACTTCCTGGCGACCGACCCAGGCATTACCGGCGCTGCCATCGAAGAACAGTACCTGCGCCTCGTGCGCGACGTGTGCAGCCGGGTGACGATCCCGGTGGCGATCAAGATGAGTCCGTTCTTCAGCAGCATTGCCAACATGGCAAAACAATTCAGCGACGCAGGGGCGAAGGGACTCGTCCTCTTCAACCGCTTCTACCAGCCCGACTTCGACCTGGAGACGCTGGACGTCGTGCCGAACCTGAAATTGAGCACCTCCGATGAATTGCGCCTGCCATTGCGCTGGATCGCCATTTTGTATGGGCGCGTCAAGGCGGATCTGGCGCTGACCAGCGGCGTCCATACAGCGGAAGATGTATTGAAAGCCATGATGGCCGGCGCCCGCGTGGCGATGATGACGTCTGAGTTGCTGGCGCGCGGCATCGACCGCATCCCCGCCATTCTGAACGATCTGCGCGCGTGGATGGAAGAGCATGAGTATGAGTCGATTGAGCAGATGCAGGGGAGCATGAGCCAGCAGGCCGTTGAGAACCCCGCAGCATTCGAGCGGGCAAATTACATCCGGGCGCTGGGGTCCTTCCACTAGATGGTGCACCGATGCGACACATGGCGCCGGTCATGCTTCGATGCGCACAGGAATACGAATGACGGCGCCGGGCAGCAACGTATTGTTCTGGACAGTCGGCAGACGTTCCAGTGAGGGCCAGCGATACATCCCAACCAGCAGCGTGTAGTCTCCTGGCGGCAGATCCGCCGGGAGACGAAACTGGCGTGCATCGACAACCGTCAACCCGGCGCGCCACCTGCTGGTTGGCAACACCCCCTCGGCTGGCGGACCATCGGCCTGGGCGTATTTGTTGCCGGCGGCGTCGATCAGATGAATGAGCACGCTGCGCTCGTCCAGGTTATCGTTCAACGATCGCCACCAGAGAATCAGGTCCGCTGCTCCGCCCGCTCTGAGACGTGGCGGCATGATTGTGTAGCCCAGCAGCGCGATGTCACGACCAATCCGGGTCACCGAGATGGTCGCAGGGTTTATCACGCTGCCTGCCTGTAGCTGTTTCTCACGCACCCACACACCGGCAATCGCCCTATCAGATGTTATCTCAAACCCGAACAGGTCAATCGGTTCATTGATCATCTGCGTACCCGCAGCAAGAGACAACCGAGCCGTATACCGACCTGGCTTCAACCCGACAAAATAGGCGCCGATTGGCGTCTCACCCCCTGCGGACACACATTGCATCTGTCCGTCAGCAAGCGAAAGGACCATGGAGAAACGCTGCACCTCTGAGTCGGGGACAATGAGCAGGCCATACCAGCCGTACTGGATGCCCCGTTCGACATCCCAGATATCAAGGGCTGCTCGCACCGGTCCTGCTTCCGACAGCAGCGTTTCCAGCGTCGTTGTGATCACTGCCCCGGACGCGACTGCCGATGCCTGCACGATGGCGCTGTTCGTCATGGGTTGCACCGTCATTTCTGGGATTGGCGCCCGAACGTTGTGATTGGATGCAACGCTCATCTGCCCGCCAGGAACCGTGTGAGTCAGCCAAGTGGCGGTTTCAACCAGAAGCGGCGCCGCCCCGATATGTCGAATCGCCACGTCCTGCGATGGCGCCGGATGGAGCGTGATGATGCGTCTGCCGGGCATAAGGGAGATCGGCGCGTCATTGACCTCGACGGTTGCCGGCGCAAGTGTTGCAACCATCAGGCGCAACGTGTGCGAACCAGTGTCCGTCTCCGCTTCGGATGACTCAGCATTGACCGGCACAACCAGCACCTCGCCCGACTCCAGGACATTCAGCAACCGTAGATGTTTCTGCGTTTCCGGCGGACGACGATAGAGCGCATATGAACCTCCACGCCAGATAGGCGGATAGGTGTATCCCCACAGCAGCGGATCTTCAAACGCATGGAGCAGGCCATACGCTCCGATTGCTCCACTATCACCGGCGCGCGACTCGGCATAACCGGTGCGCACATGCCCCCACACTATTGCATGGTCGAGCGCATACGCAGCAAAGCCATTGATCACGCCACGCACTCGTTTGTCGGAAGTCATGGTCACCGTGCTTCCCGACGGCACGAGTGTGCGCAGTTCGAGGAGTGCCGGTGCATCATCGGGGTAGAGACCAGGACGTTCGATATGAGCCACAACCACTCGCAACTGATTGGCGCCCATCAGCACACATAATCCCAGCGCACCAACAACGAGCGACGACCGCCTCGCCATGGCGCCGTGAGCGTGACGCTCCGCAGCAGTCCAGCGTTTCCCCTGCCACTGCCAGACCCAGGAAAGCAAAACTGACGTATGCAGCGCCTTTCATATAGGCGTAGGGATACGCCTGCCACCAGCGCAACCATGCAAGATACGTCACACCGCCAATAAGCGCGCCCGCCAGTCGCAGACGGTGTGGACCAGACACACAGGCAGCGGCGATCAGGATGAGAAGGAGTATGCCGCCAGCCTGTTCCGCGACCTCCGGCGCTGTGGTTCCGATCTCCCTCGGTTGAAACGGCGTCAATCCCACAATAGTGCTGGACCGAACATAATCAAAGATGCCGAGAGAGGTTACCTGATGACTGTAGCGAAATCCAAAGCCGTTGAAATAATCCTCGATTGTCGGAGCAGCGACCAGCGTTGTCAGCGCCATCAGGATCAGCGCGGCGATGATCAGCGCCTGCGGCGCAGGCGCGCCGGATCGCACCTTATATGCTTCAATCAGGCGCGCTCCGCCCAACCCGAATGCCAGCGCCGCCCATACGGTGATCGCCGGATAATAGACGACCGGCAGGGCTGCCAGGATCACCGATCCCAACAATGCGCTGCTCCACGCCGCCCAACGGCTGCGCGCGATCTCCTCGACGGTCGCCATGCCGATGACCAGACAGAGTGGTATCAGAGGAAAGCCGGCAAGTTGTTTCTCGAAATTGAAGTACGAAATCCAGAGCAAGAGCGCATTCGCACTAACCCATGCCGATCCAATCAGGGCAACCCACATCCGCAAACCAAGCGTTGCGCGGAGCCAGAGATAGACCGCCAGAATGCCCAACCCACGTAGCCAGGCAATTAATGGCGTGAATGTGTCGAACGCCTCGAAACCGCCAAGCAGATCGACACATCCCTGCCAGATGGCAAACCCGATGTTGTGTGAAATCTTCGGCGGATTCGCTACCAGATCGCGCAGTGGATTGTCCGGCATTGTTGCAATGGCGGCAACAGGAGCGCGTTCCAGATACCGCGCCATGGGCAACGCAACTTCGATGTCCCATCCGCCGCCAATCGCCGCCGAGTGGTTATAGCGGATCAGAGGCGCGACATTGACCACAATGGTCGCCAGAACCAGAAGGAAAAGCGACACGCCTTCAGTCCGTGTCATCTGACCTGGCAGATGGCGCGTAAACGGAGCGCCGATGCGACGCCAGGCAAGGATGTTCAGCGCGGTGCAGACGAAGAGGAGAACCGGCAGGACTGTATTCAACCCGACGACAGAGCGAACGCCCCAATACCCTGCCACAACCACCACTGCGTAGCCGATCAGCGGCGTCAGTAACCGACGAAACGGCAACAACGCGAACGGCAGCGCCAGACGTGCAAGACCCCATCCACACCACCATGCCAGCATGGTGGCGATAGCCATGACAAGCACGAGTTGCAGGATCAGCATAGAGCGAACAGGAAATGTGCAGCAGAGATACGCTCACCTATAATAACACGAAATTAACCTTGCCCTATCGATGCCGACCCAGAACCTCGAATGCGGTGTATCATGCAGTCTCGCTCGACTCGTTGACCAGCGTCGTCTGTGCGCTGTCGCCGATTCGTACAATGGTCGATGAGATGCTGGCAGCGCAATCGGCATGGGCTGCCGCAGCACGCTTCATGACGAACGAAAGGGGACGACTTCAATGGAGACGACAGCATCCACCGCTGCTGCTCGGCGCGCCAGGCGCCTGCGACAGATAGCGCTCTTTACCGCAGCGACGCTGGTCACGCTGGTTATGGCGCTCTACCTGGGCATTTCGACCTATGCCGCCAGCATTCTGACCATGCCGCAACGCGATGCGGAAGTCAACACGCCTGCCACATTCGGCGCTCGCTTCGAGGAGGTGCGTTTCCCGGCGCGCAGCGGCGACGTAGAGATTGCCGCGTGGTATCTGCCACAGCCAGACTCTGCGCGAGCAGTGATCCTCGTCCATGGCAAAGATAGCAGCCGCTCAACGGAATTCCAGGGGCGTTTCAGCGAGTTCGCCGCCCGCCTCTACAAACGCGGATTTGCCATCCTGATGATCGATCTGCGCGGGCACGGCGCAAGCGGCGATGCGCGCTTCAGTTTTGGGCTGGCGGAACGGCGCGATATTCTTGGGGCGGTCGACTGGCTCATGACGCACGGATTCCGAGCCGGAAGCATCGGCGTGCTCGGCGTGTCGATGGGCGCCGCCTCTGCAATTGGCGCTGCCGCCGAAGACCCGGCAATCGGCGCGCTTGTAGCGGATTGCACTTACGCCGAGATTGAGCCGCTCATCCGGCGTCACTGGCGCACAGCCAGCGGCTTGCCGGATATCTTCCTGCCTTCGACCCTTTTTATGGGGCGATTTGTCCTTGGAATAGACCTCACAACTGCGCGACCGGTCACCGAAATCGACGACATTGTGCCGCGACCGGTGCTGATCATCCATGGCGACGCCGACGCATTTACGCCGGTGGAAAACGGACGCGCCCTCGCTGCGGCTGCGCCTGGCGCCGAATACTGGGAAGTGCCTGGCGCGGGGCATGCCCGCTCTTACGACATCGATCCGCAGCGGTATGTGGATCGGGTTGCTGGATTCTTCGAGCGCCATTTGGGGAGATGATCGAGAACCAGGAACCAAGAACTGAAAGGCGGGAACGACTGTTCGCGCGAATCCGTTGCGTTCCGTGTCCATCCGTGTTCTCTCTCACCATGCCTCTGAGCACAACCGGAAGCCGAGAACCGAGAACCGAAAAACCAGAACGGTTGCCGCCGACGCGCAACTCCTGTACAATATGCGCGTGTGATCGGCGTTTCTTGCAGTATGAACCCCTATGTCAGCACTCAGTCGCTTCGAAGCGTTCATGGAGAATATCGTCGAGGGTTCGGTCGCACGGTTATTCCGCAGCCCAGTGCAACCTGCCGAGATCGCCAAACGCCTCGAACGCGCGATGGAAGCCAACCAGACGGTGAGTGTGCGGCGCATTCTGGTGCCGAACTACTACCGTGCATTCCTGAATCCGCAGGACTTTGAGGCATTCAAGCCGATTCGCACCGAGGTCGAACGCGAGATGGCGACCTATCTGGCGGAGCTGGCACAGGAACGCAGGTTTAGCATGGTCGAACATCCTCGCGTCGAACTGGTCGCCGATGCTGGCGTGCCCCGGCGAACGATCCAGGTCGTGGCGGAAACACATGCAGCGCCAGCAGCACCACATCAGGTTGGCGATACACAGGTCATTCCGGCACAGGTCGCAGCGGCGCCAGCGGCGCGTGCCCGCCTGCTGCTGGCAACTCCCACCGGTACACACGTCATCCCGCTCGATAGCACATCGATGACAATTGGACGCGGACTGAACAACGATATCGTTTTGGAAGACGCGCGCGTCTCACGCAACCACGCTCAATTGCGCTACAAGTCGCGTCGTTTCTGGCTGACCGACCTTGGCTCGACTAATGGCACCTTCGTCAATGGCGAACCGATAACGGAACGCGCCCTACGTGACGGCGATGTCATCTCGCTTGGCGGGCTGGAACTGACGTTTCGCCACATGGATCGTTGAGCGTCGGTCACGCAACCGTCCTATCGCACGTGGATCGCCTATGTTCGATTTTGCCAATGCCTCGATCGACGCCGTTCTTCTTGTGCTGCGCGTAGCCGTCGTGCTGCTGCTCTACTTCTTCCTCTGGCAGGCGCTGCGCGTCATGATCCGCGAACTCGCCGTCATCGGGCAGACCGGTCAGGTTTCGGCGACTCATAGCCCGTATGGTCATCTGGTAGTGCTGCGCAGCGGCCAGAGCGGTGTTGCGGTCGGCAAAATGTTCCCGCTCAGCCCGAGCACGATCATTGGACGCAGCATGGAACAGTGTGAGATCGCCCTGAATGACTCGTTTCTGTCGCAGCAGCACGCTCGCCTCGAATTGCGCGGCAACCAGTGGGTGCTCGAAGACCTCAACAGCACCAATGGCACCTTCGTGAACGACATCGAAGTGCGCGGCGCCACCGTCGTCGAAGAAGGTGACATTATTCGCGTCGGACGCATCGAACTGCGCCTGGTAAGCGGGTAGCGCCTGGCGCGGCTCACACCCGGAAGAGCGGGCGCGGATCGGCGCCGCTAAAGGGCCACGGTATTGCCAGCAACACCGCCAGCATCGCCAGACCGGCAAAGATCGCGTAGCGCCGGTAGCGCTTCTCTTCCGGCATCCGCTTCGCAGTGACGTGCCCGACGTGTGCCAGTACTACTGCGACCACCATCATGAGCATATGTTCAACCGCCCAGAAGCGCAATCGCGCATCACCCATGGCGCTGCCAAAATCGCTGAAGATGCGCTGCATTGTGGGGCTGAAGACGCCATAGAGCAACAGACCGAGCAACAATTGAATGTCCATCGAAATCGTAAAGAACGACCCTAACCGTTCAACCGAACCATCCCACGAACGCCTGCCCAGCCAGCCGGTCAGGGCGCGCACAATGAGCAACGCTCCAAGAATGACAACGGCCCATCGCACATATGAGTGTGCGTAAAGGGTGATGTTGTACGGGTTCATAGCACACCTGCATCGATGCAAACCGGTTCTGAGTCACCGTTATCATACCGTCATTTCCGACCATCATGCATGCGGAATACACCTCGCGTCCGCCTTCATTGCCGACCTGATCGCCGCCGGCGCCGCTCATGCCATCGATGCGCCGCGCTGCAAACGCTGCTGCGTCGCCAATTCCTGGGCGCGACTCTTCAACCCAAACGATGCGATGAACAACACTGCCATCAGGACGCCGACCACGAGGAAGGCAAAAGCATAGCCACCGACATCGCCGCCGCGTGCGGCTGCTATGGCGCCCAGCAAAACGGCGCCAATCAACTGCCCGATACTGATGAACACCGTCAGCACTCCCTGGGTTGCGCCTCGCTCTTCGGCCGGCGCTTCGTTCAACAGAATATACCGCAGCGACGCGCCGAGCAAGACACCGATGCCAATGCCGAACAGTGCAGAGAATCCATAAAATGCCGGCAAAACGTTCGCCAGCGTGCCTTCCAGCACCAACCCGGCGGCAATCAAGGCGGTGCCGGTGAGCACAACGATCTTTGAACCAACCCGATCCAGCGCGCGCCCCGACAACGGCGAACCAATCGCCATTGCCAGCACCATCGGGATCAGCATAAAACTCGCCGTCGATGGTGTGACGCCAAACGCCGCCACCAGCAACGATGGCACGAACAGCGTCACCGCCTCGCTCAACCCTGCGCCAAACGAGAGCGCACCGGCCAGCGCAATCTGCCGGTTGCGGAACAGGTTCAGATCCAACACCGGGTCTTCAGCGCGGCGCTCGATCCACCAGAAGACCGGCGCCAGCGCCAGCGCCAGCAACAACAGCGGCGCCACCGTGGATGTGCGCAACGCATTGACCAGACCGGACACACTGGCGTCTTCCAGCAGATAGGCAAGATCACTGAGCGCCACAGCCAGCGCCGCCAGCAGCACACCCAACACAACCGTCCCACCCCAATCGAAGGGGCGCGGTGTCGCTGTGCGTATGGCAGGCAACAATTTCACGCCAAACCCGATCAGCGCCATTGCAATCGGCAGATTGATCAGGAACAGCCACTGCCATCCGAGCAACAGCAATAATCCGCCGATAATCGGTCCCACCAGGAACGCAATACCAAACACGGCGCCGATCAGACCAAGCGCGCTCCCACGTTTCTCCGGCGGAAAAGTATCGCCGATCACCGCGCTGGCGACCGGGAAGATGCCGCCGGCTCCAAGCCCCTGGATAGCCCGGCCTGCCAGCACCACCGCATACACCGGCGCCGCGACGACAATCAATGACCCCAGACCAAAAAGGGCAATGCTTGCCGTATACAGGATACGCCGACCGAATCGATCCGATAATTTGGCAATAAACGGAGTTCCGACAAGATTGAGGAGCACGTAGATAACGAACATCCACGATGCCGCGCGCGCATCGATCTGAAAGTGCTCGCGCAACGCCGGAAGCGCCGGCCCGACGATAGCAATGTCGAGCGCCGCCATCAGGACGCCGATAAACAGAACGAGCAAAATCTGGTTGCGTTTGCGTTCGTCCATATGTTCCACCTCACAGGTTTCCTTACCGGTCGGTAAGGAGTGTACCGCACACAATGCAATGTGTCAAGGCGCCTTCCAGGAAGCCCGCCCCGGCAGGATTATCAAAGCGGTATGATATAATGGTCGGCATCGACCGATACCGTTCAAGGAAATGGAGTCGCACGCGATTGCCGATAGCCGTTGCTCTCATCGTCTTCGCGCCTTTGTGCTTGTGCACGAGAGACAAGCGTTGGTTCTCGAGGAGTGTTTGTGCCCGTTATCGGTGCCAATCAGCGTCTGATACGCTTGATGCCATCCATCCTCGCCGCCGACTTTCTGCGGCTGGGTGAGCAGGCGCGCGAAGTTGCCGAAGCAGGCGCCGATGGGCTGCATATTGACGTGATGGACGGCCTGTTCGTGCCGAACATCAGCATCGGCATACCGGTCGTTGCTGCACTGCGCCGTGCAGTCGATCTGCCGCTCGATTGCCATCTGATGATCGTCGATCCCGAACGCTACCTTGAGGCATTCGTCACGGCCGGCGCAACCCACATTACTGTTCACGTCGAAGCCTGCCGTCACCTGCACCGCACGATTCAGCAGATCCACGACCTTGGGGTTACGGCGGGGGTGGCGCTCAATCCGGCCACGTCGCTAACCGCTATCGAAGACATTCTGCCCGACCTCGATCTGGTGCTGATGATGAGCGTCGATCCGGGGTTCAGTGGGCAAACCTACATTCCACGTAGCACGGCGAAGATCGCCCGCTTACGACGCATACTCGACGAGTGCGGGTTGCAACATATCGAGTTGCAGGTCGATGGCGGCATCAGCGCCGCAAATGTCGCCGATGTGGTCGGCGCTGGCGCTACCAGTATCGTCGCGGGTACGGGGGTGTTTAACTCGCTCCCCATCGCCGAAACGATACAGGCGCTCCGTTGGGCGATTCAACCTCATAACTCCTGATCGACCGATATGACGATATACATTACACTTACCTGCACCCACCACGATCCGGAAGGTCGGTTGCGCAACCAGGCGGAACGGATTGCGCCTGTGTTGCAGCGTATCTTTTTCGGAATCGTTGTGCGGGCCACCGATCGTACTCCCAACGATGCGCTGTTACCGCTGGTGCAGGCAGGCGCACACATTCACCGCGCCCCCTCATGCGGACATTTACGCCTGGGACGGGCGCGACGCGAGGCTTTGCGCCTGGGACTCGAAGCGGGCGCACATCACGTGCTCTTCTGCGATCTTGATCGCGCGCTCCACTGGGCGGAATACTATCCTGCTGAACTTGCTTCCGTCGCCGGTTTGATTCCCGCTTACGATTTTCTGATCCTGGGGCGGACACCGCGCGCTTTCGACAGCCATCCGCGCGCTCAGTGCGACACCGAGGCGATTGTCAATCGCGTCTTTGCGCAGGTAAGCGGGCAGGAGTGGGACATCACCGCAGCCGCGCGCGGCATTTCCCGCCGAGCTGCCACGGCCATCCTCGATGGATGCCCCGACGAGACGATCGGCACCGATGTGTCGTGGCCCCTTTTCCTCCAACGCACCGGTCTGTATGCCATTGGCGCCGTCGAGACCGAAGGGCTGGAATACGAAACCGCTGACCGCTTTCCCGAAGAAGTCGCCGCTGCCGGCGGCATCGACGCCTGGAAAGCGCGCATCGACGCCGATCCACGTGAGTGGGCATTGCGCCTGGAGATCGCCCGCATCGAAGTCGAGGCGGCAGTGGCGCATATGTCACTGTAAGTCTTATCGTCGTTCTGCCTAAGGTCTGGCGCAAAAACGCCAGGATACAACGTGTTGTTGAGAAGTGAACATGCAGACCGCTACCATCACACAATGGATCATGCGGCAAGTAACTTTTGTACGTCCGATGATTCGCCCAATCCTCACGACGCTTGCACTGCTCACCGCGCTCCTGTTTGTCGCATCAACCACACCGCATTCTATTGCATACCCTGCCGAAGGCATCGGTTTCAGCGTCGATGGTTTCTGGCAACCGGAATTCAACGCTGAGCGCTCATATCGCTGGACGAGAGGCATAACGCGCGTGCGCATTCCAGGATTTGAAGATGCATCGCTCCTCCTGGTTTCGCTCCAACTCTCCGCGCCGCAACAATCAGGTGCAACGCATACGCCTGCAACTGTGGCAACGGACAAGAGTGCGCCAATGCGCTTCAGTATTGCTCCCGAATGGCGCACCTATCATTTGCTGATCGATGCGCAATCCCCAGATTGGCGCATTCCTGCGTTGATGATCACAAACCCTACGTGGCGTCCACGCGGAGATGAACGTGATCTAGGCATCGTGTTCGGTCATATGAATGCGCAGCGCCTTCTTCCATCTTATACCGCTGCTATTGTTGAGCGCTGGATGTTTCTTGCGTCGCTGGTCGCTCTGACAACGGTTGCCACGCGATGCGCACCGCGATGGAATCTTCTGCCAGGCATTCTGACGGCGCTGCTGGTGATGGGTTCGCTATGGGCGCCGGTTCGTCTAAGTCAGGCATTGCCGACGAACTGGCAGATCGTCATCGGCATAGCAATCGTTACGTTGTATATCGAAGGCTTCCGTCGCTACCGACAACGTATGCCAAACAGCATTTTTCCACTCATCGGGGTTGCTGGCGTCACCCTCGGCACCGGGATTGTTTGGAGGGGATGGGCAATTGTCGGAGCAGCAGTGATGATATGTAGCGCCCTCCTATCCGTGTATACGCGCACATTGCGCTCCGATTCAGGTAAGCGTCAGTCTGCGGATCGGTCATCGCTCCGCCGCCTGTGGCTGAGTGGTCTGGCGATTGCAGTTTTCGCCGGCGGCGTGCTTATTCCGAACAATAACGACGTATATCACGGTGATGAGAACTTTTGGGCGACCACCGGATTGCGCGCTTTTCGTCTCGCATTCATCGAACGTGATATATATCACCCTTTCTGGACTGAGCCTTTAAGATCTTCTCTGTGGGCATATTCGCCGATATTCGCACTGCCACATCCGCAGATCGGCAAATACTTGTTTGGAGCAGGGTTATATCTTGCAGGGCACACTGACCCGCTAATACGAGGATATGACTTCTCTCGAAGTCTGGCTTGGAACAAAGCGCACAATCGCGTAATATCTCCTGATGTTGCCAGCGCTGCCCGTTTCCTTGTCACATTGACAGCAATTGCGAGCACTGTGCTCGTCTACTGGATCGGGGTTCGTCTCGGCGGCGTCGCCGTCGGCGTGCTGGCTGCTGCGCTGATGAACGCTCCGGAGTCGATGCGTTATCACGGAAAGATCATCATGCTTGATGTTCCCGCATTGATATTCGGGTTGCTTGCTCTGGTGATATGCGCTGAGATGCTGCGTAGTTGGCGCCAGGGAAATCGGCGCGCCATCTTCTTGACCATTGCGTGCGGCGTAGTCTGCGGTCTGGGATTAGGAACAAAACTCAATGCCGCTCTTGTCGTCCTAACCTGCCTCTTTGTGTCCGTCATCTTCGCCGTCTGGCGCAGTCGCCGCTTCGCAGTGACGCCGTTTGTGCCAAAGCGCGCCGTCGTCGCCATTGCTCTGTGCGCCTGGACGGTATTCTTTCTCTCCAATCCTGCGCTCTACCGGCAACCGGTCGAAGGCATCCGGCGGATGCTGGACTTTGGTACTGATATAGGGTGCAATCCAGAATTGTCCTGGTGTCATCCCTTACCAACACCAACTGATCGGATGAGGGCTATCTGGTTTTTTCTAAGTGATGAAGGCGAAGTTAATGCTGGCGGTCTGCCTGGCAGTCACCTGTTATTGATCATTGGCGCCGCAGCATTGGCGGTCAGACTGTCGCGCTGGACGGGAAGCAACGATGTTGAAATTGTCTTAATCAGCGCATGGATAATTATCACCCTCGCAGGATTGATGCTCTGGCTACCCATTGGCATTTTTCGCTATGTTATGCCGCTTGTTCCGATTTCGATGCTTCTTCAGTCGTATGGTATAATTGGAATTCTGCGAAGCATCACACGCACGGATTGACACGCAACCATCGCCGGGTTATGAGAGATGTTCAAAGTACTGCTATGACCGCCCTGATTGTGCCAACCGACGCCCCTGTGATCGCCGGACCTCCGCAGGGCCGCTGGACTTTCGCGGACTGGCAGACGTTGCCCGACGATGGACGGCGCTATGAGGTCATCGACGGAGTGCTGTACATGACCACGGCTCCGAGCACGTTTCACCAATGGGTTATCATGCGTTTGATGGAGCGCTTCGGTCTGCCAGCGGTGAATCAAGGGCTTGGGTATGCCTTTACGGCGCCGGTTGGCGTGCTCATGCCAGGGTGTGATCCGGTACAACCGGATTTTCTGTTTGTGCGGCGTGAACATAGCGCGATTATTCACGACGGTCGCATCCACGGCGTGCCGGATCTGATTGTTGAAGTGCTGTCGCCGGGAAATGCCGCGTATGATGAACAGGTTAAGCTGCCTGCATATGCACTCGCAGGCGTTCCCGAATGTGCATTGATTCGACCGATGATCCGTGCAGTGAGTGTGTACCGCCTGGATCGTTCGGGACGGTACGCAGCGCCGCGTGAGGCGTCATCGAGCGATGTGCTGACATTCGATTGCCTGCCCGGTCTGGCAGTCACCGTGAGCGACCTGTTCGAGGGCGCGCCAGATACAACCTTCTAGAGCCATGAAAGAAGCGATAGTCTGTTGACTCTGGAACATAGAAAGGTGTAACCGTGCCCAAGGAAGGAATAACTCCCCGCGCGCAGGATTATTCGCAGTGGTATCTCGATATTGTGCAACAGGCGGACCTCGCCGACTATGCGGAGGTCGTCAAAGGGTGCATTGTCTTCAAACCGACCGGCTATGCGCTGTGGGAGGCGATCCAGCGCGGGTTGGACGACCGGATCAAGGCGACCGGTCATGTCAATGCCTACTTTCCGCTGCTCATTCCAAAAAGTTTCCTGATGAAAGAAGCCGAGCACGTCGAAGGCTTTGCGCCCGAAGTGGCGGAAGTAACCCGTGCCGGTGGCGAAGACCTTGCCGAACCCTATGTCATCCGACCGACCTCGGAAACGATCATCGGCTACTTCTATTCCAAATGGGTGCGAAGTTACCGCGATCTGCCGCTGCTGATCAATCAGTGGGCAAACGTGATGCGCTGGGAGATGCGCACCCGCCCCTTCCTGCGCACCACCGAGTTCCTCTGGCAGGAGGGGCACACGGTGCATGCCACCGAGGAAGATGCCGAACGCGAAACGCTCTTGATCCTTCACGAGGTGTATGCCGACTTCGTTGAGAAGGATATGGCGATTCCGGTAATCAGGGGGCTGAAATCGGAGAAAGAAAAGTTCCCCGGCGCGCTGCGCTCCTACTGTATCGAAGCCATGATGCAGGACGGACGGGCGCTTCAGGCGGGAACATCGCACAACCTGGGGCAGAACTTTGCCCGCGCCTTCGATATTACCTATACCGATCAGCACAATACCATTCAGTACGCCTGGACGACCAGCTGGGGCGTCAGCACACGCCTGATCGGCGCCCTGATTATGACCCATTCCGATGATGAAGGCCTCGTCATCCCACCGCGCCTGGCGCCGACACAGGTCGTCGTCGTGCCGATTTACCGGAACGATGCCGAGCGCAGTGTGGTCATGGAAGCGGTGCAGCGTATGACCGCCGAATGGAAGGGACTCCTGCGCTTCAAGGTCGATGACCGCGATAATCTGACGCCAGGATTCAAGTTCAATGAGTGGGAATTGAAAGGTGTTCCTATCCGCGTCGAGATCGGTCCGAAAGACATCGAAAAAGGAAGCGTCGCCATTGCCCGGCGCGACCAACCAGGGCGCGAAGGTAAATCGTTCGTTCCTCAGGAAGGACTGACCGCCCGCCTCGCTGCGCTGCTTGAGGAAATTCAGCAGGCGCTCTACCGGCGCGCACTGGCATTCCGTGAAACGCATACCGCCGATGTCACGACCTATGAGGAACTGAAACAACAGGTCGAACGCGGTTTTGCGCGCTGCTACTGGGCGGGAACTATGGAAGACGAAAAGCGAATCCAGGAAGAGACGCGCGCTACCATTCGCTGCATCCCGCTCGACCAACCGCAACAGGCGGGGAGGTGCATCTACACCGGCAAAGAGACAACCCAGCAGGTCATCTTCGCGCGGGCATATTGACATCGAGGCGAGAGGGGCGAGGCGAGAGGCGAGCGGGGCCCGACAACGGCGTAGCGCGAGATGTATCTCGCATTGGTGGCAAGGCGAGAGGGACGAGGCGAGAGGGGCGAGGCGAGAGGCGAGCGGGGCCCGACCATGGCGTCGCGCGAGATGTATCTCGCATTGGTGGCAAGGCGAGAGGGGCGAGGCGAGAGGCGAGCGGGGCCCGACCATGGCGTCGCGCGAGATGTATCTCGCATTGGTGGCAAGGCGAGAGGGGCGAGGCGAGAGGCGAGCGGGGCCCGACCATGGCGTCGCGCGAGATGTATCTCGCATTGGTGGCGAGGCGAGAGAGACGAGGTGAGAGGGGCGAGGCGAGAGGCGAGCGGAGCCCGACCATGGCGTAGCGCGAGATTTATCTCGCATTGGTGGCAAGGTGAGAGGTGAGAGGCGAGCGGCGAGCGGAGCCCGACCATGGCGTCGCGCGAGATGTATCTCGCATTGGTGGCAAGGCGAGAGGGGCGATGCGAGAGGCGAGCGGGGCCCGACCATGGCGTCGCGCGAGATGTATCTCGCATTGGTGGCAAGGCGAGAGGGGCGATGCGAGAGGCGAGCGGGGCCCGACAATGGCGTCGCGCGAGATTTATCTCGCATTGGTGGCGAGGCGAGAGAAACGAGGTGAGAGGGACAAGGCGAGAGGCGAGCGGAGCCCGACCATGGCGTAGCGCGAGATTTATCTCGCATTGGTGGCAAGGTGAGAGGTGAGAGGCGAGCGGCGAGGGGTGATACCAATGACGATTGACGATGCCGCATGCTGGTCATTCCGAGCCCTTCGCTTCGCTCAGGGTAAACTCAGCGAGGAATCTGAACGGGTCGTGCAAGACCCCTCGCCCTGCTCGGGGTGACAATGCCGGATGGTCATCGGTCATTGGTATGAGAGGCGAGAGGGGCAAGGCGAGAGGGACGAGGCGAGCGGGGCCCGACAATGGCATAGCGCGAGATGTATCGCGCATTGGTGGCAAGGCGAGAGGCGAGCGGGGCCCGACAATGGCGTAGCGTGAGATTTATCTCGCATTGGTGGCGAGGCGAGAGGGGCGAGGCGAGAGGGACAAGGCGAGAGGGACGAGGCGAGAGGCGAGCGGGGCAAAGTGAGAGGCGAGAGGCGAGCGGGGCCCGACAATGGCGTAGCGTGAGATTTATCTCGCATTGGTGGCGAGGCGAGAGGCGAGAGGCGAGAGGCGAGAGGCGATACCAATGACGATTGACGATGCCGCATGCTGGTCATTCCGAGCCCTTCGCTTCGCTCAGGGTAAACGCAGCGAGGAATCTGAACGGGTCGTGCAAGACCCCTCGCCCTGCTCGGGGTGACCATGCCGGATGATCATCGGTCATTGGTATGAGAGGCGAGAGGGGCAAGGCGAGAGGGACGAGGCGAGCGGGGCCCGACAATGGCATAGCGCGAGATATATCTCGCATTGGTGGCAAGGCGAGAGGCGAGCGGGGCCCGACAATGGCGTAGCGTGAGATTTATCTCGCATTGGTGGCGAGGCGAGAGGCGAGCGGGGCCCGACAATGGCGTAGCGCGAGATGTATCTCGCATTGGTGGCAAGGCGAGCGGGACGAGGCGAGAGGGACGAGGCGAGAGGCGAGGCGAGCGGGGCGAGGGGTGATACCAATGACGATTGACGATGCCGCATGCTGGTCATTCCGAGCCCTTCGCTTCGCTCAGGGTAAACGCAGCGAGGAATCTGAACGGGTCGTGCAAGACTCCTCGCCCTGCTCGGGGTGACAATGCCGGATGATCATCGGTCATTGGTATGAGAGGCGAGAGGGGCAAGGCGAGCGGCGAGCGGCGAGCGGGGCCCGACAATGGCGTAGCGCGAGATGTGTCTCGCATTTGTGGCGAGGCGAGAGGGACGAGGCGGGAGGCGAGAGGCGAGAGACAGGCATAGAGTTCCTGGTTCTCGATTCTCGGTTCGGCTCAGGAGCAGGGGGAGCGCACGCATGCGTACCAATACGGATCGCGACGGATGCGCGCAGATGGGTCTCGCCGTCGTTTCCGCCTCTCCGTTCTCAGTTCTCACCCCCCAATCCCGCTCGCAATGCAGCGCACACCCCTGCATACATTGTTTCGAGCGCCATTGTCGGACGAGGCGCGCGATCAGCGCTTGCCTGCGATGGCAGCGACGGCAAGTGAATGAACAGACATCGCGTTGGCAAACAATGCGTGGCGCAGACGTGCAGTGCAGTGTAGTACACCATATTGCATAGATACGCTCCTGCCGACAGAGAGAGATCAACAGGCACGCCCGCAGCGCGAATCGCCCGCACTACATCGCGCACCGGCGCGGTGGAGAAATACGCTGCCGGTCCATCCTCTACAATCGGTTCATCGACCCGTTGAGCGCCGGCATTATCCGGGATGCGAAAATCGCACAGGTTGATCGCCACACGCTCAACCGTGAGCGCAGCATACCCGTCCGCCTGTCCGAGCATCAGGCAGAGATCGGGTTGGTGATCGAGCAGCAGATCGGTTATCATACGAGGCGCCTGAACGGCATCGACCGGAAGAATGGCAGTGACCGCATCTGGCGGTTTACCATTGTTCGTGAAACGACGCACAACTTCCGCCGAAGGATTGACCGAAGCGCCGCCGAACGGCTCGAAACCGGTGACGAGCAAGGTTGACATACAAGGTCCTGGACCAATACAATCTCCTATCACGGATAGAAAAGTATACCACACGTATTAAGGTTCGTTGATCCGTTGCGCACACCAGAATCGGGAAGCGCAGCAGAAAACGATGAGGTTGAGCATGAGCGTAACCGACACACCATCAAGCATCGCTGTCGGCGAGGTCCCCGATGGACCGATCCAGGCAGCGGAAGAAGACCGGCTAAGCGCCTTCTTCGCATCGTATGGACGGCACCTGGCACTGCTCCAGGCAATAGTGGCAACCTGTGGCAGCCTGTTCATGAGCGAGGCGCTCGGTTGGCCCCCCTGCGTTCTCTGCTGGTACCAGCGCATTTTGATGTACCCGCTGGTCGCGCTCATCCTGATCGGCATTCTGCGCCGTGATCGCGGGCTTCATCTCTACGTGTTGCCGCTCTCCCTCTCTGGCGCCTGTATCTCGCTCTACCATTACCTTCTGGTCAAAACCGATTGGTTGCCGCCGCCACCGTGCGTTGACGGCATCCCCTGCACAGTCGATTACCTGGATATTCTGGGGTTCATCAATGTGCCGTTCATGGCGCTTACTGCATTTCTGATCATCAGTTTCCTGATGGGTGCGACAGCGGTCAGCATCGGCGCCAGGACAGAAGCAACGCCATCGCTGCGCGACCGGCAGGCGATCGCCGCCTACGCCATCATCGTCCTCGTCGCCGCAGCATTCATCGGATGGGGCATAATCGTCTGAAGAAATACAAATCGCCGGTCAATGACCGGCGATCTCTGGCGATGGTCGGGGCGAGTGGATTTGAACCACCGACCTCAGCGACCCGAACGCTGCGCTCTACCAGGCTGAGCCACGCCCCGTCGCTCTGTGCCGCAGCGGAATGGTGCCGAAGGTGGGAGTCGAACCCACACGGAGTCACCTCCAACGGTTTTTGAGACCGTCGCGTCTGCCATTCCGCCACTTCGGCGCTGCGCAGAAAAGTATAGCGCAACCTGCACCGCCTGTCAACCCAAAACAAGGCTTGCAACAATGAAACAGATGTGCTATACTGTGCGTGGGCAAGAGTATACACGGCAAGTACGAGTCATACCCCGCTCCAGTAACGCCCATGCTGGCGGGGCAGGAGGTACGAGACATGGCATCCCCCCGCAAGACTGAACCTACCCGTCCTGAGTCGACCGTTTCGCGCACCTACCGTGCTGCTATCCGCATCGGCGAAGATTATGTCACCCTGGAGGAAACCATTGTCCTGCCGCTCGACGCCACCGATGAAGAGGTGCAGAAGGCGGTGGATCTCGGCTGGCGCATCTACCAGGCGCAGCGCGACGCTATCGAGGCGCAGACGGCCAGCATCCGCGAAGCGCAACCGGCGCCGCAACCGCCAACCGTGCGCGACCCCGACGCACCCGCGAGCGAACGGCAGCGCCATTACATCGCCGCCCTTCAGGAAGACCTCTCCTGGACCAACGAGCAACTGACGGCGTTTGCCCAGGAACATCGTGTCGATCTGGTCACCATGACCAAAGGTCAGGCGAGCGCATTCATCGACAGCCTGAAAAAACTCGCCGAGGAACGTCAGGCATATACCACAGCCCCGCGCAGCGCATCCGGCGCCGATGGCGCTGTTGCGGCGCGTCCCTCCGACCATGCCCCTGCCAGTGAAAAGCAGATCGATGCGCTCAGGCGACTGGCGCTTCAGCATCATCTCGACCTGGAAGCGGAAGTCCAGCGGCGCTTCGAGACGACTCCTGGCGAATTGACCAGCGGACAGGCATCAGCGCTGCTGCGCGAATGGCAGCGACCTGCCCGTCGCGCTGTCGGCGAGTAGGAGCAGAGGGGTGGGTCTACCCTGGCATCCCGTCGGCAGGAGGGTACAATCTACAGGTCCGCTCACCCCTCCCCCCAACGAGTCATTGCGCGACCGGCGCAGCCGGTCGAAGCAATCTCGCTCGTCCCGCATCCCAACGAGTGCACGGGCGGACCGCGCGCATGCGCAGAGCGGGCGTGCATGGCGTTGGGATGCGCCGTTGTGCCCTCACCCCCTGCCCCGCTCCCGTGCGCGGAGAGAGGAAACCGGCGCCGCGCGCAGCAGTCCCGCAGTGGGCGTGCCAGGGTGCGCTGTCATTGCGCGACCGGCGCAGCCGGTCGAAGCAATCCCCCTCCCCCCAACGAGTCATTGCGCGACCGGCGCAGCCGGTCAAAGCAATCCCCCTCCTCCCAACGAGTCATTGCGCGACCGGCGCAGCCGGTCGAAGCAATCTCGCTCGTCCCGCATCCCAACGAGTGCACGGGCGGACCGCGCGCATGCGCAGAGCGGGCGTGCATGGCGTTGGGATGCGCCGTTGTGCCCTCACCCCCTGCCCCGCTCCCGTGCGCGGAGAGAGGAAACCGGCGCCGCGTGCGGGTCCGTCCCCCGGTGGACGTGCCAGGGTGCGCTGTCATTGCGAGACCGGCGCAGCCGGTCGAAGCAATCCCCCTCCCCCCAACGAGTCATTGCGCGACCGGCGCAGCCGGTCAAAGCAATCCCCCTCCTCCCAACGAGTCATTGCGCGACCGGCGCAGCCGGTCGAAGCAATCTCGCTCGTCCCGCATCCCAACGAGTGCACGGGCGGACCGCGCGCATGCGCAGAGCGGGCGTGCATGGCGTTGGGATGCGCCGTTGTGCCCTCACCCCCTGCCCCGCTCCCGTGCGCGGAGAGAGGAAACCGGCGCCGCGTGCGGGTCCGTCCCCCGGTGGACGTGCCAGGGTGCGCGCGGGGGTTTGGTCCGCCCTTAAACTCGCATCGGGCAGAGCGTGATCCGAGGGGGTCCACTCCCTCACGCCGGGCAGAGCGCGGTTCTACGGTGACGATGAGGTCATCTAAAAACCTGAATTTCCCGGAAAACGGCGCTCAACCAGCGAAAAAAGCGTCGCACAATGGCAATCTGGTGATGGCGACTTCTTGCGTATGTCTGAATTCACTCAACCAAGAGGAAAGGCGACAACCATCCCGTAACCTTTTCAGCGCCTGTGCGGTATATCTGATGTGCGGCGCACGTTATAGAGAGCCGCACAGGTATCCGCACCAACGCCTATCTGAGTCCATCCCCGGCAGGCTTCCCCCACCCGACCTGCGCATTGCCTGAAAGGCGTCTCACCCACTCAGGTAGGCGCAACAAAGGAGACGAACATGCGTCAGGTCAGAGGGACTGTCAACACCGTCGAACTCATCGGTTGGCTCGGCGACGTACCCGAACAGCGCATCTTCCCATCGGGAGCGCGCGTATGCCGCTTCAACGTGGCTACCAAGCACTTTGGGGCGCGGAGCGAGAACGGCGAGCGGGAGATCGAAACCGATTGGACGCTCATCGAGGCGTGGGACAAACTCGGCGATCAGTGCATCAACTCCCTGCACAAAGGGAGCCGGGTGCGGATCGTTGGAAGCCTGCGCACACAGAGCTGGGAAGACAAAGAAACCGGTCTACGCCGCTATAAGGCATTCGTGCGCGCCGAGGAAGTGCTGTTCCTGGATAGCAAGGCGAACGCAAACGAAAACGAACAGGATGCGATCGAGACCTCGGATGAGGCAGAGGAGGTTCCATTCTAGAGCGATCCTGCCGAACCTGTTGACGACGTTTTCTCGTCTCCTGCCCTCCGGAAGTCTCTCCGGCGGGCAGGATGCCAAGAGAGGAGCGATCGTTCGAGTTCATACACGCGCACGAGGTTTTCGCCCGGAAGCCTCTCCGGCGGGCAGGACGCCAAGAGGCATTATACCAATGACGCTTGACGATGCCGCATGCTGGTCATTCCGAGCCCTTCGCTTCGCTCAGGGTAAACGCAGCGAGGAATCTGAGCGGGTCGCGCCCGACCCCTTGCACTGCTCAGGGTGACAATGCCGGATGGTCACAGGTCATTGGTATTATATACGCTCGTTGGAAATGGAGAGGTGAACTCTGGTCAATGTTCCCAACCGGCAGGACACCAACAGGCATCATCTTGACGCTGCTCCAGATACCAACGTCGCAGGCGTCATCGCAAGCCGCCACGTCTATTCACCAACAAGCGCCTCCAACCGCGAACGGATAAACCGACGCACTGTTTCCGCCGACTCCATTGCCAGCGCCTGACTCGCCCACTGCCGCGCTTCTTGCAGCGTCAGTCGCCGAATAAGCGCCTTGATGTGCGGAATGGCGCCAGGCGCCATGCTCAGTTTCTGCACGCCTAATCCGATCAGGACCGGCACAGCATCATGATCGGCAGCCAGTTCGCCGCAGACGCTCACCCATTTCCCGGCATGTTGCGCGCTTTGAACCACGCGCTGGATTTGCATCAACACCGCCGGATGCAGACCGTCCTGCAAATGCGCAACCGCCGCATTGCCCCGTTCTGCTGCCAGCGTATACTGCACCAGATCGTTCGAGCCAATGCTGAAAAAATCGACTTCCGGCGCAAAGACGTGTGCGAGCAATGCGGCTGAGGGCACCTCGACCATTATCCCAACCTCGACAGCATCCGCCACCGGCACAGATTGTGTGTGCAACCCGGCAAGCACCGACTCCAGGACCGCACGTGCGCGGCGCAACTCGCCGATATCCGCAATCATTGGAAACATCACCTTGAGTCGATGTCCGGCGCTCGCGCGCAAAATAGCGCGCAGTTGAGTCGCAAAGAGATCTGGTTGATTCAGGCAAAGCCGGATGGCGCGTTGGCCAAGAAACGGGTTGTCTTCACGCTCCAGCGAAATGTACGCAAGCGGCTTGTCACCTCCCACATCGAGGGTGCGCACGACCACCGGACGCTCCCCCATCACCCGCGCAATCGCAGCGTACACCTCATACTGCTCGTTTTCATCAGGCGCCGCCGTGCGATCAAGAAAGAGGAATTCTGTACGGAGCAGTCCCACGCCATCGGCGCCGTTCTCAACGGCGACGCGCGCATCCGCCAGGCTACCGATATTGGCGGCAATCTCGATGTGCATGCCGTCCTTCGTCACGGCCGGTGCGGTGCTCGATTGTCGCGCCTGTTCCTGCGTTGCCCGCCATTGCGCTTCCCGATTGGCATATGCCACAACAATCGACTCATCGGGCGCGATCCAGACCAACCCCTCATACCCATCAATCACCAGCGGCGTACCAGGAGCAACCTGCGTGATGGCGGCGCCTACTCCCACAACGGCGGGGATGCCGAGGGTACGCGCCAGAATGGCGCTGTGCGAGGTCGGGCTACCCCGTTCTGTGCAGATGCCCAACACCATTGACCGATCAAGGTGCGCCGTATCGGATGGTGAAAGATCGGACGCAATCACGATACCCGACCGATCCAGACTGAATGATCGAGTCTGCCCGGTCAGACGGCTCAACACCTGCCTGCCAATGTCGCGAATATCGACTGCCCGCGCCCGCATGTATTCATCCTCGATAGACTCGAATGCCCTGGCAGATTCATTCACCGCCTCGCGCCATGCCCATTCGGCGCAAACGCGGTCGCGTGCGATAATCTGTCGCACCCGCGCCAGAATATCGGGATCGGTCAAAAACATCAGATACGCATCAAAGATCGCCGCCTCGTAGGGATGCTGCCGCGCAATCTGGTCGCGCAGCACGCGCGTCGATTCGCGAACTGCGTCCAAAACCGCCTGTAAACGAGACATTTCAGTATCTGGATCACTGATGATGCGCCGTTCGATCTGTGGTTCAACCTGACGCAGCACCACTGCCGGACCGATGGCATACCCTGGGGAGGCGGCAGCACCACGCAACGCGCCGGTGAGCGCTTCTGCCATCGGTGACGGTGGCGCTGATGGCTGCGCTTCCAGCAGTTCGTCGGCTTCGCCGAACTGATCCGCAGCGAGTTGTTGCAATGCCGCAAGCGCCTCGGCGGCGTCCGGTCCGCGCGCCGAAACGGTGATCATCTCATGCTGGCGGATGCCCAGCGATGCGACAGCATTGAAACTCTTTGCATTGACCTGACGAGTTTCCTGCCCAACGCGCGCGAGACGAACATCGGCACAAAAGCGCCCTGCCGTCTGCACCAATAATGCCGCCGGTCGGGCGTGCAACCCCAGGCGGTTCGTCACCGTCAGTTGTGCGTGCAGCACCTCGGCGGTTGCGTCGGTCGATGGGGATGGCGCCGCAGCGCCGGATGCCTGCCCCTGATCGCTCAGGCTCTCGACTTTTCCCGCCAGCGCCTCCAGCGCCTCGGCGGCGACGCGATCCAGCGATGCGCCCAGGCTAGCCTGCACCACTGCGGCAATCGTTCCTTCGACAATCGGCGCAGCGCATAATCTCACATTGGCGCGCTTGTGTTCAGGAAGAAAATCAACCGCCATTTCTGCGCTCAACACCGCGCTGCCCAGATCCATCAGCACCAGCACGCCGTCGTCGCTATACACCTCTTCGATCGCCTGACGAATCTTCGCAGCATCGGTCCCCAATGGATGTCCTGGATCATCGGCGCCAGCCGCCACAGCAATCGCCACCGGCGCCTGTTGCATAACCATGCGCGCCATTTCGACGATGCCGGCCGCCAGCAACGAACTGTGCGAAACGAGCACAATACTTACCATACGTGTTCCCAACCCTTATACCAATGACCTGTGACCATCCGGCATGGTCACCCCGCGCAGCGCGCAGGGTCGTGCGCGACCCGCGCAGATTCCGCGCTGCGTTTACCCTGAGCGAAGCGAAGGGCTCGGAATGACCAGCATGCGGCATCTTCAATCGTAATTGGTGTTACACCGTGCAATGCGGGCACCCAACCACATCGATACACCCGTCCAGGGTATCTGGAGTGATCCGATCCATATCAGGCGCGTTGAACCCAACCATGCCGCAGTGGCAGGCATACCATCCGATGCGATGCGGATCATACGGTTGCCGGCATTGCAGATCGACGACCTCCACCCCCATTTTCCAGCGTGCATTGGTGACCAGCCGCCGACATCCGGCATCTTTGAGCCGCCGCACATACGCAGCAAAATGATCGCGCGTACAGTGACGCATAAGGAGCACCGCCAGCGTCACACCAGGCGGCAGAGTCCATGTCAGTGCATCGGCACACACGACAACCAGGTTATCGAACGACCCCATGAGCCGTTCCACAAGAACCGGATTGCGCTCCACAGCATACACCCGCCGCACTCTTGCCGCCATGCGCAGAGCCAATCGCAGATCGCCAGCGCCGATATCGACGACGACGTCGTCGGGAAGCGCCGCTTCGAGAGCGAAACGATACGTCTCGTCGTCGTATGGCGACCACATATCTTCCCAATCAATTGCCCCGCGTTCCATACGCAGCAACGCCCATCCAGGAGCAAGCGCGCGATGATGACACAAAAAAGCATGCCGCGATCCGTGCAGGTCAACCCTGATCGGTCAGTGCCAGACCAGCAGTCGCCATCGACGAACCGGGCATGCATCCAGGGAGACAGGTGATTACTCGACCCAATCAAACGTTCGCGTGACCGCCTTCTTCCACCCTTGGTACAGACGCTCACGCTTATCAGCGTCCATCTGTGGCAACCACTCGTGATCCTTGCCCCAGTTGGCGCGCAAATCATCAACCTCTTTCCAGAACCCGACCGCCAGACCGGCGGCATAGGCGGCGCCCAGCGCCGTTGTTTCCGCGAAACGGTCGGGCGGATGACCGGCACACCCAGAATATCCGCCTGGAACTGCATCAGTGTATTATTGAACACCATACCGCCATCGACCTTGAGCGCCGTCAGGTCCACGCCCGAGTCCTTGTTCATGGCATCGAGCACTTCGCGCGTCTGGTAAGCGGTCGCTTCGAGCACGGCGCGGCAGATATGGTTCTTGTTGATGTAGCGAGTCAGACCGACAATAACGCCACGCGCATCACTTCTCCAGTACGGTGCGAACAAACCAGAGAAAGCAGGCACGATATAGATGCCGCCGCTGTCCTCAACCGCCTTTGCATACTCTTCAATATGGGAAGAGAAGTCGAAAAAGCGAAGATTATCGCGCAGCCACTGCACCAGAGCGCCGGTCACGGCAATCGACCCTTCCAGGCAGTATACCGCCGGTTGGTCGCCGATCTTGTAGCCAACGGTGGTCAACAGACCGTTCTGCGACTGGACCGGTTTTGTTCCGGTATTCAGCAGCATGAAGCAACCGGTGCCATAAGTATTCTTCGCTTCGCCGACGCTGTAGCAGGTTTGACCGAAGAGCGCCGCCTGCTGATCGCCAAGGTCGCCCGCCACAGGAACCCCCTGCAACGCGCCGACCGCCGTGCCGTACACTGCCGATGAAGGAACGATCTTCGGCAGCATAGCACGCGGAATACCCATCAAATGCAGGATGTCGTTGTCCCAATCGAGCGTTTCGAGGTTCATGAGCATGGTGCGGGAAGCGTTCGACACATCGGTAATATGAATGCCGCCATTCATCCCGCCCGTCATATTCCAGATGAGCCAGGTGTCGATATTGCCGAACAGCACCTCGCCCTGTTCCGCCCGCTCGCGCACGCCCGGAACATTCTCCAGGATCCACATAATCTTGGGACCGGAGAAATAGGTTGCCAGCGGCAGGCCAACTTTGGTGCGGAACCGATCCTGCCCGCCATCCTGCGCTAGGTCGTTGCAGATCTGGTCGGTGCGTGTATCCTGCCAGACAATCGCATTATAGACGGGCCTGCCGGTCGCCTTTTCCCAGACGACCGTCGTTTCGCGCTGATTGGTCACACCGACTGCGGCAATATCGCTGCGGTCGATGCCCGACTTCCGCAGCGCGCCATCGATCACCTCCTGAGTGCGCGCCCAGATTTCGAGCGCATCGTGTTCGACCCAGCCCGGTTTGGGATAGATCTGCGTATGTTCCTTCTGATCAACGGCAACCGACTGACCGGCATGATCAAAGATCATACAGCGTGTGCTTGTGGTTCCCTGATCCACGGCTGCGACATACTTTGCCATAGTGACGACTCCTTCGTAGAACCGCGTCTCTGCGAAAGACTACTTCGTCCATGCATCCATCATTGCCTTGAACATCAGGTACGACGACGTAGCGCCAGGATCCTGGTGACCGGCGCTGCGCTCCGCCAGATACGATGCGCGTCCCTTTTTGGCGACCAGCGGAATAGTATTCTTCATGCCCTGTTCAGCAGCAGCGACACTCTGACGCAGCGCCTCATGGTCGTCGATACCATCGGCAATTGCCTGCTTAAGCGCGTGCAACGCCGGAACAAGCGCATCGACCATGGTTTTGTCGCCGACATTCGCCTTCCCGCGCGCCATCAAGCCGTTGATTGCCCCCTCGACTGCCACCGACCAATCGGCGAGCGAGAGTTCCATCTTGTTGGCGGTAGCAGCGCCGGCCTGCAAGAAGAACGTTCCATAGAGCGGACCACTCGCGCCACCAACGGTCTGCACCAGCGTCATACCGACCGACTTCAGAATTGTGCCGATATCTTTGTCGGCGACCGTCGGCAACTTCCCCAGCACCGCTTTGAACCCGCGATCCATGTTTACGCCGTGGTCAGCATCGCCGATGCTGGAGTCGAGCTGAGTCAGATACTCCCTGTTGTCCGCCAGAAGCTGGCTGTACGCCGAGAGCCAGGCAATCACGTCGTCGCGACCGATAGGCATAGATTACACTCCCCAACGCAGAGCAGGCGTTCTGACCGGCGCATCCCAGAGACGGATCAGATCATCGTCCATCTTCAGCAGCGTAATCGAACAGCCTGCCATTTCCAACGATGTGATATACGGACCGATCAGATTGCGGACGACCTTGAGTCCCGATTTTGTGGCGATTTCATACGCCTTGCGATAGATGATATACAGTTCGATCAGCGGCGTACCACCCATGCTGTTGACGAACAGCAGGACGTTATCACCAGCCTGGAACGGCAGATCGTTCAGGATCGGCTCCATCAGCATTTCGGTGATCTCATCAGCCGATTTGAGTTTCATGCGCGTGCGTCCCGGCTCACCATGAATGCCAATGCCGATCTCCATCTCGTCTTCCGGCAGATCAAAGGTGGGCTTGCCGGCGTGCGGCACGGTGCAACTGGTCAGCGCCATGCCCATGCTCCGCCCCCACCCATTCACCTTGCGGCAGACATCCGCCACATCCGTGAGCGAACGCCCTTCCTCGGCGGCAGCGCCGCAGATCTTCTCTGCCAGCACCGTCACCCCTACACCACGCCGACCGGCAGTATACAACGAATCCTGCACTGCCACATCGTCGTTCGTCACGACCGACTCAATCTCGATCCCCTCAGCACGCGCCAGATCGGCAGCCATATCGAAGTTGAGAATGTCGCCGGTGTAATTCTTGACGATATGGAGCACGCCTGCGCCGCCATGAACCATCTTCGTCGCTTCCAGCATCTGGTCGGGAGTGGGGCTGGTAAACACTGCTCCCGGGCACGCAGCATCGAGCATGCCCATACCGACGAATCCGCCGTGCATGGGTTCATGACCGGAGCCGCCGCCGGAGACAATCGCCACCTTACCCTGCACCGGCGCATCGGCACGGTAGATGAAATTTGGTTCGTAGTGAACCTTCACCAGATCGGGATGGGCGTACTCGATCCCTTTCAGCGCCTCGACGACGACATCTTCCGGCTTATTGATCAGTTTCTTCATATGCTCACTCTCCTCTTCATTGTCCAAAGCCCTGAGCGGAACAGATGTGCAGGAACTCCTGGTCAGGAGCGATACTGGGAAGAATAATGCCAGGTTCCCGCACATCTACGGAATGCGTCAACGTCGCAGAACCCCTCAGAACGAACCCAGAGCGACATACAACCCGGCCGCAACAGCGCCGCCGATGATCGGACCGACGACCGGAATCCAGGAGTAGCCCCAATCACTGTCGCCTTTGCCGGGAATGGGCAAAATGGCGTGCGCAATACGCGGACCGAGATCACGCGCCGGATTGATGGCATAACCGGTCGTGCCACCAAGCGACAAACCAATGACCCAGACCAGAAACGCCACCGGAATAATACCGAGCGCACCAAAACTGCCGCCGTCCATCACCGGTCCATCAATGGCAAGAATGCCAAAGACCAGCACGAACGTCCCAATGATCTCGCTCACCAGATTCCACGCCGTGCTGCGAATCGCCGGGCCGGTGCTGAAGACCGCCAGTTTTAGCCCAGGGTCCTGTGTTGCAGACCAATGCGGATAGTAGTGGAGGAACACCAGCACCGCGCCGATAAATGCGCCAAGGAACTGCCCCGCGATATAAATCGGCGCACTGGCGGCGTCGAACTTGCCCGCCACTACCAATCCGATGGTCACGGCGGGATTCAGATGCGCTCCACTCACAGCCGCAACCGCGTAAGCGCCAACGAACACTGCCAGCGCCCACGCCGTCGCAATCACGATCCAACCGCTGTTATTCCCCTTCGTTTTGCTCAACACGACGTTGGCTACCACACCATCGCCTAACAGGACGAGCAACATCGTCCCAATCACTTCGCCAAGGAACGGTGACATACCGTGGTCCTCCGTATGCGTAACAGGCGAATCACACGCGCGCTTCCATCACCTGAAGACAGGCGCGCCTCTGCCACAAGTGCGCCTTGAACGAGACAGGCAGGCGCAGGGGAACTCCAGGCGTCGGTCAGAAATACCGCAGTGGCTACCTTCACAACCAGAGCGCCTTATCCGGAATCGGCGCTTCCACGCACCAAGTCGCCACTCAGCGTTGCGCACACCGACACCGCTCTTTGACAGATCACCCTCACGAGAACACCACCCGCTGGACTGGTTTCCTGGTGACGGGTTCCCCCTCCAACTGCCATGCATCGACGTCGACAGGGCGCATCTTGTGTTGCGGAGATGACGTGCATCTGCACTATAGCGGTAATCGGCGGATACGGTCAAGACGATATGAGCAATGTGTTCCATAGTGGAACTTCTGACAACCGTTCTTGTTTCAGAACGAAACACCGTGCTTATGAGCGACGAGAGGAACGTTTCGCAAGGAGAGACGGCTTAAAATCATCGAGGGAGACATTGGCGGCTTTCAGTTTCCGCCACAGGGTGGTCCGACCAATGCCCAGCATCTGCGCCATGCGGGTGGCATTTCCCTGACAGGCGCGAGCGGCGCGCACAATGGCTTCATATTCCGCCTCGTGCAGCGCCGGCACGTGTTGATCATACCCTGGCTCGGTTTCTGACGGACGACCGCGGATCGCGTCCGGGAGATGCCAGACATCGATCATGCCGTTATCCGCCAGGCTCGCCGCGCGTTCGAGCACGTTTTCCAATTCGCGCACATTGCCGGGCCAGGAATAGCAGCGCATCAATTGCTGGGCATCATACGAGATACTGACGGCTCTGCCGGTTTGGCGGTGCATCCGTTCCAGAATATCACGAACGAGGAGCGGGAGATCCGCTGTGCGTTCACGCAACGGCGCCAGCCGGATCGTCATGCGGCTGACAGCATAGTAGAGATCGGCGCGAAAATCTCCACGCAGCACCAATCGTTCCAAATTGAGAGAAGTGGTCACAATCAAGCGCACATTGACGCAGATCACGCGATGACCTCCCAGACGCACCACCTCGCCGGTCTCAACGACGCGCAGCAGCGCCGTCTGCATATCGAGCGGCAGCGCTTCGATCTCTTCCAGGTGGAGCGTGCCGCCGTGCGCCAGTTCAAACTTGCCCGGTTGCCCTTGCAGCCTATTGCTGTGAAATGCGCCGATTTCATATCCCAGAAACTCGCCCACAATCAGGTCGCGCGGCAAAACCCGGCAATTGACCGTTACGAAGGGACCTTCCGCCCGCGCACTTTCATTATGGATCACGCGCGCCAGCACTCCTTTGCCGGTGCCACTTTCCCCAACGATCAGCACCGGCACGCTGCTGCGGGCAGCCGCCTGCGCCTGCCGGCGCGCCTGATTGATCGCATGCGATGAGCCGATAATGCTGGCGAAGGTAAAATTCGAGCGCGCTCCAACCATGCGCTGCACCATCCGATGCACCTGTTCCAGGCGTCGCAAGGTCAGAATGAACCCTTCGACATTGTTCACCCGGTCGAGTTGCCATTGGATCGGGATAAGACTGATCAGGCACCTGATCTGCACCTTCTGAACCTGAAAACTAACCTCAGCGTCGGTCAGCATTACACATTGACGCATCGCCTCCGCAACCACCGGCGGCAACTCCACCGAGGCGCCCAATGCACGACCGACAGCCGCCTCGCGCTTGACCCCCAGAATCTGCGCTGCGCACAGGTTTATATGCACGACCAGACCCGCCTGATCACAGACGATAAACCCATCCGATATCGCCTCTACAATGGCGCTCAACAGGGTGCGCTGGGTGTTCAACTCATTGAAGAGTTTTTCCGCGTGGAGTTGATGTTCGATTGCCCGCGCTGCGGCGTGAACCGTCGCTAGCGTCGCACCATTGCCGGCGGAGGTTAGACACGCCATCCCCAAAACGCCGATGGGGCGTCCTTCCCAATGGTAAATAGGCGCCGCTGAGACGCTCAACCCATGGAAGCGTTGAAAGAAGTGTTCTGCGCCGATCACGTGGACAGGACATCGTTCATACAGCGCCAGCCCAAAGGCATTTGTTCCGGCGCATCCTTCATTCCAGTACGCGCCGGGGCGTAATCCCAGCGACGCCGCCTGGCGCTGGACATTGGCGTCGCCAAGCACGTCCAGAACGCAGGCTGACGCATCGAGCAGGACGATGATCATGCCGGAACCTTCGACAAACTGATAGATGTCTTCCATGATAGGGCGCGCCAGCGCGATGAGATCCGCCAGTTTGGCGCGACGATCTGCCAGCTCCGCTTCGGAGATGCCGGGAAGATCGGCGACAGTATACGGGTTGCAACGCAGGATGCATCGTTGCCAGGACATGGCGATGATCGGATCGAGTGCAGGATCGAGCACGCCTGTATCAACGAACCGTTGCCAGATTGCCGAGAGAAGGTCGCCATCGACCGGACCGCAGGTTGGCTGCATGGCTTATGTCGCTCTGTCTGATCGGCTGTGATCGCGGAGATACGCCGGTGGTAAGGCGGCATGACGCATTGTATGCCATACCGCGCATGTTGCGCAAGTCGCGCGGGGGATTGGAGTCCAGGCAGACCCGGCTCGGACTGTCATACCAATGACCTGTGACCATCCGGCATGGTCACCCCGCGCAGTGCGAGGGGTCGGGCGCGACCCGCGCAGATTCCGCGCTGCGTTTACCCTGAGCGAAGCGAAGGGCTCGGAATGACCAGCATGCGGCATCGTCAAGCGTCATTGGTATAACCCGCTGCCCCCACCTGGCGCGAAGCCATCGGGCGGATGGCACGACGAGCACTCACGCACCCACTTCCGTGTGTGGGGGCAATTCACGACCCCCTGTGGAGCCACGCGTCAGCCGAGCCCGGCGCGAAGCCATCGGGCGGATGGCACGACGGGCGCTCACGCGCCCTCCACTGTGCGATCCCGCGCTGGCAGAGCTTCACCTGCACACAGGATCAGGACGCTGAAGCCATATGCTCAATAGGGGGAGGCAGAGCGTTCCATCTCTGCAAAGAGGAGAGGCGTGCGATGAATTGGATATCGCACGCCCCTGCTTATCTACCAGCGACCGCGCCCGCTGCTGCGGCGCTGATCCTGGAAACAGTCCGAACAGTAGACCGGCTTATCGCCGCGTGGCACGAACGGCACCTGCGCTTCACGACCACACGCGGCGCAGGTGGTGGTATGCATCTGACGTTCGCCGCTATAACCGCCGCGCCCGCTGCTATAACCGTCGTTCCTGCCGTATCCATTGCGCTCGCCGTAGCCACGCCCGCCGCCCGACCCTTTGCGCTGCTGCCGACACGACGGGCAGCGCGTTGGCTCGTTCGTAAATCCCTTCTGCGCGTAAAACTCCTGCTCACCGGAGGTGAACACAAAATCCACGCCACAATCCCGACAGGTGAGTGTCTTGTCTGCGAAACTCATTGTTCGCCAGCTCCTTAAAGTTATGATACCGATACCGAAATCCTTGGGGTTTGGGGATCAGGAGCCTGGAGACACCGCGCCTGTGGGGAACCAGGAGGTGCAGAAGCAGCTCGCAAGAACCAAACCGTATCAAGTCAATACGCAGTATAGCACACATCGAGGATTTGCGCCAGGCTTTTCCAGTCGATACTACTTGACAATCGCGCCCATGTCGTATACTATCTCAACAACAATTCAATAAGCGCAACTCTTATCCAGAGAGGCGGAGGGACCGGCCCGATGAAGCCTCGGCAACCACCAGTTGAGGATGAGCAGTGCAGGCGCCAACACCAGCATCTGTTGTGATGCTTCTCTACTGGCGACTACCCTGTCACTTCTTATCCCGCCTGGAAGGTGCCAATTCCAGCAGAGTGTATCTGGAAGATGAGAGGCGTGCGCTGCGGGAGTTGATGCCCACAGAACGGTATCCCCCAAAGCTCACACAGAAGCCCTCATCGTACAGATGAGGGCAAATTTGTTGCCCTCACGCTGCACGAGAGATTGCTGGAACGGCAGCACGCCTGCACACGAGTGCAGGTGTGCTGCACTGGATTTGTTGCTGCCTTGAAATGGCTGCCACACACCATACGATGAAGGAGACAAAACACCCATGAGCGACGACATCCGTTTCACCGGCTTCGAGACGCTGGCGCTCCACGCAGGACAGCAACCCGACCCTGCCACCGGCGCACGCGCGGTGCCGATCTATCAGACGACCTCGTATCAGTTCAAGGATACCGATCACGCGGCGCGGTTGTTCGGATTGCAGGAATTTGGGAACATCTACACCCGCATCATGAACCCGACGACCGACGTGCTTGAGCAGCGCATTGCGGCGCTCGAAGGCGGCGTCGGCGCGCTGGCGCTCTCATCGGGGCAGGCGGCGGAGACGCTGGGTATCCTGAATGTGGCAAGCGCCGGCGATAACATCGTATCGTCGAGCGACCTGTATGGCGGCACTTACAATCTCTTCCGCCATACATTGCCCAAACTCGGCATTACGACGCGCTTCGTCGATGCGCGCGATCACGAGGGCTTCCGCAAAGCCATCGATGATCGCACCAAACTGGTCTTTCTCGAACTGGTCGGCAATCCACGCCTGGATATTGTCGATCTCCAAACGATTGCCACTATTGCGCACGAGCGTGGCGTGGCGGTGATGGTCGACTCGACGACGGCAACCCCCTATTTGTGCCGTCCGTTCGAGTGGGGCGCCGACATTGTCATTCATTCCGGCACGAAGTACCTGGGCGGGCATGGCACGAGCATTGCCGGTCTGCTGGTCGATAGCGGCAGATTCGACTGGACGAACGGGCGCTACCCGGAGTTCACCACGCCGGATCCGTCTTACCACGGGCTGGTCTACACACAGGCGTTCGGCAACCTGGCGTATATTCTGAAAGTGCGGGTGCAGTTGCTGCGCGACATCGGCGCATGCCTCAGCCCGTTCAATTCTTTCCTGCTCCTTCAGGGTATTGAAACACTGGGGCTGCGCATGGAGCGCCATAGCCAGAATGCGCTGGCAGTGGCGCAGTTTCTCAAAGAGCACAGCAAGGTGGAGTGGGTGCTGTACCCTGGTCTGCCGGACCACCCCAGTTATGCCCTGGCGCAGAAATATATGCCGAAAGGTCAGAGCGGCATCCTCGGCTTTGGGATTCGTGGCGGGCGCGCGGCCGGCGCGACGTTTATCAATAGTCTGCGCCTCTTCTCGCACCTGGCGAATATCGGCGATGCCAAGAGCCTTGCCATCCATCCCGCCAGCACGACTCACAGCCAGTTGACACCCGAAGAGCAGCGGCTTACCGGCGTCACCGACGATTTTGTGCGCCTGTCGGTGGGCATCGAAACGATTGACGACATCATCGCCGACCTGGATCAGGCGCTGGCGAAGGTGTAGGAAGTCGAAGGGTGCAGGCGCCAAGGGGAAAGGTTTCACGTTGCACATGGAATATTGCCCGTGGCGTGTGCGAGGTGGGAGCGCCCCTCGTGAATGCCTATCGTTAACTGTCGCATGCCGCGTCGGGGCGCCCATAACGATAGAAAGTTGAATATGGGAACGTGTGTACTGAACCAGGAAGGCAACCCATGATCGCATATGCTACAGAACGCGCGCCACTTGGCGTCGGTCTTGTTCAGACACGCTATGCCACCTGGCTCGAGCCGCTGATGCTCGACAGCGGCGCATTACTGGCGCCGGTGACGCTGGCATACGAGACGTATGGCGAACTCAGCCCGGCGCGTGATAATGCCATTCTGATCCTGCACGCGCTCTCCGGTGATGCGCACGTTGCCGGTCGTCATAGCCTGACCGACCCCAAACCGGGATGGTGGGATGCTATGGTCGGTCCCGGTCGTCCCTTCGATACCGACCGTTACTTCATCATCTGCTCGAATGTCATCGGCGGGTGCAAGGGAAGCACCGGACCCTCCAGCATTGACCCGGCGACAGGCAAGCCGTATGGCTTGCGCTTCCCGGTCATCACCATTAGCGACATGGTACGTGCACAGACGCGCCTGATCGATCATCTGGGGATCGATCGATTGCTTGCTGTCGCCGGCGGCTCAATGGGTGGATTTCAGGCGCTCGAGTGGGCAACCGCATACCCGGAACGGGTGCGTAGCGCCATTCTGCTGGCGACAACAGCGCGTTCATCGGCGCAGACCGTGGCATGGAACGCGATCGGGCGCCGCGCGATCATGGCCGATCCGCGCTGGCGCGGCGGCGACTACTACGGTTATGAGCCGCCAGTCGATGGTCTGGCGACAGCGCGCATGATTGGGCACATTACCTATCTAAGCGAACTCTCCCTGGAGCGCAAGTTCGGGCGCGCGTTCCAGCGCGGCGCTCCTTCCTTCACAATGGAACAGGAATTCGCTATCGAAAGTTATCTCGAACATCAGGGCGCAAGTTTCAATGCCCGCTTCGACGCTAATTCATACCTCTACATTACCAAAGCCATGGATTACTGGGACTTGCCGGCGCGCTACGGATCGCTGGACAGAGCATTTGCCCGCACCCAGGCGCGCTTCCTCCTGCTGTCGTACAGCAGCGACTGGCTCTATCCAACAGCGGAGTCGCTCGCTATCGCCGATGCGCTGCGCCGCATGCACAAGCCGGTCGAGCATGTCGAGATCGCCTCGATCGCAGGTCACGACGCATTTCTCGTTGATATCGATCAGCAAGCGCCGATTATTACGGAGTTTCTCAACGGATTGACCCGCGAGCGAGGTTGACGTTTGGATGGACCGTGCTCGTATCGCCATCGCACACCCATCCTGATGAAGTGGACGCAACCCTGCCGGTGCGATACGGCAGGGTTGCGCTTTTGCTATAATAGGGCGGCCATCCGATTGTGAAGATTATCCGTATGGTTACTCAGGATGCTATACAACCCTTCAGGGCAGTGCGATGAGTCAGGTCAGGATGCCAGCCGCTGATTCGTCTGCACTGGACGATGAGGTGTTGATTACCCGTGTGGCGCGTCGCGATAGCAGCGCACTTGAGCATCTGTATGATCGATATGCGCGTGTCGTGTACGCCACGGCTCTTCGCATGCTCAGAAATACCGAGATGGCGGAGGATATCGTCCAGGAAACGTTCTGGCGCGTCTGGCGACGCAGCGCGTCATTTGCCGTCGGTCGCGGGCAGGTCGCCGGATGGATTTTTGGCATCGCCCACAATCTGTGCATCGACGAACTCCGTCGGCAGCGCTCACGCCCGATCACGGTGCAGAGTGAGCGCGAAGAGCAGGCAATGTTCGAGCAGCCAGACGAGCAAAACGATGTTGTGGGTGAGGCTATCGCGCGAGAGCGCCGACGAATGATTCTTTGGGCACTGGCGCAGATCCCGCCAGAGCAGCGCGAGGTGCTGGAACTGGCTTATTTTGGCGGGCTTTCACAGAGTGAGATTGCCCAGCGGTTGAATAGCCCGATCGGAACGGTTAAAACACGCACCAGGCTTGCATTGCAGAAGATGCGCGACTTGTTGCACAATCAAAACATCGGGGTGGAAGACCTGCACGAATGAAGATACGAGCGCGCTCATGACATTGCCGAACTGCGACGAAATGATAGACCTTATTCCTGCTTTCGTGCTGGGCGCGCTTGATCCAGACGAAGCCGCACGTGTGGCAACCCACATCGCGGCATGCCCGCGCTGTCGCGCCGAAGCGGAGTCGTTCCGCGACACGATGGGGCTACTGCCCTATGCGGCAGGCGCCATCGATCCGCCGCCACACGTCAAACGTCAGTTGTTTGCGCGCATTGCCGCAGCCAGCGAAAACTCTGTCACTCAACCTGTTCAGCAACCGCAGCGACGAACCGCGCGCGCGCCTCTGCCATGGCGCTGGTTCGCGCCGGCGCTGGCATTGGTGCTGGCGCTGATCATCGGATTGGGCGCTGTAACGTTCGAGGCGCGCGGACGCGCCGATCAACTGGCAGCGGACCTCGCAGCCAACCGTCAGATGCTGCGTTCGATGGAGGCGCAGATTGCCGAGGCGCGTCAGACCGCGCAGACCGTCCAGGCGCAACTGGTTGCCAGTCAGCGTGCACTCAACGAAACGCGCGTGCAACTCGCCGCCAGTCAGCAAGAGTTGCAGAAAATCCAGGCGTCAATTGGAAAGGACGAGCAACTTGTGGCGTTCATTGCTGCGCCACAGACCGTCTCTCAATTGCTGGGAACCACCGATCGCGCGCCGGAAGAGGCAAGTGCGCGGATGTTTATGCAGCCGGGACATAACCGGCTCGCGTTGCTCATCTACGGGCTGAAGTCCGCCGAACCCGGCAAGGTGTATCGGTTGTGGCTGGCGAAGGGGAGTCAGGCGATTGCCATTGGCACGGTGACAGTCGGACCGGATGGGGTCGCTGAGTTCGTCGTGGATGCCCCAGAACCGATGGACGCTTATGATCAGGTGATGATTACGCTGGACGAGATAGATACGATTGCGCAGCCGAGCGAAGAAGTGATCTTCGAGGCGAATCTGTAAGACGTTTCTCTCCGTTTACGCCGTTTGGCGTGCCACAAACGCTCCGCATCATCGAAGATTACACGTTTCCCCGTCGAAGACGGGCAATTCGCCGCTCAAGATCGGCAATCACTTCCTGGATTGCAGTCCTCTCCTGCGAACTCACAAAGGGGGTCAGTTCGTCGAGTATCTCCTGCATATTGGGCGTGTAATAAAACATCAACGTGGCGATGTCGTTCTCGTATAACCCAACACGAACAAAATCTCCCTGGCGGTAGATTGGGGGTAATGCATAGAGCCTGAGCAGTATCAGTCCACGGACTGTAGCAGAAGGAACAGATTGCTCAAAGAAATCCTGCGTGACTACGTGATGTTTCTTGACGTGGGAAAACAACCGATTCGTCGTTAAGAGAAAATCAACCTGGAGACCTTTATAATTTCCTCGAGCAAAATAGACATCCTTGTGAGTAACGACAAGCTCAGGAAGTTTCTTCAATGAACGAACACTCAGGATCAGGTCAATATCCTCAGTATTTCGACCCTGAACATACGTCAAGAGCGCAATGCCGCCAACCAGAGCGTAATTGACCCGGCGCTCCCGCAGTACCTTAAATAATTCGGCTACTGCATCGAGCAAATGATCCACTTTGAACGTTGTTCCCTGCCAGTGCTGTACATTGAATGCAACAGCATGACGAATAACCTTCCCAATGTGGACAACTGGAGCGTCTGTCATTCTACCGCATTGCGACATATGTTGATTCTAGCGCGTGCCGGCTCAGAGAACAAGTTACGAGTGCTCGCCTTCAGGCGCGAAGGTCAAGGGTCGCGCGTCCATCGAAACGGGTCACGCTCGTTCAAACTGTCGTTTCGGATGCTCCAGCGGTTTTGCGAGAATCGCAGCGTAGAACTGCAACCCGACGCCTTCCTGGTCAGTTTCAGTGACGTAGTCGTCGGGAAGTCCGAGGAATTGGTGCAACGGCATTAATCCCGTCGGCGGGATATGCCACGGACGACTGAGTTCAATGCATTCCTCGAGCGAATACAGCCAGAAGGGTGATCCCGCCTGACGAAACATCTCGATGAACTGTTCCATCCGTGGTGTCATCAGCCCTGGCAGTTTGGTTTCATAAGTGATATAGAGGCGGGAACCCGGCGCCGCCCACTCGTAGAGATCGTGGAAGAGCCGTGTAATCTCTTCTGGGGAGAGGAACACTGTAATTCCATTCAGACCGAACGCAACTCGCCGCTCACCACCCAGAAAAGTCTGCACCTCCGGCGACTCAAGCAGCGAACGCGCCTCACGCACATCGCACTTGAGATAGAGCACGTTGGGCAGATGCCCGACCAACCGCTGCGCCAGTTGATATGTGTCGGGGTCCAGGTCCGAGTAAACAATGCGAGCGTCCGGCAACACGTGATGAATATGATCGTCGGTTGGAAGTCCAGAAGCAAAATCGACGAAATGGGTCAATCCTTCCGCCCACAACCGACGGGCTGCGTGCTGGAGGAACGCGCGCAGCATGCGCACCCACTTCGGCGTGGAGGGCACGAGAGAAAACATGTACTCGGCAGCCGCTTTGTCAACCTGAAGGTAGTATGAACCACCCAGCGTGTAACTGTAAATGCGGGCGGCGTTTGGCGTGCTTGAGGCGGGAAGTTCGACCGCGCCGGGTTGTTCCATCGAGGAATCCTCCTTATTTTCATAATGCTGACATGCGCAACCTGTGACTCCACCGGCACTACCTGCATCATCGCACGCGGATTCATAACAATTCCCGGTGACCATCCGGCATGGTCACCCCGCGCAGCGCGAGGGGGCGTGCGCGACCCGCTCAGATTCCGCGCTGCGTTTACCCTGAGCGAAGCGAAGGGCTCGGCATGACCAGCATGCGGCATCGTCAAGCGTCATTGGTATTATTCGTGGGCATCCGTCTCGACCCGTGGCGATCCGTGTGCTCCATCAACAGGACACGGATGCACGCGGATGCGACGGACTGGCGCGGATGGGTTCTTCTTATACCAATTCCCTGTGCACATCCGGCATGGTCACCTCGAGCAGCGCGAGGGGGCATGCGCGACCCACTCAGATTCCGCGCTGCGTTTACCCTGAGCGAAGCGAAGGGCTCGGAATGACCAGTCGCTGCGCTCGGCATGACCAGCACGCGGCATCGTCAAGCGTCATTGGTATTATACACGATTCTGGTGAAGACCACTGCGTCGCTCAGGAGAGCAAAACGAGACGGGGCGGATGCGTAGGTCCGCCCCTCGAGATCTGTGACAGGATTGATTGCGCAGAAGCGTGCAGCGCCGCCCAACCTTTCCTTGTGATGTTGAGCGCGACGCCGGTCATCCTCGCCAGAACCGACGGATCAGCCCCTGATCGGTATTGAAGACCGGATCAACCGTCTGGGCAAAGCAGTCGAGGCTATTGGCGCCCCATGAGACGCAGGCCGGTGAGGAAGCAATATTGCCGCCGAGGTCTTCCCAGCCGATCCAGCGCGATCCATCCCAGTAACGGTGCAACAGATTGCCATTGTCGCCCCGCACGAACAGACTGACCCGGTTGGGTCCCCAGGATGCGGCAGACGGCGCCGACGTTCCGCCGACTCCCAGGTCCTCCCAGATAGTCCACTGAACGCTATTCCAGACGCGGCGGTAGAGTTTGTTGTTGCTGCCGCGCACAAAACACTGCACCTGATTATCACCCGGCGACGTGCAGGCAGGCGCCGAGGTGAGCGTTCCTTCGTGGTTGATCCAACTGATCCAGCGCTGACCGTCGTAATACGCCTGATACATCTTGTTATCGCTGCCGCGCACGAAAACACCGACTCGCTGCGCACCCCACGAGACGGCGGCAGGCGCAGAGGTGGCAACGCCTCCCAGGTTCTGCCATTCGCTCCAGCGCTCGCCATTCCACCAGGTGTGCCAGACGGCGCTGCTCCCCTGGCGCAGCGCAAAGCAACTCATGCGATCCTGCCCCCATGCGGCGCACGATGGCGCCGATGCCAGCCCGCCGCCGAGGTTGCGCCAGCCCGACCAGCGCCCGCTGGCGAACGTCTGCCATAAGAGCGCCCCACCATCGCTACGGACGAAAACTTCCAGGCGATCCCGACCCCAGGTTGTCACGGAAGGCGCTGATGTCGCCAGCACTGCGCCGGGAACCGCTTCCCAGGCGCTCCATCCCGCCTGCGCAACCGGCGCCAGCGCCGGTTCACGCTCCACATCCGTGACCTGTGTTGTCAGCACATAGGCTGATGCTGTCAATCCCAGGTCTTCGTTCAATGGCGCACTCGCGCGCGCCGGACCAAACGATGCAGAGGCGAACCAGATGACCACGACCATCACCACAACCGACACGAACCGATAGACCGGCGTCATAACCTGCACTTCCTTTCTCCGAACATGGAGCACACCTCTGCATGCGTCTATGCGGTGAGACAGGGGAGCGAAATACAGACACACGATGTATGCTTGCCCTGTATCGTACTACAAAGGGATGCAGGTTTCAAGATAAAAACCGGTTGACCGGGCTTGCGACCTGTGCATCTTCGCGCCCTGGCGTCAGCCTTTCCGAGCAGCGTTCTGGATCGATCGTAGCGCGTCGGCGGCGGCGGCAATCGTCTCTTGAATGAGCGCATCGCTATGCGCGAGCGATACGAAAGATGCCTCGAATTGGGCTGGCGCCAGGTAGATGCCGCGTTCCAGCATCGCGTGGAAGAACTGCGCGTAGCGTTGCGTATCTGATTTCTTCGCCGAGACATAATCGACCACCGGTTCATCGGTGAAGAAGAAACCCCACATGCTGCCGGCATAAGCAGTACGCAGCGCGATGTCCGCTTCGGCGGCAGCGTGCTCAAAACCAGAACAGAGCATCGCCGCTGCCCGTTCCAATTGCTCAAAGACGCCAGGCGCCCTGATAGCCCGCAGGGTCGCCGCGCCAGCCGCCATTGCCAGCGGATTGCCGGAAAGGGTGCCTGCCTGATACACCGGACCGGCGGGCGCGATCAGTTCCATCAGATCGCGCCGTCCGCCATAGGCGGCAGCCGGTAAACCACCGCCAATCACCTTGCCGAGACAGGTAAGATCAGGGGTGATGCCATACTTTCCTTGTGCGCCGCCATACCCTACTCGAAAGCCGGTCATAACCTCGTCGAAGATCAGCAGTGCGCCATGTTCGTCGGCTAAGCGGCGCAAACCTTCGAGAAAACCGGGTTGTGGCAGCACCAGTCCCATGTTTCCGGCAACCGGTTCGACGGCAATCGCCGCCACTTCGCCGGGATTCGCCTTCAACAGCGACTCTACCGCATCAAGATCGTTATACGGCGCCGTCAACGTACTTGCAGCCGTTGCCGCCGTCACCCCCGGACTGTCCGGCAAGCCAAGCGTTGCTACACCGGAGCCAGCCTGCACCAGAAATCCGTCGAAGTGCCCATGGTAACAGCCGGCAAACTTGATGACCTTGTCGCGGCGGGTTGCGGCGCGCGCGAGGCGCAGGGCGCTCATTGCTGCTTCGGTGCCCGACGAGACGAAGCGCACCATTTCAACCGAGGGCATCGCCTGTGTGATCAGACGTGCCAGTTCGCTTTCGAGTTCGGTCGGGGCGCCGAACGACGTGCCATGCGCCGCCTGTTCGGCGATGGCGGCAACAACATTGGGGTGCGCATGCCCCAGGATCAGTGGTCCCCACGACAGAACGTAATCGATGTAGCGATTGCCATCGACATCAACGAGAAATGCCCCCTCGCCGCGCGCAATAAAGCGCGGCGCGCCGCCGACGGCGCGAAAGGCGCGCACCGGACTGTTGACGCCGCCGGGGAAGAGCGAACGCGCTTCTGCGAACAGTGACTCAGAACGGTAGGTTTTCATAGGTACAACCAGGTCATCATAATCCAATGGCTCAAACCAACGTCAGGGGTTAAGGGTTAGGGTTTCCCAGTCGCCTTCAACCTTCTCACTTGCAACCTTCGCACAGACAGCGTGCGATGCCTGGAGACATTGTGGTGCAACATCCCTACCCGCACGCCGCTTGCCTCACTCCGCAGCAATCCAGCGCGCGGCATCCTTGGCGAAGTAGGTGATGATCATATCCGCTCCGGCGCGGCGAATGGCGATCAGACTTTCGAGGGCGGCGCGGCGCTCGTCGAGCCAACCGAGTTGCGCCGCCGCTTTGATCATGGCATACTCGCCGCTCACCTGATACGCTGCCAGCGGCACATGATAGCGCTGCCGCACCGTGCTGATAATGTCGAGATACGCGCCTGCCGGTTTGACCATGATCATATCGGCGCCTTCGGCAATATCGAGTTCCACCTCACGCAACGCCTCACGTCCGTTCGCCGGGTCCATCTGATAGGCGCGCCGGTCGCCGAACGCTGGCGTAGACTCGGCGGCTTCACGGAATGGTCCGTAGAAGGCGGACGCAAACTTGGCGGCATACGACAGGATAGCGACCTGCGTATAACCTGCGGCGTCGAGAGCGGCGCGAATCGCAGCGACCTGACCATCCATCATGGCGCTGGGAGCAACGATGTCGGCGCCGGCATCGGCATACGCCACGGCACAACGCGCCAGAATTTCGAGCGTCGGATCGTTGAGCACATCGCCACTGCCAGGCGTCTCCGCCAGAATACCGCAATGTCCATGGCTGGTGTACTCACAGACGCACACATCTGCGATAACGGTCAATTGAGGAGCAAGCCGCTTGATGGCGCGAATCGCCTGTGGCACCGGACCCTCCGGGTCCCAACCACTGCTGCCGGTCGGGTCTTTGTGCGCTGGAATGCCAAACAGGAGGACAGCCGGTATCTGGAGTTCGGCGATTTCGCTGATTTCAGGGTCAAGTTGATCGACCGATATCTGGGCATGCCCCGGCATCGAGCGGATCGGACGCACAACGCCGCTGCCGGCGACAACGAAGAGTGGCGCGATCAGATCGTCGGCGCTCAACACGGTTTCGCACACCATGCGCCGCAGTGCGGGAGTGCGGCGTAATCGTCGTGGACGATTGATAAGCATAGGAGCCTCCTGTGGGTCAGCAGCGGTCAGGAGTTAAGGATTCACATTCCGATTCACTGCCTGACAAGCGACCAAGCCTCTTGAGGTTGGGAGACGCACCAACCGGATGCCAGGACCGTTCCGCCGGCGAGATGCCCCAACAGAAAGCGATCAACGGCAAGGACCTTAAGGGTCGGGGGCGTCTTCGACTGCACACTATGCAACCTTCCACCCACCGAATCCACGGGCGCGCGGCGCGGTCCCCATGGGCGCGGCGGTCCCCACGGGCGCGGCGGTCCCCACGGGCGCGCGGCGCGGTCCCCATGGGGCGGCGGTCCCCACGGGCGCGGCGGTCCCCACGGGCGCGCGGCGCGGTCCCCACGAGCGCGGCGCAGTCCCCATGGGCGCGGCGGTCCCCACGGGCGCGCGGCGCGGTCCCCATGGGCGCGGCGGTCCCCACGGGCGCGCGGCGCGGTCCCCATGGGCGCGGCGCGGTCCCCACGGGCGCGCGGCGCGGTCCCCATGGGCGCGGCGGTCCCCACCGGCGCGCGGCGGTCCCCACGGGCGCGCGGCGCGGTCCCCATGGGCGCGCCTGAGGCGCGCCCCTACTGCCCATGGGCGCGCCTCAGGCGTGCCCCTACGTCATTTAACCCCGCACACACCGCTTCCGCCACTCCTTCCACCGCCGGATTCGGCGCCTGTGCGGCAACGGACAGACCTTCGTCCCGCAGCGCCTGCGCGGTCGTCGGTCCTATCGCAATCAACGCAACGCCGTCGAACAGGGCGCGTGCCACGGAACGGGCGATGCCGAACTGTTCCATGCCGTCGATCAGGTAGCGCAATGTCGATGGGCTGCTGAACACGACGGCATCAATGGCGCGGCGGCAGAGCGGATCGATCAGATCACGCACCCCCGGACCGGGAACCGTCCGGTAGGCGGTCACCACATCGACCAACGCTTCACGCTCGCGCAAACCGACTGCTAGCGTATCGCGTGCGATGTCGGAGACCGGCAGCAGAAAGCGTTGACCGGCGACGTTTCGCAGTTCTGCCAGCAACCCTTCCGCGTTTTGTTGCGCTGGCAGCAGATCGACCCGCCCGCCGCGCGACTCGATAGCGGCAGCCGTCGCTTTCCCGACTGCCGCCACCCGCACGTGCAACGGCGGCGGCAGCGCCTGATACCGAGCGAGTGTATCGACGGCTGCGACACTGGTGAAAATGATCCAGTCGTACTGGTCGAGACGCTCGAGTGCTGCTTCGAGCCGATCAGGATCATCCGGCGGGGCATAGGCGATTGTCGGGCAAACCAGCACCTCAGCCCCTTCACTGCTCAGCGCTGCCGCCAAACCTTCTGCCCGTTCGGCAGCGCGTGTGACTGCGATCCGTTTCCCTTGCAATTGACCGGTCGTGTCCATTCGATTACCCTGCGAGCAACGCCTGCCCGCCTGCATCGAGCAGTTCTTCCGCCAGCGCCGATCCCAGACCGGCAGGGTCCGATGCTGATCCGCTCCGCATACCGCGCACCATACGCCCGTCCAGTGCGCCGATCATCCCGTACAGCAGCAATTCATCGCCTTCGAGGAGCGCCAGCGCTCCGACCGGAACCCGGCAACCACCACCGATACGCGCCAGAAATGCGCGCTCAGCCGTGATCGCGGCGCGCGCTGCCGGATCATCGAGCGGCGCCAGCAGACGCAGCACCTCATCATCGCCGGCGCGCGCTTCGACGCCGATAATTCCCTGCCCAACCGCCGGTATCAGCACATCTGGTTCGAGCAGTTCCGTAATAACCTCTTCGAGACCCAGCCGCTTCAACCCGGCTGCCGCGAGCACGATGGCATCGTACTGCCCTTCACGCAACTTGCGCAACCGCGTATCGACATTTCCGCGCAGATCGAGCAGCGTCAGATCGGGGCGCAGGGCGCGCAACTGACAGGCGCGCCGCAGGCTGCTCGTGCCAACGCGCGCGCCATGCGGCAGGGAAGCAAGCGTCATGCCCGGCTGCGCCACCAGCGCATCACGCGGATCGGCACGGCGCGGGCAGACAGCCAGGGTCATATCGGGAGGCAGCGTCGAGGGCAGATCTTTGGCGCTATGAACCGCCAGATCGACCCTGCCAGCGCGCATCGCCTCCTCGATTTCGACGACGAACAGTCCTTTATCACCGATTGCATTGAGCGGACGGTCAAGAATAATGTCGCCGCGCGTCGTAATCCGTTCAACAGCAACGGTCAATCCCGGATGCGCCGCCTGCAACGCATCGCGGATCATGTGCGTCTGCACCAGCGCCAGTTTGCTGGCGCGCGTGCCAATGGTCAGCGAATTTCTCATAGACGCTTTCCCAGCGCAGCACGAAGCAGCGCCACCAGCACGTCCACAAACTCATCATCGGCGTTCGGCATTCGAATGCGGCGGAGCGTCATCCCCAACTCCGCAGCCTTCTCTTGCGCCTCGTGGTCGATGTCCCACAGCACCTCGAGATGGTCGGCAACGAACCCGAACGGCGCGCTGATCACGGCGCGCACCCCTTCGTTGTGCAGTTCTTCCAGGTAATCGAGAATGTCGGGACCCAGCCACGGTTCGCCGGTCATCCCCGCGCTCTGATAGCAGAGACGCCAGTCGGTCAAGCCCAGCAACGCCGCGATGCCGGACGCACTCTCACGCAGTTCGTCGGGGTATGGGTCGTTCCACGACAGAATGCGCTCCGGCAGACTGTGCGCACTGAAGAGAACCAGCGCTTCGTTGCGCAGATCAGGAGGCAAGGTGACGCGCGCCTCCGTGATGCGATCTGCAATCAACCGCCGGAATCCTGGATCATCGTGCCAGCGTTCGATGAATGTCACCTGGAGCGGCTGCGGAAGCGCGCCATTCGCTTCGTCAAGGTACTTGCGGTAGCCGCCGACGCTCATTCGAGAATAGTGGGGCGCAAGAACGAGCGCCACAACCTCGCGCACCCCATCGCGCGCAATCCGTGGCACAGTTTCGGCAATAAATGGATGCCAGTGCTTCATGCCGACATAGACGCGATACCGACCCGGCGATTGCGCATCGAGCCGCGCCTGCAACCGGTCGGCCACAGCGAAGGTCAGGTCCTTGAGCGGCGTGCGTCCACCAACCAGCCGATAGCGTTCACGCAGGTTCGCCACCGCCTCCGGTGATGGCGTGCGCCCACCACGAATGTGGGTAAAGTACGGCTCGACATCGTCGAGACTCTCCGGCGTGCCATAGGCAAGCAAAAAAATACCCGTTGGCGGTGCGTGATCAGTCATAGGTTTCTTCCGCTGAATACTCATGAACGAACTCAGCCAGACGACGCACAGTATCAACCGGCGTTTCGGGCACGATCCCGTGCCCCAGGTTGAAAATATGCCCTGGACGACTGGCCGCGCGGTCGAGAATATCGGCGGCGCGACGACGGACGTCGGACCAGGGCGCCAGGAGCGTGTGCGGGTCGAGGTTGCCCTGAACCGCGACGCCAGGACCAACCTGCGCCCACCCATCATCAAGATAGATGCGCCAATCGAGACCAATGACATCCGCGTCGGTCTGACGCAACATACCGAGCATACCCGACATGCCGACACCGAAGTAGATAATTGGCGGCGGCGGAACGACCCCACAACCGGCGCGCACATTAATGATACATTGCTGCACAAACGGCAGCACGTATTCGGCATAATCGCCGGGTGCGAGTGCGCCTGCCCAACTATCGAAGAGCTGCACCGCATCGGCGCCAGCCTCAATCTGCGCAATCAGGTAGGCGCTCACCTGGGTTGTCAAACGCTCCATCAGATCGCGCCATGCCTGCGGTTCGGCATACATCAGCGCCTTCGTCAAGCGATGATCCCGCGACGATCCTCCCTCGACGGCATACGCCGCCAGCGTGAACGGCGCGCCACTGAACCCAATGAGCGGCGCGCGCTCTTCCAGTTCACGTTTCACCAAACGGATCGCCTGGATCGTGTACGCGACCGTTTCGCGCGGATCGGCGTCGCGCAGGGCGGCAATGTCGGCGGAGGAGCGCAACGGATTGTGAATGACCGGACCTTCACCCTGCTCATAAGTCAACTGAAGACCGATCCCTTCGAGCAACGGCAGAATGTCGGCGAAAATGATCGCTGCATCGACGGGGAAAGCAAGGAGCGGCTGCATGGTGATCTCGGCAGCCAGTTCCGGCGTTTTCACCATATCGAGAAAGCCGTAGCGTTCGCGGATCGCGCGATACTCCGGCATATAGCGCCCTGCCTGGCGCATAAACCAGACCGGCGTGGCATCGGTTGGCTGGCGGCGACACGCCGCCAGAAAGCGATGAAGCGTCATAGATTATCCAATCAGCGCCAGCGCGTCGCGTAGAGGATAATGAATGGCAGTAATGATCGGCGTGTCGCGCAGCGTATAACGGCGCGCTTCGGTCGCGCGCAGATCGGTGACCAACTGGCTGAACCGCGGCAGGTCCTCGGTTTCATACGCAACGACAAACTCCTGATCGTCGATCCCGGTTGCATACAACAGCACCTGCCGGATGTCGGCATACTCGTGACCAACGCGCATATGCTCATTCATCATTCCCTGACGGGCATCACGGCTCATGAGGTACCATTCGGTTGTTTTGCTGAACGGATAGACAATCAGGTAGGTCTGGCGATCATTCAGATCGATCGCCTGCTCTTGACTGGTGGGGCGGCGGGTGTAGACCGAGGAACGGGTATAGCCAAACAATTGATATGAAATCTCGCTATAACACCCGATGCCACTCCTCAGCAGGCGCGCCGTCATCTCCTGCATCAATTTGGGATCGACGCCACGCCGCCAGAGGAGGAGATCGACGCCGATCTTCAAGCCGATGCCGCTGTACGCCCAGGTTGTGATCGAGGAGGCATACTCCTCCACCACACCGGCGAACGCCTCGCGCCCTTCGGCTCGCGCCGTATGCGGCAAACGACGCCATGCAGGATCAACCTTGAACGCAGTGAACTGCACAAACCAGGGAATTGCGGAAGCAGCAGCGTGATCCTGATCAGCCATACCTTCGTATCCTCTCCAGGCACATATGTTATGTCACTTTCGCAGAAGGGTGAACCGTGGCATCATCGATATTGAACAATCGCCGCACTGCCGACACCAATTCGCTACCCGCCTCCGGATCGCGCAGCGCCACAATCGGCTCGTGCAGCAGTTTATTGATAATCGCCGTGCTCAGCGCGACCACCGTTTCGCGCTGTTGCGGCGAGAGTTCCGGGCAGCGCGCCAGCGCCCGCCGGATTTCGGCGTCGCGGATGGCTTCGGCGCGCTCCCGCAGAGCGCGGATGGTCGGAACCGCCTGTTGCGCCACCCACCACTCCATGAACTTCGCCACTTCGCCATCGATGATCGCCTCCGCACGTTGCGCTTCGGCAGCGCGCATGGCGCGGTTGGTCACACAGATCGGTTCGAGCGCATCCACATCGTAGAGGTGCACGCCAGGTATCTCCACCACACGCTGATCGATATCACGCGGCACCGCAAGGTCAAAGAGGAGCAACGGAACAGAACGCCCGACTGCGGCGCGTTCCACCATCTGCCATGACACCACGATACCCGGCGCCGACGTACAACTGACCACCATATCGCTCATCGCCAGCGCATCGCTCAGATCGCCCCATGGTCGCCATGCGACGCCATACCGCTGCGCCAGCGCGCTGGCCCGCGTCTCCGTGCGATTGATAACAGTGATGGCGGAGCACCCTTCGGCGATCAGATGTTTCAGCGTCAGTTCTGCCATATGCCCGGCGCCGATGACCAGCGCACGCCCCTGCTTCAGCAGATCGGCGTGCTGGCGCAGGGCATCGATTGCAACCGACACCACCGACACATGACCGGAAGCAATGCCGGTGTGGGTGCGCGCGCGCTTCCCTGCCGCCAATGCTCCATGGAGCACCCGATGGAGCACCGGACCAATCGCCCCAGATGCGTGCGCAATGGCAAGCGCCTCCTTGATCTGCCCGACGATCTGATCCTCGCCAAGCACCATCGAGTCGAGACCGGCAGCCAGACGATAGAGATGGCGCACGACTGCTTCATTGTGATAGATGTAGAGTGAAGGGACGAACACCGCCTGATCAACGCCACGTTGTTCCGCGAGGAACGATTTCAACGCCGCATCGCCCCCCACGCTGTCGTGTGTCACAGCGCACACCTCAACCCGGTTGCATGTCGAGAGGATGATCCCTTCTTCGACATATCGACGCAACGCCAGGAGCGCGTCGGGCAACTCACGGAGGCTGAATGCCAACCGCTCGCGCACCGTCACCGGCGTATTGCGCTGATGCACACCGATCAGGGTTATGTGCATAGCCGATCACCTCACTCTTGTTGCTCATACCCGGTGATCGCTCCCAGCAGCACTGCGTCCATGAAACGATCGATCCGCGCATGGAGAGCGACCGCCTGATCCAGGTCGTTCGGTTGAGTAATGCCGGGCACCGGCATCGCCAGTCGCGCAAACGAGTTGCGGAAGAACAGAAACGCCTGCACCGTATCGTGCATACTGACGCCGGCATCGCGCGTTTCGCGCCCATAACCACTACCGATTACGCGCGCTTCATTCAGAAACCGTTCGTCCTCCTCCTGACGGTTGATGTACTGGATCAACAAACCCAGCAAACGTTGCCCGAGACCACGCATACGGTCGGCATTGGAATGCGTCATCAAGCGCGAGTGCCAGTCGGCGCGCGCCATGGCGTGCGCGTCGAACCGCAGGAACGACAGCGGCGCCGGCGTGGAGGGGGAGACGTGCGGCTGCGCTTCTTCCATCACTTTCAGCAGCCCTGCCCGCGAAAAACGACGATGACCGCCGAGGGTGCGCTTCATCGGCACCTTTCCGGCATCCCCCCAACGGCGCAGTGTCGATGCCGCCACGCCGAGCAATTCACTGGCTTCTGTCAGCGACAGCCATTCGTCGTCGATTGGTCTGGCGTCGATCATCGCAATACCATGTTACAATTTTCACAATATATTGCAAGTTGAGAAACCTTTACTTTTCCATCACCGGATAGCGAGCGGTCGCAACCACATCGAGCGCCCGACGCGCCGCCTCACGCCCCTGTTTGATGCAGTCGGGCACGCCAACGCCACGATACGCGGCGCCGGCCAGCAAAAGACCCGCCGGACAAAGCGCCTCGAGCGCGGCGATTCGTTCCAGATGCCCGACATCATACTGCGGGTTGCCGTTATGCCAGCGATACACGCGCGTCAGCAGCGGCACGGCGGTGATGCCCAGAACGGCGCGCAGATCGGACTGCGCCATGCGCACCAGGTCGTCATCGTCCCGCGCCAGCAGTTCTGGACGACGCGATCCGCCGACGAAGCAGCGCAGCAACAGATACTCATCGGGCGCGCGATGGCGAAACTTAACCGAGGAGAGGGTGCATGCATTAATCCAGGTCTGTTCGCTGCGCGGAATGACCAGACCATAGCCATCGAGCGGCGTCCCGACCTCACTGCGCCGGTAGACCAGTGAGACCGTGGCGGTCGAAACGTACCGGATGGCGCGTAACGCATCCGCCAGCGCCGGGAACGATGCACCGACGAGGTCAGCAGCGGCGTAGGATGGCGTCGCCAGAATGACGGCATCGGCATCCAGCGTGGCGCCGTCGTCCAACCACAGACGATAGGGACGCGCAGCGGTTGTATCACAGGTGAGCGCCATCACCCGGCGGTTGGTCAGGATACGCGCCGTGAGACGTTGTTCCAACCGCTCGACGAGCGTCCCCATGCCGCCGCGCAGCGTCATGAAGGGCGACTGATGCGCTGAAGAGGGTGACGCGGTGCGCCGCGCTGCAAGCATGCCGCGGATCAGACTGCCATGGCGTTTCTCCAACTCGCGGAAGCGCGGAAAGGTCGCCAGAATGCTCTGGCGTTCGCACTCAGCGCTGTGAATGCCGGAGAGGATCGGCTCCGCCAGACGATCAAGCGCCTCATTCCCCAGGCGACGGCGAATAAAGTCGGCGAGCGTCTCATCGCCATCGTCACGGCGCGCCGGAACGAACAAGTCGAGCGCCATACGAAGTTTTCCAAGGGGAGAAATCAGCGGCGAGAAGGCAAAGGGTGCGATGCGTGTGGGGACGATCAGGAGCATGCCTTCGGGGAGCGGTTGCGGTCGTCCACGGATCAGCACCCATGTCGTGCGGCGCATCGGCGAGGCGACCATCAACTCGTCACCCAGACCGATCTCACGCGCCAGTTCGGCAGCCCATGGTTTCTGCGCCATGAACGAGTCGGGTCCGCCTTCGATGACGAAGGGTCCGTTGCGCTCGGTGACGACCTTGCCCCCTAAACGCGCCTCACGCTCGATGAGCGTGACCATCACCGGCGGCGCCCCGTCGCGCGTTGCGCGCCCCAGTTCATATGCCGCGCTCATGCCGCTGATCCCGCCGCCTACCACAACGATGTGCGGTTGACCGCCCGGGAACAGCGTTGCCGCCGATGTCGAATGCATCGCGGTCATGGATGTATCGATTCTAGTCAAATCTGATCAAATCCGCGCTCACTATAGTAGATATGACACGTTAAGTCAAGGTTTACAAAGGTGACACATTGCATACGCAAGAGCAGGACGGACGCAAGATGCAGCAAGGCAGGCGTCCCCCGGTGGGCGCTCGCAGGGAGACAGGCACGCGGCGCGAGGGGTCGAATACCAATGACGATTGACGATGCCGCATGCTGGTCATTCCGAGCACAGCGACGGGTCATTCCGCGCGCCGCGACGGGTCATTCCGCGCGCAGCGAGGAATCTGCGCGGGTCGCGCACGACCCCTCGCGCTGCTCGGGGTGACCATGCCGGATGGTCACAGGGAATTGGTAGAAGATACGAAGGTTGCCCGTTGCACGTGATGCGTCTAAACCCTGACCTTTTGGTCCCTGGTTCTTGCTTCTCGGTTCTTGCTTCCCAGTTCTCAGTTCTTGGTTCTCATCCAAAGATTCGGGTATAATGATCTCGTCCCCACGGCAATGGCAAACGTGCAAAGGAGCAGAAAGGAGTTTCCCAATGGCGGCAAAGAACATCTTGATGCTCGTTGGCGATTACGTCGAGGATTACGAAGTTATGGTTCCGTTCCAGGCGCTTCAGGCGGTTGGTCACACCGTCCACGCCGTCTGCCCCGATAAGAAGGCAGGCGATAAGGTACGCACGGCAGTTCACGATTTCGAGGGAGATCAGACGTACAGTGAGAAGCCGGGGCACAACTTCGCACTCAACGCAACATTCGCCGAAGTTCGAGCTGAAGACTACGACGCACTCGTGATCCCTGGCGGACGCGCGCCGGAGTACATCCGCCTGAACGAGAAGGTGCTGGACATCGTCCGCCATTTTGCGGCTGCCAACAAGCCGATTGCCGCCATCTGCCATGGCGCGCAGGTGCTGGCTGCGGCAGGCGTCCTGGAGGGCAGGTCATGCTCTGCATACCCGGCAGTTGGTCCTGACGTTAATCGCGCCGGGGGGCGGTATGTCGATATTCCATCCAACAAAGCGCATGTCGACGGCAACCTGGTGACGGCGCCCGCCTGGCCCGCGCATCCTGAATGGATTGCGAAATTCCTTCAGGTGTTGGGCACGAGGATCGAACTGTAGGAATCATCAGGAAGGTCATGGTAAAGATGTTGCATCGCAACGTCTTTACCATGTGTTCTCCGATACGTTGGCATGCACCGTCTCTACCCCGTAGTGTTTATCATCCCGCCTTATACCAATGACGATTGAAGATGCCGCATGCTTGTCATTCCGAGCCCTTCGCTTCGCTCAGGGTAAACGCAGCGAGGAATCTGAGCGGGTTGCGCACGACCCCGCGCGCTGCTCGGGGTGACCATGCCGGATGGTCACAGGTCATTGGTATTACCGGCCAGATAGCGGCGCGCGGTTTCGGCAAGAATAGCCGCGCCGATCGGCAACGCGCGCTCGTCGATGTCGAAGATCGGCGTATGATGCCCACGGCTCACACCATCATCGATGGCCGCGCCAAGCATGAACATCGCACCAGGCGCTTTCTGCGTCATATAAGCGAAATCCTCCGCACCCATACCGGTGCGACTGCGATCAATCGCATCAGCGCCGATCAGATCGGTAACAGTTGCCGAAATCCAGTCGCTCACTGTGGCATCATTGTGTCCGGCGGGATAGCCGCGCTCGATTTCCAGCCGATAATCGCCGCCAACGGCGCGCGCGACGGCAAAGGCGCGCTCCACCTCGACAAGCAACTGCTCACGCACCTGCGGATCGAAACTGCGCAGTGTGCCCTCCAGATACACCTCAGCGGGAATAACGTTCGACGCCGTGCCGCCGCGCACAACGCCAAGGCTCACGACTGCCGGGTGCATCGGGTTGACACGACGCGCAACGATTCCGTGCAGCGCCTGCATCACCGGCAACAGCATCCAGAGCGGGTCCGTTCCCAGATGCGGATAGGCGCCATGTCCGCCGCTCCCCGTGATCCAACCACGAAAACTATCAACCGCCGCTGAACTCGCCCCCTCACGGATGGTGATTTTTCCCACCGGCAACCCGGAGTCGACGTGTAACGCGATAACGTGATCGACGCCATCGAGCGCGCCATCGTTGATCATCCGGGGCGCGCCACTGAGACCCTCTGCATCTTGCGCTTCCTCGGCAGGTTGGAACAGAAAGCGTACATTGCCGCGCAGATTGCCGGCGGCGAACTCCTGCTTGAGCAGGTGCGCAACGCCGAGCAGGATGGCGGTATGCGCATCATGCCCGCAGGCGTGCATCACACCAGGATTCTGCGAGGCAAACGGCAACCCGGTCGCTTCGTCGATTGGCAGCGCGTCCATATCGGCACGGATGCCGATCGTCGGTCCATCTCCGGTTCCCAAATGCCCGACGACGCCAGTTTTGCCGACGCCAGTGCGGATGTCGATGCCGCCGATCTCGCGCAGCGTCTCCGCAACCAGTTGGGCAGTCCGCACTTCCTGGAACGCAAGTTCAGGGTGCGCATGAATGTCGCGGCGCAGGCGAACGATTTCAGATGCGATAGCGTTGGCTTTGTCGAGCATAACCGTTTCCTTTCTAACCAACCGAGACATGAATCGCATAGGCGTTGACAATAACTTCCGCCAGATCGCCATCCAGCGTCAATTCCAGACGATACGTTCCGGGTTCCGACGGGATCAGGCGCAACCGCTCGATCTCCATTGTCATACAGTCGGCGGGCAATGTGAAGGATCGCTCGACAGTCGCCAGCACTGCATCGCCAGGACCAACCAGGCGCGCGGTCGCCGTCACCGCCAGATCGCGGTGAGCGTCGTTGACCACATAAACCGGTAAATCGAGCGTTTCATCGAGAGCGATGGCTTCTTTTTCCAGCACGGTGAAGATATAGTGCGGACTGAACGCCAGGCGCATTGCCTCGTATGACCGTTTCGGAACGCGCCAGTAGTCGATGATCGACCAGGAGACCGAAGGATTGGCATCATGGAACATGAATGGCATCATGCCGCCAGTTGGGCGATACTTGCGCAAACGCAACCGATCAATATAGTGGCGGTTGACCTTAATCTGATACTCCTGCGACATCTGCACCAGTTCTTCGAGCGAACGTGCCGCGCGCCAATCGTACCAGTGCGCCATAATGTCCGCCTGAAACTGATGACGCTCAACCAGACGCTGCCAGTCGATGCGCCTGATGTCGGCGTCCATGAACCTGACGCAACTCTCGACATTCGGGAAACTCTGCGCGCCAAACTCGGTGACAAAGCGCACCAACTGCGGGAAGCGCCGGATCAACGGCTCCCACGCTTCGAGGCGCCCATAGATTGTGTACCAACCATAGTAGAAATGTGTACTGGCGCCGGCGCGAATGCCCGGAATGGGAAACTCGTTCGACGAACGCACCACCGGTCGTCTGCCGTCTTCCCGTTCGACCACCCGCTTCAACTCGCTGTCCATCACATCGCGGTTCCAGCTGAAGACGAACATTGATGCATACGTGCGCACGCGCGTCAGCATCCGTTCATCGCGGGTATCAACGACGTACACCGGTTCGTTGTGCATACACCAGAGCGCCACCGAGGGATGGTTCCCCAACAGACGCACCATAGCGCGCGCCTGACGGCGGGCTTCGGGCAGCACATCACGGCGGTAGAGCCAGTGGAGCGGGAAATCCTGCCAGAGCAGCATGCCCATCTCATCGGCGGCGTCGTAGAGCGCCGGATGCGCAATATGTCCATGCACCCGCAGCATGTTCATATGGCACGCACGCGCCAGGCGCAGGTCCTCGAGACACCGTTCGCGCGTCGTCGTTGCAATGCGCACATCGGTTGGCGGATAATTGTTCCCCTTGATGAAAAAGCGGGCGCCGTTAAGATAGGGTATCCAGTCGTGCAACTCGAACGTGCGGATGCCGAAACGAACGGTGCGCGAGTCCGAAACCACACCGTCACAGAGAACCTCGAGCGTGACCGCATACAAATCCGGCGCTCCCATATCGTGGGGCCACCAAAGATGCGGGTCGCGCACCAACAACACCCCGACAATCTCGTGTTCCCCGGCTGCCAGCGCGCGGCGTTGCTCAGTCGTCTGCACCGCTCCCGCAAAGTTGACCGGCGCAAACGTCCAGCGCAGCGTCACGTCACGCGCCACGTCTGCGTCGAAGACGGCGCGGAAGCGCAATTCCGCCAGCGTCTCGCCAGCCGCTTCGGTGTGCAGCAGCAGATTGCGCACCCGTACCGGACCGGCGGCGATCAGTTCGACCGGCAACCAGATGCCACCGGGGTTGGCGAGCGGGTCCATGCAGTCCCAGTGCGAGAAAATGCCGGTGATCAGGCGCTTGCCCGATTTATTGGCTTCATCGGGGCACTCGACCTCAACGACGATCTCGTTCTCCGACGCGATCCAGGCGGTCACCTCACGCTCATACGGCTCGAAATACCCCTCGTGACGCCCAAGATCAACGCCGTTGAAATAGGGCTGCGCCCAGTAAAACACACCATTGAAGCGCAGGAAATACCGGATTGGCAGTGATTGCGCGGTTGTGCCTGCCAGCGCATCTGGCAGGCGGAAGCGCCGGCGGTAGACCATACATCCCGCATAGCGCTCCAGCAGCGGATGCTGTTGCCAATGCGCCGGAATCTCCTGGGTCAGCCATGTGTCATCGTCGGTTGGGTAGAATCCCTGACGAAACGCATTGACCGGCAGTAGTTTCCATGCGCCATCAAGCGACAGAACGGCGGGAAGATTCGTCATGCATGTGCATCGATCAAGTTTCAGAACGCCGGTTTCAGGGTGGCGCCATTCTAGAGGATAGAACGCAGCATGTCAATCGCTGCGTGGTACAATGCGAGACAGTGACAGTCATAACCAATGACGATTGAAGATGCCGCATGCTTGTCATTCCGAGCCCTTCGCTTCGCTCAGGGTAAACGCAGCGAGGAATCTGCGCGGGTCGCGCAAGACCCCTCGCGTTGCTCGGGGTGACCATGCCGGATGTTCACCGGTCATTGGTATCACCTACCAGGGAGGCGCCATGTCGGGAAGTCTGAAGTCAGGGCTTCTTTTTGCACTCATCAGCATCGTTGCCGTGGTCGGTTTCTCCTTCATTCCCGCAGTAGGCGTGTTCTGCTGCGGTCCGCTGGCATCGATGGCATTGGGCGCGCTTGCCGGATACATCGGAGTGCGCTGGAGTGGTCCGACGGCAGGAGTAGGCAGCGGAACGCTGGCAGGCAGCGTGGCAGGAGTCGGCGCACTGATCGGGTCGGTCATTTTTTGGGTAATCGCCATCATTATCGCGCAGAGTGACCCGGTGCTCCTCGATCAGATCATCAGGCAGATCGAGGAGCAGCAACCGGCTTCCGGGCTGACCGGCGACGACATTCGCAACCTGATCACCATTATGGGACCGGTGATGGGGTTCTGCGCCGGTCTCATTCATCTGCTATTCGCAGCCTTACTCGGTGCACTTGGAGGATGGCTGGCAGTACGTCAACGACCGCAACCGCCGATGACGCCGCCAGCGTATACCGTGGGTTGAAGGCTACAGACTGGCGCGCAACGCCGTCTCAAAGATTGCCAAACCCTCATCGACCTGCGCTTCGGTCAGCACGAGTGGCGGGCAGAGGCGGATCGTCGAAGCGCCACAGGTCAGGATCAGCAGGCCGCAACGGAACGATTCGTCCATCACGCGCTGCGCCAGCACGCGCGCTGGCTCGCGCGTTTCTCGATCCATAACGAGTTCGACGCCGATCATCAGTCCTCGCCCGCGAACATCGCCGATCACCTCGTAGCGTTGCTGGAGATTGCGCAAGCCCTGCATCAAGTATGTGCCGACGCGCGCAGCATTCGCAGCGAGTTCGTGACGCACCAGATCGAGCACTTCGTTCGCCGCAACGCATGCCAGTGCATTCCCGCCAAATGTATTCCCATGCGATCCCGGCTCCCACAGCGAGGTCCATCCTTTCCGCGCCACAATCGCGCCAATTGGCACGCCGCCGCCCAATCCTTTGGCAGTCACCAGAATATCCGGGATACAGCCGATGAATTGTGCCCGGCCACATACTGTGCATGCGCCAGAAGCATCGGAGGGGCATTCCTGCTCGAATGCCCACATCGTTCCGGTGCGCCCCACGCCGCTCTGCACTTCATCGAGGATCAGCAGAATGCCGTACTGATCGCACAGCCGGCGCAACCCGCAGAGAAATCCCGGCGCCGGAACCACATAGCCTCCTTCGCCCTGAATCGGCTCGACCACGATGGCAGCAATGTCGCGCGGCGGCGCCACAGTGCGAAAGAGGGTATCCTCGATGTACGCCAGGCACGCTTCAGCAACGCGCGACGGCTCGACACCGAGCGGCGGGCGGTACGGATTGGCATAGAAGGCGTGAAACGTGCCGGGAACCAGCGGAAAGTAGCCGCGCCGTTGCACCGGTTTCGAAGCGGTCAACGACAGCGCACCGTAGGATCGTCCGTGAAATCCGCCAAAGAAGGCAATAATCCCCTGGCGACCGGTGGCGTAGCGCGCCAGTTTGATCGCCGCCTCGATCGCTTCCGTGCCGGAGTTCGCCAGAAACACCTGCCACTCGTGTTCGACCGGCATGGTAGCAACCAGTTTTTCGCCCAGCGTCACCATTGGCTCGTTGTAGAAATCGGTTGCTGCCATGTGAATGAAGCGGGCCGCCTGTTCCTGAATAGCGCGCACAATACGGGGATGTGTATGCCCTGCGGACACGACGGCGATCCCGGCATTGAAATCCAGGTAACGGGTCCCATCGACATCCCACACGTCACATCCTGAGCCACGCTCCATCACAAACGGGTACACCCGACCCATACACGGTGCAAAAACTTTCTGATCGCGGGCAACCAACGCTGCGGCGCGCGGACCGGGCCTATCGGCGTGCATGGGTAGAGACGTATTCAACAACGAAAAAGCCATACAGTACTCCTGTTTGCTCCAGACAACACCTGCCCGTGATGGGCCGGTCTCAGACCGGCCCCGACATATGGCGCCCATCGCCCTGGGCCGGTCTCAGACCGGTCCCGACATGCCCCGACATATGGCGCCCATCGCCCTGGGCCGGGCTCAGACCGGTCCCGACATGCCCCGACATATGGCGCCCATCGCCCGGACCGGTCTCAGACCGGTCCCGACATGCCCCGACATATGGCGCCCATCGCCCTGGGCCGGGCTCAGACCGGCCCCGACATGCCCCGACATATGGCGCCCATCGCCCGGACCGGTCTCAGACCGGCCCCGACATGCCCCGACATATGGCGCCCATCGCCCGGACCGGTCTCAGACCGGCCCCGACATGCCCCGACATATGGCGCCCATCGCCCGGACCGGTCTCAGACCGGTCCCTGCTTCACCACATTCTCCAGCCGCAGTTGTGCAAACACGATCCGACCGGTCTGCGTCTGATAGACGCGCGTGACAATCGTATCCACCTCGCGCCCAATCAGACGCCGCGCGTCTTCGACCACCACCATCGTGCCATCTTCCAGAAACGAAATCCCCTGTTCACGCTCACGCCCAATATCGCGGATTGTCACACGCAGGTCCTGACCGGGAATGACCGGCGGACGAACGGCGTCTGCCAGATGGTTCAGGCTCAGAACCCTGACCCCCTGGAGTTCCGCAACGCGCCCAAGGTTATTATCATTCGTAATAATCGGGCAGCGATACTGGCGCGCCAGAATGACGAGTTTCTCGTCCACGTCCATAGTGCCGGGAATGTCGGCGTTCAGCACTTCCACGGCGCTATTCATTTGTTTCTGCATCGTGTTCAGAATCTCAAGCCCGCGCCGCCCTTTCATCCGCCGCAGTTCATCGGCAGAGTCCGCCAGCGATTGCAACTCGTGCAACACGAAGTCGGGCACGACCAATGTTCCATCGACAAAGCCCGTCTGCGCTACAGCCGCAATGCGTCCATCAACAATGGCTGAGGTATCAATCAGATACCGACGCGGCGGCTGGATAGCATCGCCGACCTGTTGCGACCAGGAGAAGGTTCCGCGGCGCGAGGCGAGGAGCATATCCGCAATATCTTTCTTACGGTTGGAGAAGAGGATCGCACCAAGATACGCCAGCGCACCGGCAGCGACGATTGGACCAAACTGACCGAGCGGCGGCGGCAGTTGCGCCAGTGGAACAGACAAGAGCACGCCAAAAATCAGCCCAACCAGCGCCCCGAATACCAGCGCCGTCAATTCGGCAATCGAGACGCTTCGCATATGACGAATCAGATCACGAACCGGCTCGACCGTCCAGCGGTGGGTGGTCAACAGACCCAAGCCGGCGCCTGCCAGCGCCAGCAACTGGGTCGCCAGGACCTCAATCTCGGTTGGAGGTTCACCCGATAGCGTGATGCCAATGCGAAAACCTGCATACCCCAGCGCGAACATCCCGATCAGGCGAACGATAAAATTAAGACTGATTCTCATGAGTACCGGTATCACAATCACGCAACGCCGTTTCAATTGCATCGGCAAGCGCACGCGCTGTGATCACGCCAAGACCCTCGATACACGGCAGATGGGCAGTTTCCGGACACAACGCGCAGGTAAAGCCCAGTCCCGACGCTTCGGTAAGGCGTCGTTCCAACTGCCCGGCGCTGCGCAACTCCCCTGCCAATCCGACCTCACCGACCATGGCCAGGTCCTGGCGCACACGCATATTGCGGAATGATGACGCAATTGCAACCGCGACCGCCAGATCGACTGCTGGTTCATCGATACGCAGACCGCCGACAATGTTAACATAGACATCCTGATTGAACAATGGCAAGCCGACCCGTTTGGTCAGCACCGCAACCAGCATCAGCAACCGGTTCATATCGAAGCCGTTCGCAGTGCGGCGCGGTTGCGCGCCGGCGCTGTGCGCCGTCAATGCCTGCACCTCAACCAGGATGGGGCGCGTCCCCTCCATCGTCACTGCCACTGCCGAGCCGGGCGCATTGACAGTACGCTCGGAGAGAAACGCCTGCGAAGGATTCGGCACTTCGCGCAATCCATGCGCCGTCATCTCAAAAACGCCGACTTCATCGGTCGAGCCAAAGCGATTCTTAACGCCGCGCAGCAGGCGATACTGATGAAAGCGATCTCCTTCCAGATACAGCACCACATCGACGATATGCTCGAGCACACGCGGTCCGGCAATCGCCCCTTCTTTCGTGACATGACCGACGAGGAACATCGGAATGGCGTGTTCCTTGGCAACGCGCAACAGGCGTAGCGCCCCTTCACGCACCTGACTGACGCTCCCCGCAGCAGAGCTCAATTCTTCCAGGTAGACCGTCTGGATTGAGTCGACGACCACGAGCTGCGGTTTGATTGCCGCAACCTGGTCGAGAATGGCATTCAGATTGGTTTCGGAGTAGACCAGCAGACGTTCCGGTTCCAGACCCATGCGCGCAGCGCGCAGTTTGATCTGCTGAACAGACTCTTCCGCTGAGACATACAACGCTGGACCGACATGGTCTGCAAAATGAGCGGCAACTTGCAGAAGCAGGCTGCTCTTGCCAATCCCTGGTTCGCCGCCGATCAGCACCACACTCCCAGGCACCAGACCGCCGCCGAGCACCCCGACGAACTCGCGTCCCAGCACTGGCAGGCGCGTAAAACCGCCGATAGCGACATCACGCAACCCAACCGGACGACCCTGGAAACCGGAAGTGATGGCGCGACTGCGAGAAGCCGCATCGCGCCGTTCAGTCTGCTCAACCAGGCTGTCCCATGTGC